>CAZWQJ010000329.1:0-4400 GCA_964635825.1 uncultured Victivallales bacterium | reverse complement strand
GCCCGTCCCTCCAGGAAACGGAAACGTCTCGAAACAGGTCGTCGGCGTGTAGCGGAAACCGCTTTCCTTCTCGCGCAACTGTGTGCCCTGCGCCAACGCCCACACTTCATGAACGCGGGAGTGCAGCACGCCGAAGAAGTAGTCGTCGGAGCGGGCAAAGACAAACGTGGCGCTGTCCGGTAAAGTTGGCGCTGTGAGCCAGACAAAAAGGCGGTGTTTTGCCACTCGGCAAGTGCAAAGGAACCGGGAGAGTGGTGCAAGCGCGACACGCAGCGCTGGGCGAGATTCAACATGATGCCACCACAACCGGCGATACGATTCGCGGTTGTTCTTGTCTCGTTTGGGCTTCACGTTCTCACGGACATAGGCGAAGACGGCCTCATATCTGGCCGCGTCCCCTTCGGGCATTGCGACGCCATAGTCAACGATCCATGTGTTGCTCGGGCGTTGGTTCAAGTCCATGCCGTTGACCCATGGGACCACTACGCCTGAATTGGGCCGCCCGTGCGGGTTCGGCATGTGCAGCCATTCAAGGGCTTGTTCCTGGGGAATATCGAAAGGGCCGCCCTTTGTTGTTCCCATGAAGCAGAGGTTACCGTTGCCGGGAAGGCCAATGGCGCGCGTCGCATCTGCGGAAGCCGTGAGATTCGGATTGATCGTCTGGACGGGTTTGCCGTCCAGGGTGCGTGCCGTTTCCGTGTCGTCGTCAAAGGCAACCATGGAAACATGGACGTTGGCGCCGTCGAGCACCCAGGGCCGATCGCTTTCGGCCCAGAAGATGTCGCCGGATTCCTTGATGCGCTTCAGGACTTCGCGGTTGGCGCCGCCGCGGATGCCTTGGGTGGCGAGCAGGCCAGCGCGTTTGCACATGCCGGCCGCGATGTGGGCGCGGGCCTTCTCAAACCAGTAGCAGCAAAGGTCGGCCTCTGGCGGCACACGTTGCTTCCACAGGGAGAAAATGCGCTCGACATAGGCGTCTCCCAGTTCGCGGCGCATCATCTTCCCGCCCAGGAACGGCGGATTTCCGACGATGAAATCGACTTTGGGCCAGTCGGGTTCGGAGGCGCGGAGTGTTGAGTGGCACGTGTCCGGTGGCGGAGAAGAGGATGCCTGCTTCTGCTGCCCACACTCGACACTCGTCACTTGGCACTCGCCGCCGACGATGGCATCCATAAGGCGGATGTTGTCGGAGAGTGGGCGGAGGATGGGGTCGGCGGGGAAGCCGAAGCCGTTGGCGCGGATCCACTGGAGCCAGCCGATCCAGACGGTCATTTGGGCGAGGTCGTGGGCGTAGGGGTTGATTTCGATGCCGTGGAGCTGGGAGGGGCTGACCATGGGGAGGAAGGAGCCGAGGCCGTTGTCGTTGCCGAAGAGGATGGCTTCCTTTTCGAGGTCTTTGAGGCGCAGGAGGGATACATAGAGGAAGTTGCCGGAGCCGCAGGCGGGGTCGAGGATGCGGATGCGCTGAAGGCGGTCGAGGAACTGGTGGAGGATGCTGGCGGCCTCGCCGGTGGCTTTGCGGCTGGCGGCGGGGCTCAAGGGTTTGGCGGGCGGTGATTCCGTGGGAGACTTGCGGCCGGTGGTCAGGAGCGTGGCGATGAGGGTGCGACAGGCGTCCCACTCGCGGCGCAGGACGGTCATGACGACGGCGTCGACTACGCGTTCGATGTCGTCGCGGCTGGTGAAGTGGGCGCCGAGTTGGGCGCGTTTGGCGGGGTCGAGGCCGCGCTCGAAGAGGGTGCCGAAGATGGAGGGGTCGACGGCGGACCAATCGAGGGCGACGGCGGCGGCGAGGCGCTTGATGTCGTCGGGGGTGAGGGAGAGGACGGAGCAGTCGTCGAACAGGTTCCCGTTGAAATGGCGGATGCGTTCGAGGCCGAAGTCGCCGCCGGTGGCCATGGCCTCGAAGAGCTGGCCAAGGAGCTTGCCGAAGCGGTCCGGGTCGCCGGCGGAGTTTTCGACGATGCGGGTGAAGACCATGTCCGGGAGCAGGCGGGTATCCTCGGCGAAGAGGCAGAAGACGACACGGTCGAGGAAGTGGGCGACGGCGGCGGGGTCGAGGCCGCGCTCGCGCATGGCGGCGGCGATTTCGGCGAACTGGCGGGCGGCGTCCTGGGTGACGGCGGCGCTGGTGCGTCCGGGGCGCAGGGCTTCGGGGTTGTGGAAGACGGCGCGGAGGACTTCGATGCTGCGGGGATCGGCGAGGGATTCCAGCGCCAGTTCGTGGAGGGCGGAGACGGTGCCGGTGAAGTTCGTGTGGACGAGGATGCGGTCGAGGTCGCAGACGACGAGGAGCGGCGGGCTTTCGAGGGCGTCACGGTAGCGGAGGAGCTGGTCGTAGGCGGCGGTGAGGTCTTTGTGTTTGCCCTTGTACTCCCAGCCGAAGAAGCCGCGCTTCCAGACATCGGCAAAGCCATCGCCGCCGCCGTGCTTGGCGGCGCCCTTCTCGAAGCAGAAGCGCTCGCCGGTGGGGTCGGCGGCGGCCGGGGTGGGGTGATCGAAAAGGTGGCAGAGGTCGAGGAAGTGCTCGTGCGCGGCGGATCGTTCCTTCAGTTCCACCTGGCGCCACTTGGCAATGAATTCGGCCGGGGTCATGACGATGGCCGGATTGTAGCCGGTTGCTGACGGAATGCCAGCGCGGGGTGGGAGAAGCGCAAGGCAGCTCCGTCGGGGGTGGCGTTCAGACGGCGGGGGCAGCTAACAAAACAGAGCACGGCGCGGTGGAATCCCACTTGCCTGCTGAATCATAATCGTAATCCTACGCGTACTCTTGCGCGTTCGCGTTTAGGCTTTCTACCCCGTATGTCGCATGATCCTCGTGAACACGGCTATCCGACGTGCTTCGAATCAACCCCACCAGCATCGAGACGATGCGGACGAGGATTTCCTTGCCTTGACCCACCTGTGGGAGTCGCTTCTTCGCGACCAATACATCCAGACACGCCGCCGACTCCAGCGCGGAACCTCGCGCAATGTCGAAAAAGCGGCACCGGTCCGCGGCCGTGTATTTTCCGTTGCCCTCTGCGATGTTCAGCGGAATTGACGTCGAGGCCCGATCGAGTTGGTCGTGGACGGCAAGATTCTTCGGGATGGTCTGCAGGATCTCGTCGGCCCAGGAGACAAACCGGATCGCATCCTGATACACGTGCAGTTTCTCGTGGTCAAAGGTTGTTGTCATGGGAAAGGCGTACAGGGTCATGGGCGAAGCTGCAAGATTATGATTACGCGCAAGATTATGATTACGGTGAGCGTATCGGCAAAAGGGGCCGTATGTCCCGATGTTCCGACGGAGCTGCCTTGCGCCCAATGGGACAGCTACGGGGCGTTGGGGCGGACGGTGCGGAAGCCGACGGTGTTGGCGGAGCTGGAGAGGAAGAGGGTATCGCCAAAGGCGACGGGGCAGATGTAGGCGCTGCCGTCCCAGTGGCCGCCGATGACGGATCCGAGGGGTCCGTTGAAGAATTCCAGCCAGTCGAAGCACCACTCGTTGATGTTGCCGGTCATATCAAAGAGGCCGTAGTTGTTGCGGGTGAAGCTGCCGACGGGGCTGGTGTAGGGGCGAGCGCCGGTGTCGTAGTCGGGGTGATGACCGCGGGTGGCGCTGGTGTCGAAGAAGACGGTGCTGGAGCTGACGTAGTTGGCGCGGGTGTGTTGGATGGTTTCAGCATCGCTCCAGGAGAAGCGGTGGCTGGGGGTGCCGCCGCGCGCGGCGTACTCCCATTCCTCGAGTGTGGGCAGGCGGTAACCGGTGTCCTGACGCACCCAGGATGTTTCCACGGGGACGGTGCCGGTTCGGTAGATGGTGTTCGAGGCGCGGCTGGAGTCGGTGTAGTAGGCGGGGGTGAGGCCTTCCATTTCGCTGCGGGCATTGCACCATTTCACGGCGGTGTACCAGGTCACCGAGTGCACGGGATGATCGGCGCCCTTGGCGATACCGGCGGGAAGGTCGGTGTAGCCATGCTGGGCGCCCCAGGTGCGGACGGAGTCCCAGAGTGAGCGGCGCACCTCGTAGCGGTCCATGTAGAAGTTGGTGACGGTGAGGGTGTAGGCGGTCGCGCCGGGCGAGGGATCGTCGGTGCCGCTGTTGGTGCCGCCGGGGATGAGGACCATGCCGGGTGGGGCGTCAAACTCACCGAGGATGGACCACTGCGCGGTATCGAGGTTGTAGACCCACTGGGTGTCGGTTTCGTTTATGAAGTGCCAGGTATTGGTCTCCCAATCGTAGGCGTAGGGCCAGGCGTGCCAGGACCAGCCGTCGGCGAGGTCGCTGTCGGCGAATTCCATCCAGCCGGTGGCGGGCGGGTAGCCGTAGACCCATTGCGAGTCGCCCTCGTTGACGTAGTACCAGTCGCCGGAGCTGTGGTCATAGGCATAGGGCCAGGAGAGCCAAGTCCAAGCGG
>CAZWQJ010000328.1:0-4409 GCA_964635825.1 uncultured Victivallales bacterium | reverse complement strand
AGCCGGGGCGGCCTCGGTGGTCGCGCCACGCAGGATAGCGGGACGGCGGAGGTGCAGTACCAGGTGCAGTACAGCCCCAATGGCGTGGGCACCTGGCTCGATGTGGTCTCGCACGGCAAGGTCGTCTACGACCCCGCCAGCAATCAGTTCGAGTTTGTCGATACCTACGGTTTTGACACGAAGGGCTTTTACCGGTACAAGGTAATCTTCAATTTCTATTGAGCGGCGGAAGTGGCGGAAGACGCGAATTCTGAACATAACCAACAGACCCCGCAACTGGCTGGCGGGAGGGATGCAGGTGGCATGAGAGGCGTATACAAGCAACTCGGTGTGGCGGCGGTCCTGGTTTGCACGGCAATCGTGATCGGTTGCGAGTGGGAAGGGTCCGGCGATTCCGACTCGTGGAACTCCAGCTATGACTGGGTGAACTACAGCGGAGTCTACCGCGGCCCCAACAATGGGATTCTGGTGGCCGACTTCAGCTCCGAGGCCGGGTTGGTGACTTCGGAAACGGAAGCCACGGTCGCCGGTCCCGCAGCGGCGGGATTGACACTGGCGGGCATTGTGTCGGGGCCGGAGCAGATCGGCGTGGGCAACGGGAGCCAGACGACCTTCAGCGGAACCTTGGACCATGCGCCTGTGGTGCCGGGGTCACTGACGATCGATGCCGGCGGATTCAGCCTGACCGATGACGGAACCGGTAAGTTGGTCGGTTTCAACTGCACGGGCAGCATTACGCATGGCACGGGCTCCTGGTCCATCGACCTGCAGGGCACTCCGCTCGGGAGTGGGGTCAAAATCATCGCGAACTACGAGTACGGGAGCACGAGCAATACCGATCTGGATGGGGACGGGGTTCCGGATGACATCGACAACTGCGTCGGCGTCTCGAATCCGGATCAGCGCGATTCCGACGGGGACGGCGTCGGCGATGCGTGCGACGGGTTTACGGACACGGGCGATACGGATCGCGACGGGGTTGGCGACGATGTCGATAACTGCCCATTCGTGTCGAATCCGCGCCAGGAGGACATCAACCGCGACGGGATCGGGGATGCCTGCTCGCAGTATCTGGAGCCGGGCAGTTCCGGGCGCACGATCTATTCGTTCTCAATCTTCCAGACGGGCAACAAGCTCGAGATCACGGACAGCAATGGCGCCAAGTACGTGGGGCGGATGGGCTCGGTTTCGACGACCTCTGGCAACGATGGCACCGGCGCTACGGTCCCGTCGGTTGGGGATTCCGTTGTGGCGGAGTTCACGGCTGAGGGAACCAGTTCTGCTGGCGTTGGGGTCCTGATGACGGGCACGTTCCAGGGCGTCGTGGGGCGTGGGGCAGGCTCCGACATGTACCTGAACGATCGCCGGATGCTGGGAACATGGATCGAGTCCAGTGGGGGCGCTGGCAGCATCAACGGCATGGCGGCCCCCGTTGCCATTACCGTAACACCGAATACCGGAACCGACACGGCCGCCAATACGACCGGCGCGGGCGTCTCGGTGCTGCAGTAGACCCTGAGGGCGAATGGCTGAGATTCCGCTGCAGGATGTCGACAGCATCCGGTACCCTCGGCGCCGGCCATGGCTGGTGCTGACGGTGGTGACGGTTGTGTGTGGGGTGGTGTTGTGGCTCGTCCTGCGACCCGCCCCGCCGCCGCGCGAAGACTCCCCCTTTGAGGAAGAGGCCTCGCCGGTGTCGGAACCCGTGGCCGCCGCGCCGGCGGCCACCGCTGCGGTCGTGCCGGCGCGTGCGCCCTCGACGGCTCCTGCTGCGGTCCGCACGCCGAGCGCCCCGCCTCCCGCCGCCGTGGCGGCGTCGATGGCAGAGGGGGCCCGCCTGGAAGCTCTGCATCCCCAGCAGCCAGACGCCTTGGCTCAGGCGCATGCCGTCTACCAGAAGTTGCTCTCGTCCTCGCTGGATGCGGCCACGCGCGCGGAGGTGGAGAAGCGGTTGGGGCGGATCGGGGTCGAGTTGGTTACCACCCCGGTTCCGTGGCCCGGAGTCAAGATCGACTACGTCGTCCAGAAGGGCGACTCGATCGACCGCATCGCGCGCAAGTTCGGGACCACGAAGGAACTCATCGGGCGGAGCAACCAGATCACGACCCCGGACCGCATTAAGGTTGGCGACCGGATGCGGATCCTGAACAAGAAGTTTTCGATTGAGGTCAGCAAGACCCGGAATGAGCAGCTGATCCTGCTGGATGGTGCCTTCTTCAAGCGGTACCAGGTGGGGACGGGCAAGTTCGGCAAGACGCCGGTGGGGACGTTCGCCGTGTCGGATCGCATCAAGGAGCCGGTCTGGTGGAAGCCCGACGGCAAGGAAGTGCCCTTCGGCCACCCGGAGAACATCTTGGGAACGCGCTGGATGGCCATCAAGGCTAAGGGCGACACGCCCGACGCCCGCGGCTATGGCATTCATGGAACCTGGGCGGATGATTCGATCGGCAAGGCGGAGAGCGCAGGCTGCATCCGCATGCACAACAAGGACGTCGAGGAACTGTTCGAGCTCATCCCACTCGGGACGTCTGTGACGATCAGCGAGTGAGACCGGGACCGCTGTCTCCATTTGCCAACTGACACGAAGAGTATATGAACCGCTGATGAGCGCAGATGCGCGCAGATGGCCTATCCGCGTTCATCAGCGTCCATCTGCGGTTCCGAGGATAACGAAGCCCCATGCATCCCTATCGAAGTCACACGTGCGGCGAACTGCGCAACGAACATGCGGGCCAGACGGTCCGTCTCTCCGGCTGGGTCTTTCGCAAGCGCGACCACGGCAGCCTGCTCTTCATCGACCTGCGCGATCACTACGGGGTGACCCAGATCGTGATCCGTCCGGACCGCGCGTTTTTTGCCGAGTGTCAGGCGCTGAAGCTGGAGACGGTGATCACGGTGACGGGGTTGGTGGAGCCGCGCTCGGCCGAGACCGTCAACGCCACGCTGCCGACGGGGGCGGTGGAACTGGCGGCGGACACGCTGATGGAGCAGGGGCCTGCCGAGCCGCTGCCCTTGTACCTGGCCGGTGACGAGGATGGCCCCGAGGAACTGCGCCTGCGCTACCGCTTCCTTGATCTGCGCCGCGATCGCCTTCACCGCAACATCATGTTGCGCGCCGACGTGATTTCCGCGCTGCGCCGCCGGATGTGCGAACGCGGCTTCCGCGAGTTCCAGACGCCGATTCTGACATGCAGCTCGCCGGAGGGGGCCCGCGACTATCTCGTCCCCAGCCGCATTCACCGCGGAAAATTCTATGCGTTGCCGCAGGCGCCGCAGCTCTTCAAGCAGCTCCTGATGGTGGCCGGCTTTGACCGCTACTTCCAGATCGCGCCTTGCTTCCGCGACGAGGACGCCCGCGCCGACCGTTCGCCCGGCGAGTTCTATCAGCTCGACGTGGAGATGTCCTTCGTCACGCAGGACGACGTGTTTGCCGTCATGGAGGCGGTGCTGCCGTCCGTGTTCCGCGAGTTTTCGGACTGGAAGGCGGACAGCGGTCCGTTCGTGCGGATTCCCTTTGCGGAGGCGCAGGTGAAGTACGGCACGGACAAGCCGGATCTGCGCAACCCGATCGTGATGGTGGATGTCGGCGAGATCTTCCGCGAATCCGGATTCAACGCCTTCCGCGATGCGGTGCAGCAGGGTTCGGTGGTGCGGGCGATCCCGGTGCACGGCATCGCCGGGCAGCCGCGCAGCTTCTTCGACAAGCTGGTGGATTACGCCAAGGAGCTCGGATCCAAGGGGCTGGCGTACCTCATCTGGACGCCGGAGGGGGTCAAGGGCCCGGTCGCGAAATTCCTCAAGCCCGCCGAACTGGATGCGCTGCGCGACGCGGGAGCCATGCAGGCCGGCGACGTCATGTTCTTCGTCTGCGACGCGGCGGCGAAGGCATCCCGGATGGCCGGCGACATTCGCACCAAGCTGGGCAACGACCTCGATCTGCTGGAGAAGAACGTTTACCGGTTCTGCTGGATCGTCGACTTCCCGATGTACGAGCGCAACGAGGAGAGCGGGCAGATCGAGTTCTCGCACAACCCGTTCTCGATGCCGCAGGGTGGGCTGGAGGCCTTGCTGGGCCCGGACCCGCTGGCGGTGAAGGCCTACCAGTATGACATTGTCTGCAATGGCGTGGAGCTATCCAGCGGGGCCATCCGCAACCACCGGCCGGACGTGATGCTCAAGGCGTTTGAGATTGCCGGCTACGGCCGCGAAGAGGTCGAGCGGCGCTTCCCGTCCTTGCTGAATGCCTTCCGCTACGGGGCCCCGCCCCACGGTGGTCTTGCCCCCGGCATCGACCGCATGGTGATGCTGCTGGCGCGGGAATCCAACATTCGCGAAGTGATCGCCTTCCCGATGAACCAGCGCGCGCAGGATTTGATGATGAATGCGCCCAGCGAGGTCACGGAGAAGCA
>CAZWQJ010000327.1:0-4427 GCA_964635825.1 uncultured Victivallales bacterium | reverse complement strand
GACATAGTTGCGTACTAGGCTATGCCGACAGCGCCGGGGCCCCGAAGGCTTCGCCCCCGATCAGCGCCAACCGGGATGGCCACCAACGCTCAACCCGCATCGGCCCCGCACCCGCCGCAAGATCCTGCAACTCATTTACGCGGAAGCTTTTACAAACAGAAAGCCTGCCATCGTCAAACGCAAAGCTCCGCCGCCGGCCCCAAAGCGTGAGCAGGCTGACCCCCCAATAGGCGAGCGGCCCCCGTTCGATGTCGGTGAACACAACCCCCCGCCGGGCCAGGCGCCGCGCCTCCGCCACTGTCTCGCGAAGGACCCCATCCGGCAGGTGATGCAGAAAGTGGTTCGCGAACACGTAGTCCAGGGGCGCCGCCCCCCCCATCTCGCTGGCCAACGCCTGCACCACCGTGAGGCCGGCCACATGCCCATGCTCCCGGCGCGCCCACGCCGCCACCCGCGGATCGCTGTCCAGCGCCGTCACGCGCAGCCGCAGCCCGCGCCGCCGCGCCGCCCGCAACAGCCACACCGGAATGTCACAGCCGCCGGCCCCCAAGTCCACCAGGTGGTACTCGCGCCCCGGGTCACGCGCCATGTCCCGCAACACCGTTTGCGTCAGAATCGAACGGTAGCGGCTCACCAACCGGTTGATCGACGCAAACTGCGCCACCGTGCGAAGGAGCCGCTCCGCATCGCAGTCCGGATCATCCATCAGCTCCGGATCCGTCCACCGCCGTCCAAAGTCAGGCCCGTGCATCTCTCCCCAATCACTCAATCTCCCGATCACCCAATCACTCAATCTTCCTGGCCACCATCAATTCCATGATCCCCAGGAAGAACCGGCGCACGAGCACCACCTCAAACCCGGCCGCTTCCATCTGCAAGCGGAACGCGCGCCGATCCGGGAACCGCGCGAGGCTGTGCGCCAGATAGGCATACACGCCGGGATCGCCATGCAGCAGCAGCCCCCACAGCCCCCCCCAGAACCCGAGAACGGCCAATTGCAGGCGCCGCCCCAACACCGAAACGGGCTTCGAAAAATCCAGAAAGGCCGCCGTGCCGCCCGGCTTGAGCACGCGCCGCACTTCCTGTAGTGCGCGCCCGAGATCCGGCGCGTTGCGAAGCGCATACCCACCCGTCACCACATCCACGCTGCCGTCCGCCGCCTCCAGCGCGTTCATGTCCTGCTGGCTGAAACGCAGGTGGCCCGGCCGCTCCGCGGGCGGGCATGCATGCCGCTGCCGCGCCAGCACCAGCATCGGCTCCGTCAAATCAATCCCCTCAACCGCCCCATCCGGATAGCGCCGCGCCAGCAGCCCGGCAATGTCGCCCGTCCCGCAGGCCAGATCCAGGCACCGCGGCGCACCCACGTCCGGCAGCGCCGCAATCAGCGCGCGCTTCCAGGCCCCGTCGCGCCCGAACGAAAGCACGCGCGTCACCAGGTCGTAGCGCGGCGCCACCGTCGTAAACAGGCGCTCGTTCAGCGCCCGCTTGCGCGCCGGATCCCCCAGATCCGCCACAATCGCCGCCGTCCAATTTGCTCGCCCCATCATGACACGCTTTCCTCTGAGAGACCTTCCCCGTGGCGCGGGGCTCCTGTCCCGCGCTGTTCGGCGCGCGCGACGGGAGCCGCGCGCCACGCAGGATCCGAAGCGGCAAACGGCGAAGCCCGGTCCGTCAAACGGACACCTGGCACCCGACACCCGACACTTCTTCCTCCGCCTTCCCCACCTTCACGCCCTGCAACTCCAGAACGACGGACTCCACCGTCAGGCCCGGCCCGAACGCCATCGCGCACACACGGTCGCCCGCCTTCGCCGTCGGCGCGGCCAGCAAGTCCTTCAGCACAAACAGCACCGTCGCACTGCTCATATTGCCATATCGCCGCAGCACCTCGCGCGACACCGCCACCTGCTCCGGCCGCAGTCCGAGCCCGCTTTCAACCTTGTCCAGAATCGCCCGCCCTCCCGGGTGCACCGCCCACCACGCAATGTCCGCCTCCTCCAACCCCTGCCCACCCAGCAGCGGCGCCATCACGTCGCGTATCCCCGCCCCCAGAATCTTCGGCACATAGCTCGACAGCACAATGTCAAACCCGTGATCCCCCACCGTCCAGGCCATGTCCTTTTCCCCTTGCGGGATAATCGACGACGCAAATTCGCCAAACCGATACGCCCGCTCCCCCTCTGCCGGCGCGCGGCCACTGACCACCGCGCACGCCGCCCCATCCGCAAACAGCGAGTTCGCCAGCATGTCATCCATGGATCCGTACGGATGCAGATGCAGCGTGCACAGCTCCAGACTCAGCACGAGCACCACCGCGCGCGGATCCGCCTCGCAAAACTGCCGCGCCATGCGCAGCGCCGGAATGGACGCGTAGCACCCCATGAAGCCCAGCTGGTAGCGCTGCACCGTCGGCGACAGCCCCGCATCGCGCGCCACGTAGTAGTCCATGCCCGGATTGAAAAACCCCGTGCACGACACCGTGATCACATGGGTCACATCCGCCGCCGTCAGCCCCGGACAGTTCGCCAGCGTGCGCCGCGCCAACTCCACCGCCATCGGACGCGCGTGCTTCACGAACATCGCGTTGCGCTCACTCGAATCCGGATTGTTGATGCGGCCGTCCGCCGTGATCCGGTACAGCTCCGTCGGCTCCGGCGTCATAAAATCACTCACCACCGAATGGCGCTTGTCGATGCTCGAGTGGCGGTAGATCTGCCGCAGGTAGCGCACCTGCCGCTCCGTCTTCGCCCACTGCTCCATCCGCGCTTCCACAAACTCCTGCGAGTACGCCGTCGGCGGTACCGCCGTCTCCAAATGCCGTAGATACGTCATGAATCCCTTTCCTCCCGCCCCGCCTGGCTGCCCGTTGAACAGCTCCGGACGGACCGGACTGAGCCGGTCCCCCCATCGGAATACCCCGTATTCGCATCATCCATGGAGGGCCGACCTCCGTGTCGGCCGGTTTTCAACAGGCTGATGGGCCACCGCGCGCGTTTCATGACAACCAGTATGACAAGCCCCACCCCACTCACAACTTATTGTTCCGTAAGATTGGATTGACCCTGAACGAACGTTCAGGCATAAACACAATAGAAAAAGAGAGCAACCGCTGATTCTCACGGATAGACGCAGATATCGGAATACCGACATCCGCAGCCATCCGCGCCCATCTGCGGTTCCCCAATCCGAATCCTCACGGAGAATCATCATGCCACGCACCGTCGATCTCGCCGAAAAAGTTCAGCGCCTGCGCGAGTTCTATGCACGCGAAAAGCGCCTGCCCTCCTATAGCGAGATGCTGCGCCTCTTCAACTACCGCTCCAAGAACGCCGTCTTCGGCCTCGTCTCCCACCTGCAGGAAGCCGGCTTCCTCACCAAGAACCAGGGAAAACTCGCCCCCACCGCCAAAATCCGCGGCACCATCCGCCTGCTCGGCGCCGTACGCGCCGGCTTCCCTTCCCCCGCCGAAGAAGAACTCCTCGATACCCTCAGCCTCGATGAATTCCTCGTCGAACGCCCCGACGCCACCTTCATGCTCAAGGTCTCCGGCGACTCCATGATCGACGCCGGCATCCTCCCCGGCGATATCGTCCTCGTCGAGAAAGGCGTCGCCCCCAAAACCGGCGATATCGTCATCGCCCAGGTCGATGGCGAGTGGACCATGAAGTACTTCGTCAAGCGCGGCAAAGACATCCAACTCGAGGCCGCCAACAAGAAGTTCGCCCCCATCCGCCCCCGCCAATCCCTCGAAATCGCCGGCGTCGTCCGCACCGTCATCCGCAAATTCGGCTGAGCCGCCGAGCCCCGGACTCAGAACCGCAGATGGACGCAGATGAACGCGGATGGGAGGCAGATCTGGATGTTGAACAGAAGATGATCGAGGTCGAAAAGGCTGCGTCTTCGTCATCTGCGTTCATCAGCGTTCATCAGCGGTTCCCCTCCCCTTCCCGCCCCTCCCCAGCCGTTTCCAGCGTTGCCTTCCGCCCCAATTCCTGCTTGATTTCCCCCATGAACACACTCGAAGACGGCAACGCCCTGACACTGGATTTTTCAAAAATCGCCAAGATCGCCGCGAAGTGCCCGGACGTGATCCCGGTGGCCGTGCAGCACGCCGACACGCACGAGGTCATCCTCGTCGCCTATACCAACGAGTTGGCCATGCGCAAAACGCTCGAATCCCGCAGCCTGGTTCTCTGGAGCACGTCCCGCAACGAACTGTGGGAGAAGGGCAAAACCTCCGGCGAAACCTTCGACCTCGTGGCCGCATTCGTGAATTGCGAACAGAACTCGCTGCTCTACACGGTGCGCCCGCGCCGCGGCGGCATCTGCCACACCAAGAACCAGCGCGGCGAACCCCGCAACTGCTACTACCGCCGCCTCAACCCCGACACCGCCCAACTCGAAAACGTCGACCCGTAGAGGAAAGT
>CAZWQJ010000326.1:0-4455 GCA_964635825.1 uncultured Victivallales bacterium | reverse complement strand
TGGTGCACCGATCCGTCCGTAGCCGGCAAGGATGTGGCGCCTTGCACCTACCCCAGGGAGCCTGTGATCCCCGCTTCGGCTTACAAGAAAGTGGCCAAAAAATGGCAATCCATTATCTCTGAAAAATAAGGCGCTTCCGGGCTTGTAGGGTGGGAGCATGTCATTTCTGCAGGAAGTTGGTTTAATCGTCATCGTGTAAGAAAGGAAACAGGTATGTCGGGAATCGGATTGCGTACGGCGAAATTGTTCCGCGGGAAGCGGAACCTGGTCATTTCCGCGTTGGATCATGTGGTCGAGTATGGCGATCAGGCAGGCATTGAGCAGGCGGCGCCGGCGATCCGGAGCTGTCTGGATACCGATGCGCTGCTGCTGCCGCGCTTCATGCTGCGGCGCAACTGGGAGCTTCTGGCCGGACCCTCCGCGCCGACGCCGGTCGTGCGCATCAACTGGAGCGCCTCGTTTTATTATCCGCTCGAATACCGCGAGGGGTTCACGACCATCGCCACCACGGTGGAGGAAGCGGCGCAGGCCGGTGCGGGAGCGGTGATCTGCTCGCTGTTCCTGGAGGAGGACAACGACCGGCAGCGCGAGACCGAGAATGTCCGGATCTTCAGTGAGATCGTGCGGCAGAAGGAGCGGCTGGGCATTCCGCTGATCGGCGAAGCCTATGTGGTCGAGCACCGGGAGAAGACGCCCGCCCAGGTGCATGCCAAGGTCAAACGTGTGTCGCGGATCATGGCCGAGCTGGGGGCCGATCTGATCAAGACCTTCTATACCGGCGAGCGTTTTCACGAGGTGGTCGAGAATACGCCCGTCCCCGTGTTCACCATCGGTGCCGAGAAGCTGAACACCGATCTGGATGTCCTGCGCAAGGCGCATGACTCCGTGCGGCAGGGCGCGCGCGGCATCATCTTCGGACGCAATATCTTCATGGCGGAGAACCCGCCTGCGCTGATCAAGGCGCTCAATGCCGTGATCAACGATGGCGTCACGCCGGAAGCGGCGGCCGCCGCGCTGGCGGTGTCGGCAGGACGTTAACCGGATAGGAAATCGCGCGTGAATGCGAACGATAGTACGCTGGCCTGCACGATCGGGCTTGATCTCGGCACCACCGCGCTCAAGGGCGTCCTGTTGGCGTCCGATGGCCGTGTCCTGCACACCGCCGAGCGCCCGGTGCACTACCGGTATCCGGCTCCGGAACGGGTGGAGCTGGAGGCGCAGGCGCATTGGCTGGCGGTGGCCGGACTGATTCGCGAGCTGGCCGGGGTTGCCCCCGGCCCCGTGCGGGCGCTGGCGATGGCCGGCGCTTCCGGCAATACGCTGCTGACCGATGCGGGGGGGCAGCCCCTGACCCCGATCATCAACTGGATGGACCGGCGCTGCGCCGGGCATCCTCCCTCCGCGCTCGACGGCCTGACCGTGGCGGAACTGCGGCGCGTGACCGGCTGGCCATGTCTGGACTGTTTCCCTCTCGCGCACCTGGCCTGGCTGCAGGAGCATGAGGCTGCGCTTTACCGTTCGGCAGAGCGTGTCTGCATGAATACCGACTGGCTGCTTTTCCGGCTGACCGGGCAATGGGTGATGGATACCTCCACGGCCACCACCTTTCACCTGCAGCATCAGGTGGATCACCGGTGGCACCGCCCGTATCTCGAGCGACTGGGCATTCGCGAGTCGCAGCTCTCACGACTCGTCGGCGCTGGCACCGTGGCCGGGCCGCTCCATGCCGCGGCGGCGGCGGCAACCGGTCTGACCACGGACACCCTGGTCGTCACAGGCTGTTTTGATCACCCGGCGGGTGCCCTGGCGAGCGGCGTTCTGGAACCGGGTCGGCTGCTGCTCTCCTGCGGCACGTCATGGGTGGGCTTCACCCCCCTGGCTGATCGGCAAGCCATCCTGGATGCGGAGATGCTGTGTGATCCGTTCCGTTCGGACCGGGGCGGGCCCTGGGCCGGCCTCTTTTCCGTGCCGGCGATCGGACCGGTGATCAACTGGTATGTCGACAACCTGATTGCGCCGGGGGAGCAGAACCGGCTGCGTATCTTTAATGAATTGGCGGCCCAGGCCCCGGCAGGGGCCGGTGGGCTGGTGGTGGATCTGCTGGCTCCTCCGCAGCCTGTCAAAGCCGATCGCGCGCTGATCAGCCGCGCCGTGATGGAAGGGGCGGCCCGTGCCCTGAACGCGAAGCTGCAGCTCCTGAAGGCGCAAGGTCTGTCGTTCGAGCGCGCGGTCCTGATCGGCGGCCCCGGACGGAGTCCCGTCTGGCCCGGCATTATAGCGGACATCACCGGGTTGGAGCTTGTCGTCGGATCGCCCCATGCAGGCGCGACGGGAGCCGCCATGCTGGCGGCCACCGGGGCGGGCCTCTCGTCAGGAGCAAGGGCTCCGTCCGATCCGACGGATCCGTTTCCAAAAAAAGGAGTATCATGAGCTGCGACTATACTGCGCGAGACGCCGAGGTTTACAAACAGGAATTCCGTGATTTCCTGCCGCCGAGACTCTTTGATGCCCATGTTCATCTCCTTGACCGGACCTGTCTTCTGCCGGGCACCGTGCTCCCGGCCAAACACTGTTTCCAGAAGTTCGGCGGGGTGTTCACGCTGGACCAGTTGCTCGCATGGGCGGCGGTCTGGCTGCCGGATCAGGAATACCATGTGAACAGCTTTGGCATGCCCAGCTTCGACTCCGACCTGGATGCATCGGCGGCCTATTCCGGGCGCATCGCGGACAACCGGCGCTCGTTCGCCATGGCGCTGGTGGCGCCGCGCGACTCGCGCGAGGCGGTCATTCGCCGCGTGGAGGAGAACCGACTGATTGGCTACAAGCCGTACCACGAGTTCGTCGAGGGGAAGCGCAAGGCGGACATCACGATTCACGACATGCTGCCCGCGCCGCAGATGGAGGCCGCCGACGAGCGCGGACTGGCGATTATGCTGCACATCCCGCGACCGGATCGCCTGACCGATCCGGTCAACCAGAAACAGATGGTGGAAATCTGCCGGCGCTATCCCCGTGCGCAGATCATCTTTGCGCATATCGGGCGTGCCTATTACCTGAACAATGTGATTGGCATGCTGGACGGCATCGCGGACTGCCCGAACGCGTATATCGACACGGCCATGGTCAATCACGAAGGCGTCCTGGAATACGCGTTCCGGCATTTCCCGCGGGAACGCATCCTGTTCGGATCCGATGCCCCGATCGCCTGCCTGCGTGGCAAATCGGTGGAGATCAACAACCAGTACGCCTACCTGATGGGCGAGGAGTATGAAATCGGCACATCGATCCGGGACGCGAGCCAGGTCGTGGCCTTCACCTCGTTCTACTACGAGCAGTTGCGCGGCATCAAGCTGGCCGCCAACCGCGCCGGCCTGACCGCCGCGGAGGTGGAGAACATCCTGTTCAACAGCGCCAGCCGATTGCTGACCGGAGTGGCAGAACGCAATCACGGGAAATAAGAACAATGGAGCGGACGGATCCGACCGATCGGCCCGATCCACCTGATCCTAATGGAGAAAAACAACATGACACCCTTGAAAATCGGCCTGCTACCCCTTTACCTGAAGCTCTACGACGATCTGCTGCCGCAGTGCCGGTCGGGATTCGACGGCTTCGTCCCGCGCATCGCCGCCGGGCTTGAGGCGCGCGGGCTGGCGGTGCAGACCGCGCCGATCTGCCGCGTGGACTGTGAGTTCAGGGCCGCCATCCAACAGTTCGAGGCCACCGGGGTGGCGTGCATCGTCACGGTACACCTCGCCTATTCGCCTTCGCTGGAAGCGCTCGACCCCTTCCTGGAAACGACGCTTCCCCTCGTCATCCTCGACACCACGATGGATGCCGATTTCGGGGTGGACGCGCGTGCCGACCGCATCATGTACAACCACGGTGTGCACGGGGTCATGGACTTCGCCTCCATGCTGCGCCGGAACCGTCGCGAGTTCGAGATCGTCGCCGGCCACGCCACCGATCCGGTGCTCATGGACCGGACGGCGGACCTGGTGCGCGCCGCCATCGGGGCGAACGCCCTGCGCGGCAGTGTGATCCTGCGTGTCGGCGACGCCTTCGCCGGCATGGGCGATTTCAGCGTGGCCGAGGAGGTGCTGGCCGCGAAACTGGGCGTCCGGGTCCGGCAGATCGGCCTGGAGACGCTTGACACGGCCATCCTGAAGGTGAGTGATGCCGAAGTCGAGTGCGAGGTCGCCGCGGACTGCCAGCGCTACACCTGCGAGCTTCCCGCCGAGGCCCATGTGCGCTCGGTACGTGTCGGGCTGGGGCTGCGTCGCCTCCTTGACGAGGGCGGGTACCGCGGGCTCAGCGTCAATTTCCAGGCCTTCAACCGCGGCGACCGGCCGGCCAACACCATGCCGTTCTTCGAGATCTCCAAGGCCATGGGGCGGGGGCTCGGCTATGCCGGCGAGGGCGACGTGCTCACCGCCGCGCTGGTCGGCGCCCTGG
>CAZWQJ010000325.1:0-4456 GCA_964635825.1 uncultured Victivallales bacterium | reverse complement strand
TCGGCCGGTGCGCAGCCCCGGCCGTACGGGTAGGGCGCGGGCTGCGCACGCGCCCAGGCATGCCCAGCATTTTCCTTTAATCCGTCCCCCCCTTTTGCCAGACTCCACGATCCGCCAAATTGGCGAGGGGAGGGCTTGACGATGAAGATTGCCATTGTTGGTGCCGGCAGCATCGGCTTTACGCGGGGCATCGTGCGGGATTTGATGTGCGTCCCGGAACTGCGCGACGAGATCGAGTTCGCGTTCACGGACATCAGCGCGCGCAACCTGGACATGGTCTACAAGCTCTGCAAGCGTGATCTCGCCGCCAACGGGGTGAAGTCGACGGTGAGCGCCACCACGAACCGCCGTGCCGCGTTCAAGAATGCGGACTACGTCTTTGCGGTCGTGCGCGTGGGGGGGCTGGACGCCTTCAAGCTGGACGTCGATATTCCCCTGAAGTACGGGATCGACCAGTGCGTGGGCGACACGATCTGCGCGGGCGGCCTGATGTATGCGCAGCGCACGATCCCGGTCATGCTGGATTTTTGTGCCGACATCGCCGAGGTGGCGAAGCCGAACTGCAAGTTCATCACCCACGTCAACCCGATGGCGATGAACACCTGGGCCTGCACGAAGTACGGCTACGGCGTCCCCACCGTGGGGCTCTGCCACGGCGTGCCGCACGGCGCGCGCCAGATCGCCGAGGTGCTCGGTGTCCCCGCCAAGGAGCTCGACTACATTTGCGCCGGCATCAATCACCAGACCTGGTTCGTCCAGGTGCGCCACAAGGGCCGCGACATGACCGGCAAGATCCTCGCGGGCTTCGAGAAGCACCCCAAGTTCCGCAAGGCGGAAAAGGTGCGGATCGATATGCTGCGGCGCTTCGGCTACTACAGCACCGAGTCCAACGGCCATCTCAGCGAGTACGTGCCCTGGTACCGCAAGCGGCCTGAGGAAATCAACACGTGGATCGATCTCAGCAGCTGGATCAACGGCGAAACCGGCGGCTACCTGCGCGTGTGCACCGAGGGCCGCACCTGGTTCCAGACGGACTTCCCGAACTGGATGAAGGCCCCGCCCATGCAGTACCGCAACGAGGATCGCGGCGGCGAGCACGGGTCCTACATCGTCGAGTCCATCGCGACCGGGCGCCTGTATCGCGGCCACTTCAACGTGCAGAACCAGGGCGCGATCACCAACCTGCCGGACGATGCGATCGTGGAGGTGCCAGGCTACGTGGATGGTAACGGGCTGAATATTCCCCGCGTCGGCGATCTGCCGCTGGGCTGCGCCGCCGTCTGCAACTCGAGCATCCAGGTTCAGCGCATGGGCATGGAGGCCGCCGTGCACGGCGATATCGACCTGCTGCGCCAGGCCATGATGATGGATCCGCTGACCGGCGCGGTCTGCAACCCGCCCGAAATCTGGCAACTGGTGGACGAGATGCTGGTGGCGCAGGCGCAATGGCTGCCCCAATACAAGCGCGCCATCGCCGCCGCGCAAAAGCGCCTCGCTTCCGGCCCGCGCCTCAAGACCCGCACCAGCAAGGGCGCCGCCCGGATCCAGATCCGCAGCGTCAAGGAAATGGCCAAGGACGCCGAGCGCACCCGCCGCCTCGCCCAGGCCTCCGAAAAGTCCGGGCTGGATGAGGGCCAGAAGAAGAAGAAGGCCTGACGCCGGCGGCGCACGCGCAACTGCATTGCGCATGCCCCCCCCGGCGGGTAGCATGTCCGCATGGACTTCGATGCAGACTATGTCTTTGATGTCGTCTCGCAGCGTTTGCCGCAGGCGGGTATCGATTGCGTGATGATCGGTGGGCACGCCGTGAACCATTACGGCTTCTCGCGCGCCACTCAGGATATCGATTTCATGATCGCCGCCGCCGACGAGGAGGCGGTGCGTCGCGTCATGCTGGGTGCGGGGTTCGCGAACATCGCCACACACGAGACCGTCACGTTCTTCAATCGGCCGGGCTCTCCGCTCCGCGTGGATTTTGTGAAGGTGGACGCCGGCACGATGGCTTCGCTGCTGGCGGGGGCCGTGACTGTGGAATACTTCGGGGGGCGGCGGGTGAAGGTTCCCCGTTTGCAGGATCTGCTGGCGATGAAGATCTTCGCGCTGACGTCGGGCAATCCGCAGCGCGAAGACAAGGACTTCCCTGACATTGTGCACCTCGTCATCGAAAACAAGCTGGATGTGGATGCCGACCTTCGCCCTCTCTGTGAGCGCTTTGGCACGGAGGCCATCTATGCAAGGCTCTGCACGCGCATCCGGGAGTTCAGGCATGCTTAAGTTCCCGGCAATGACCGCCCGGCGCGAGCCCCCGCTCCCGCGCATGAGCCTGCGCGACTTCGCGTGCTTCAGCGAGCGCTGTGTGAAGAGCAATCCCCGCCTGGTTGCGGCCAACTGCCTCGTCCAGCGCACGGATGAAGCGACCATTCACCCGCCCTTTTCCCTGGTCGCGGCCCCGTCTGAGCCGCGTTCCCTCGCCGCACATCAGGGGCGCCACTCCTCGCTTGACGGTTCCGGGGTGAATGCCTAGCGTTCATAGCTAGTTCGTATGCCGCCGCCCGCCAATCGAAGGATCTCCCATGCCGAAAACGACCCCGTTGCCAGCCGGCCGCCAGCTGATCTTCAATCCGCGTACGGTGGATCTGAAGGAGTACGAGGCGCTGGCGCGTCGCGCCAAGGCGGCGGGCTTCACGCACCTGTACATTTCGCAGCTGTCGGGGCGCACGGATTTTCGCGGCGAGAATGTGGACAGTCCCTGGACCGAGTGGTCCAACATCATGCCGTCGTTCTTCAAGCACGCGACGCCGCCGGGCATGGAGGACGCCTTTCCGGCGGCCTTTGTGAAGCGCGAGATGGCGTGGATGAAGCGCAAGCATGCGATCTGCGCGAAGCTGGGGATGCGGGCGGCGTACTTTGCGACGGAGCCCCTGTGGATTTCTGAGCGGGTCTACGAGAAGCATCCCGAGTGGCGCGGTTCGCGCTGCGACAATTCGCTGCGTACGACCGGCCTCTTCTTTGCGCCCAACACCGATCACCCCGAGGTGCGCGAGGCCTACCGCCGTGCCCTCGAGATCATCGTCGCCGCCTGCCCCTTGCTGGACACCTTTGTGCTGCACACCAACGACTGCGGCGCCGGTTACCACTGGACGGAGCGTCTCTATGTGAATCCCAATGGCGCCACCGGCTACGAGAACCGCGACATGGGCGAGCGCGTCGCCGGCTTTCTAGATACCGTGCGCCAGGGCGCCCTCGATGGTGGGGCGCAGGATCCGCGCGTGTTCACGTCGATGTACGGCTGGTTCAAGCCGCAGGAAACGCACCTCGTGGCGCGGTCGCTCAAGCCGGGCATTGGCTGCGTGGGCGTATTCCGCCACCCGGACCCGGCGCTGGTGAAGGAGTGCTCGCTGGCCAATGCCGGCGGCTGGAGCGAGGGCGGCGGCGCCGGCATGGATCCCATCCTGCGCAGCTATCCGCAACCCCTCTGGGTCATGCACGCCGCCGCGCACATCCAGCGCGGGCCGGCCGTGCGCTTCGATACCGGCGGCGTCTCTACAGATTATTTTGATGCACTGCAATTGGCGTTGGAATTGCCGCCGCCGAACACACCCTCCGAGCGCCTGAAGGTGCTGTTGCACATGGCCTCCGGGCTCTACGGCGCCGATGTGGCCGAGGAGGTTGTCTCGGCCTGGCAGACGATGGACCGCGCGGAGACCCTGGCCTCCGTCGCCGGCGCGCCGCTGTTCGTCGGCCCCGTCATGCTACGCTGGCTGGTGCGCCCGCTGGTCGCCCACCAGGAACTGCTGACGCCCGCCGAGAAGGCGTATTGGACCCGTTGGCTCTACCAGTCCGAGAAATCGCAGCCCGACACCTATCTCGACTACGTGAATTGCAGCGGCTACCGGCTTGTGGACAACTGGGCGGACGCCAGCCGCACGGCGATCACGATTGATAGCGTGGAAGGCACGCTGAACGAGGCGGCGATGCAGCTCAAGGCGGCCTCGCAGAAGGCGAAGAGCCGCGCCGGCGCCCGCAAGCTGCTGCTGGATCACTACCGCGTGCTGGCCAAGCGCAGCATGTATCTGACGATGCGCCACGTTGTCCAGGTGGCCACACTCACTTACCTGCGCGACGCGCAGGGCGCCGCCCTGACCGCGCGCGGCGAATCCATGGGCTCCATCAGCCCCGAGCGCCCCGATCTGCCCCACGGCAACATGGGCTCCATCGGGTTGTTCTACCTGCACCGCGCCCTGCGCTGGGAGCTGGATAACACCCATGCGCTGATCAAGATTCTCGAGGAATGCCCGGAGCCCCTGTTCTACACGGCGCCGAGCGAGGCGCACGAGGGCTCGCTGGTGCTCGGGCCGAACCTGCTCGCCGATCTCAAGCGCAAGGTGCGCATCATGCTCAAGCATTGGCGCGATGCCGAGGTCGGCTGGTACCGGCCCACGCTGGGCGGGTGAGG
>CAZWQJ010000324.1:0-4478 GCA_964635825.1 uncultured Victivallales bacterium | reverse complement strand
GGCAGAACTGACGCATGGGTCGTGTAGAGATCCTGGTAGTACTGGGCCATCATGCGGTCGGCGGAGAAGACGTCGCGGGTGGTGGCGATGCTGGCTTTCATCATGTGGAGCCAGACGGGGCGGCGGCGGTAGTAGGCGGGGATGACCTCATCGCGCAGGACCTCATAGAGGCAGTCGCGGTCGTGGTTATCCTGCTTGGTGGAGGAGGGGAACTCCTTACCGTCGCCGTACTGCCAGCCGTTGATGCCGTGGCGGCAGGCTTCGGGCCACCAGCCATCGAGGATGCTGAGGTTGAGGACGCCATTCATGGCGGCCTTCATGCCACTGGTGCCGCTGGCTTCGTTGGGGCGGCGCGGGCAATTCAGCCAGACATCGGCGCCGCGGGTGAGGGCGCGGCCGATGGTCATATCGTAGTTCGGCAGGAAGGCGACCTGGTTGGGGTACTCGCGGGCGACGGCCAGGACGCGCTCGATCATTTCGCGGCCGCCCTGGTCATTCGGGTGGGCCTTGCCGGAGAAGACGAGTTGAACGCGGCCGCTGCGCAGGAGGGCCTTTGCCGCGCGCGCATCGCCGAAGATCAGGTCCCAGCGCTTGTAGGTGGCAGCGCGGCGGCTGAAGGCGATCAGCAGTTTGTCCGGGTCGAGGCGGGCGCCGGTTCGTTGGCGGATGAAGCGCAGCAGGTCCTTCTTGTTCTGCTGGTGGCGAGCCCAGAGTGCGGCCGGGGTGGTGGCCTTGAGCATGCGCGGATCGACCCAGGTGGGGACGTGGATGGCATTGGTGATGGGGATGATCGGCGCGGCGCCCTTGAGATCTTTCCACATGCGCTGCGACACTTGCTCGTGCAGCTCGGCGACGGCGTTGGCGCGGTGCGCGAGGCGCAGGGCGGCGGCCGTCATGTTGAAGGGCGCGCCGCCGAGGGAGACGGCCTGCTTGCGGGTCAGGCCATCGAGCGCCCCGATGGTGGTGAGTTCGGCGAGGTCGTGTTCCTCGTTGCCGGCGGGGATGGGCGTGTGGGTGGTGAAGACGATGCGGGGACGCGTGGCGGCGACGGCGGCCGCGAAGGTGCGGCCACGGGCCATGGATTCGCGGAGCATCTCCAGGCCGGCGAACACCGGGTGGCCTTCATTGAAATGGTGGACATCGATGGCGATCTTCAGTTTGCGCAAGGCGCGGTAGCCGCCGACGCCGAGGACGATCTCCTGGGCGACGCGGAGTTGGCGGTCGCCGCCGTAGAGTTGATCGCAGAGTCCGGCCATGTCGCCATTCTGCGGCAGCCGAGTGTCCAGCAAGTAGAGCGGGACGTTGCCGAAGGAGTCGCAGCGCCAGATTTTGCAGATGACGCGGCGCCCGCGGATCGTGACGGAGACGGTGGCCTTGGTGTCCGTGAGGAAGGGGTTTTCATAGGGGCGGTAGACGGAGGTGACGGAACCATCGTCGCCGAGCACCTGTTCGCCGTAGCCCTGATGCCAGAGGATGCCGAGGGCGACCATGGGGTAATTGCCGTCATGGGCGGCCTTGAGGAAGTCGCCGGCGAGAATACCCAATCCGCCCGAGTAGGTGTGGAGGGACGGCGAGAGCCCGTACTCCATGCAGTAGTACGCAACGCGGGGACGGGCGGCCGTGGGCTTCTTTGTGGTCATGGTATCTGCCGTTGTTGGGGCGCCGTTGCCGGTACCCGGTTGCTTCTTGCGCGTGGTCGCAGTCTAGAGATTCGCTAGCGGGGGTGTCAAGAATGCCGGAGTGATCTCGGGGCGGGACTGCCGCTGCGCCAGGAAAGGGTGGGACCGCTGCGAATTCGCGGTCGGGACGGAGCCCGACCCTCCAGGTCCGTGTAGGAAATACCCATTTCCAAAGCTGGAGTGACGGCCTCCGTGCCGTCCGTGGATATTCTCACAGCCGCCTGGCATCTGGGGCAAGCGGCGCGTCCGCTTTTCCATCCCCTCGCGAACTCGGGGCGGAGTTCGACTGCCATCCTAATCTTAATCGTAATCCTGATCCTAAGGCAGGCTATCGCCCGCAACCCAAGCTTTGTCGCGAGCTTTGTCGGTAACTTTGTCGACAAAGCTCGCGACAAGGCTCGCGACAAAGATGTGACGCATCTTCATCAGATGTCCGGACGGAACGATCTAATCACCTCGGAGGGAAGGGATTACGATTAAGATTAAGATCAAGATTAAGAGGGGGTGCGGGGCTTGGGTGAGGGCCTTTGGGCATACAGGGTGTTGGCGGAGGGGGTGGGGGCGGGATAGAATGGGGCGGATGGAGATTTGGGGATGCGTTGACTGAGACGGGCGATAGAGGGAAAGGCGGAGCGATGACGGAGATACCGATTTTGACGACACCGTCGTGCGACGGGATGACGGTGGCGACGTGCTATGGCTTTGTGTCGTCGCGGAATGTGCGGGCGGTGAACGTGATCCGGGACATCTTCACGGCGTTCCGGGATTTCTTCGGTGGACGGTCGACCTCTTACCAGGAGGTCATGGAAGACATGGAGCGCGAGGTGTTGCAGGAGATCCGGGCGGAGGCGGTGCAGATGGGGGCCAACGCGATTGTGGGATTCACGCTGGACTTCGACAACATCGGCTCGAAGAACAAGTCCCTGCTCATGGCGCATGGCAAGGGGACCGCGGTGGTGCTGCGGTAGGTTGCGGAGGGCGCGGGCGTACGCGTCCTCAGCCGGCCAGTTCGAGGGCGATGAGCTTGTCGATGACGGTGGTGGGTTCGTGGGTGGCATCGGCTAGGGGGTCGGTCCAGGTCAGGATTTCGAGGCGACCATTGGTGTGTTCCACGAGGGCGCTGCAGGACTCGACCCAGTCGCCGCAGTTGCCGTAGAGGATGCCCTGGACCATGCGCATTTCGGGGCGGTGGATGTGGCCGCAGACGACGCCGTCGCAATGACGGCGGCGTGCTTCGTCGGCGAGGGTGCGTTCGAAATCGCCGATGAAGGCGACGGCCGATTTGACGCGGTGCTTGAGGTAGCCGGAGAGCGACCAGTAGCGCAGTCCGAGCCGACGGCGGAGCATATTGAACCAGTGATTGAGCAGGATGGTGAAGTCATAGGCGCGCGAGCCGAGTTTGGCGAGCCACTTGCGGCCCATGACGATGGCATCGAACTGGTCGCCGTGCAGGACGAGCAGTCGTCGTCCGTCAGCGGTGCGATGGATGAGTTCGCGCTGCACGGTGATTCCGCCGAACTGGAGGCCCTCGTAGTCCTGCGCGAATTCGTCATGGTTGCCGGGGAGGTAGACGACCTTGGTGCCTTTGCGGACCTTGCGCAGAAGCTTCTGGATGATGTCGTTGTGCGGCTGTGTCCAGAACCAGGATTTGCGCAGTTGCCAGCCGTCGAAGATATCGCCGACGAGGTAGAGCGTTTCGGAGTCGTGGCGCCGCAGGAAATCCAGGAGGGCGGCGGCCTTGCAGCCGCGTGTGCCCAGGTGGACATCGGAGATCCAGATGGTCCGGTACTGAGTGATGGGCTGATTTTCGTTTTGCATGCGCCCATGGTGTGCGAGGCGCGTTGGTGGGGCGTGAGGTGTTGATTAGGATTGGGTGAGCAACTGCGGCGGGGCAAACGCATCCCATTCTGGGCACGAGCCCGAATGTTGCACGAGCCCCTCGTGCAACATTCGCCCGCAGGGCCGAAGCAGAGGCGCTTCGCGCCACGCTTCGGGGCCGCCCCGAACCGACGAAACGTCTGGTTCGGCCTGCCAGCCAACGCCTACCCTCGGCGTTGGCTGGCAGGCGCATGTTGCACCAGCGTGCTTTCGCTGGTGCAACATGCGGGCTGGACGAAGGAAGCGGAACCGCGAATGAACGCGAATAGACGCGAACGTCGGGCGCGCACCGCACGAGGTGCCGTGTGAGCGAGGCGCATCTGCGATTCAGTGTAACGACGCAAAGAACGGCTCACCCGGAGGGTTCGCCCTACCCAGGGCATGTGGTCTCAGGCCGGGCGAACCGTCCCGGTGAGCCGCACCGAATCGCAGATGCGCCCGTGTGAGCGGCCTTGCGGCAACGGGGTGGGATTGCGTACATTCTCTACACCAAGAAGGGGGTTTCGGCATGATTCAGCAAGACACGGCCATTCTTCGTCCGTTGGCGGGTGCGTACGCGCGGCTTGCGCAGCAGGACCGTTTCATCGAGAACCGCAAGTTGCATCGGGCGGTCAACGATCTCAAACCGATTCGGCCGGTGGTGCTGATTGATGAGCTGCCCTGGGTGGAGATGGCGATCGGCGATGAGCTGACGCTGCGTTGCGAGGACCCGGTGCTGCGTGAGGTGGAGTGGTTTTTTCGCACGGCGCTTTACAAGGCGACGCATTTGCCGGCGGACATGATCCTCGCGCCGTACGTGCCCGTGAGGAAATGCGTCAGCCAGGCCGGCATCGGCATTGCGGTGGACGAGCGGACGATTGCGCAGGAGGGGCGCGATACGATTCGTTCGCATGAGTATCACGATCAGCTCGCCACGGATGC
>CAZWQJ010000323.1:0-4500 GCA_964635825.1 uncultured Victivallales bacterium | reverse complement strand
CCTGCAGAAAGCCGGCGGGCGCGTCGTAGCCGATGCGCTTGAGGCGGAAGGCCGCCTCCTGCACTTCTCCGTCTGAACCGACCAGCACGAACGGCTGGCCCCAGGGAATCATGGTGCCGGTCCAGGTTTCGAAGCGGCCGCGAATGCCGATGCTGATGGCCCCCTGCGGGTGTGTGGCGGCAAACGCATGGGCATCCCGCACATCGATCAACCACACGCCCTTCGCCGCCTGGGCGGCGACCTCCACGGCGGGCAAGGCGGGGGGCATGGGCTTGTCCCAATCGACCAAGGGCGGTCCGTCATGGTTCATCTTCGCGTTATGTTTGAAGTACTGAGGCGCGTCGGGCAAGCCGTCGATCACGGCCATGACGTAGGACATCAGATCCTGGTGCTGGAGGTAGACGTTTTCACGGCGTTGCTCGCCGATTGTGGAAACCGGCTTGTCGCTCAGGTGGGCGCCGCAGAGCGATCCGGCCCCATGGGCGGGGAAGAACTTTGTCTCATCGGGAAGTTTGGACAGCTTGTCCTTCCATGAGTGGTACCCCATTTCCGCCAGCGAGGCGGCGCTCATGCCTTCGCCCATCAGGTCGGGCCGGCCGACGCTGCCGATGAATAGCGTGTCGCCCGTCAGGACCAGCGCGGGATTGCGTTCCGCGGCGGGGGTGTAGACATAGAGACAGGTGCCGTCGGGGGTGTGACCGGGTGTGGTCACCACCACGCCGCGAACCTTGCCGAAGACAAAGGAATCCCCGTCCTTCATCGGCTTGTGCGGATAACCGGCCTGGGTGGCCGCGTTGGCGATGATCTCCGCCCCGGTGGCCTTGGCCAGTTCCATATGCCCCGCCACGAAGTCGGCGTGCGAATGGGTGAGGTAGACACGGGTGATCTTCAAGCCCAGGTCTTGCGCATCCTTCAGGTAGCGGGCGATATCGCGGGCCGGATCGACAATCATGGCCTCGCCGCCGCTGCCGACCAGATACGAGTAGTGCGAGAGGACGGCGAGGTTGTACTGGCGGAACACGACGTCCGCGGTCTTGAGCTCCGTCTCCTTCACCAGTTGAACGGTCGCCGCTTCGTCGCCATGAGCGGCCGCTTCCGCGTCACCGGGCAACCCGGCCGAACGCGATGACGTGGCGGTGCAGAGCATTGCCGTTACGAACCCTGTGATCAAACCAAAGCGTTTCATGTTAAGCCTCCTTCGAAGTCGGCAGACGGCAACCGCACCGTACGCCTATCGTTATGGTCCAAGTCTAGCAATATGCAACCCTGTGTCAATCATGGGGCTGGCCCTGCAGGAATGAAACGATGGAAATGCCCCAGTTTGTGGGCTACAGTTCCACCCAGCGGTATCCGGAAGCCGCAACGGGAGCGACACACATGAACGACAGTACGAATGTGACTCAATGGCGGCGGAATCTGGAAGCCGAGCGCGATGCGTCAGCCCTCTACCTGCGGCTGGCGGCCGCGGAGCCGAAGCCCGCCCTGGCGGACGTCTACCGGCGGCTGGCCGGGACGGAACAGAAGCATGTCGCCTACTGGGAGTCGCGTTTCAAGGCGGCCGGCCTGCCCGCACCGACGCCCCGCGTCTCCTGGCGGGTGCATGTGATGGGCTGGCTGGCGGGACGTTTCGGGACGTCGTTCGTGCTGCCCACGCTCGCGGGGTTGGAACAGAATGCCGACGCCACGTACCGGAACAGCGGCGATCGTGACATCGACCGGATGGCGGGCGAGGAGCGCTCGCACGCCCGGATGTTCAGCGTGCTCGCCAGCAACACCGCCGGGATGGAAGGGCGCACCGTGGCAAAGATGGAGGGGCGGCACCGGTCTGCGGGGGGCAATGCGCTGCGGGCGGGCGTACTGGGCGCCAACGACGGGCTGGTCTCGAATTTCAGCCTGCTGATGGGCGTTGCCGGCGCCGAAGTGGCCGGTGGCGCGGGCTCACGGACGGTGCTGATTACCGGTGCCGCGGGCCTGCTGGCGGGGGCGATCTCGATGGCCCTGGGCGAGTGGTTGTCGGTCCAGAGCTCGCGGGAGTTATACGCGCGCCAGATGGACATCGAGAAGGATGAACTGGCGGAGAATCCCGAGGAGGAGAAGGAAGAACTGGCTCTGATTTACCAGGCCAAGGGGTTGGCGCCGGAGGAGGCCAGCCGCCTGGCCGAACGTCTGCTTGCCGACGAGTCCGTGGCACTCGACACCCTGGTCCGTGAGGAATTGAACATCGATCCTGAGGAACTCGGCGGCTCGGCGTGGGAGGCGGCCCTTTCGTCGTTTCTGCTGTTCGCCGTGGGCGCCGTGCTTCCCATCATCCCCTTTCTGTTCACGTCCGGCTGGGCGGGGATTGCCCTGAGCGCCGTCTTCAGCGCCGTGGGGTTGTTCGTCATCGGCGCGGCCATTACGCTGGTAACCGGGCGTTCGATCTGGTGGTCGGGCATGCGGCAGGTCGTTTTCGGCCTGGTGGCCGCAGGTGTCACGTTTGCCATCGGCCACCTGATCGGCGTACAGATCGCCGGGTGAGCCCCTACACGGCGTTGGCCAGGAGCGGCGGCATGGGGCAGCCGAAACTGTCGGCCACGGCGCGCAGGGCTTCGGCCTCATCGACAGTGACGCGGCCGTCGGCGCTGACGCAGGCCGTTGCGGCTGCCAGCAGCTTTTGCTGCAGCGCCGGCGCAGCCTCGGCCAGCCGGTCCATGGCGCGGTCGATCGCCTGGAGCGTGGCTTCGCCGCGCGGTTTGAGACCCAGGCGTCCCGTGGCGTCCAGTTCCTTCAGCCCGTGGGCAAAGGCGCGGGCGGCTTCATCCGGTGTGTCGTTGCCGAACCAGGCCAGGCCGGACAACAGCACCCCGCTGTCCTGCAGGATCGCCTCCAGCGAGGTATGCCGCACGACCGGGCGGCGCGCGAGCCCGAACACCGGATCGAGCCGCCGCATCAGCATACGCAGCACGGCGTACTCAAACAGTGAAATCTCCGCGTCAGCGGCCGCCAGGGCGAACACGTTTTGACGGAATACGGCATACTCGCCGGCCGGCATCTGGCGTAGTGCGGCAAGCGCCAGGTCGGCCAACGGGAGGCGCACTGCGTGGCCGACCGCCGCCAGGAGCGGCGCCAGTCGCTCGATCTCCCGGTACACGGCCGGTGCGGCGGCCGAGGCGAGACGTTCGTGCTGGGTCGCGCGGATGTCCGGGCGCGGGCTCAGCAGAAGCCCGCAAATGACGGCTTGCGCGCCCGGCACCTCGTGACTGGCGTCGCGCAACGGTTGCGGCAGGGCGGCCAGCAATTCGGTCGCATAGGCAAGGTGCTCCGGTTCGAGCGTGCCGGCGCGGTCGACCATGGTGGCGGGGCGGACGGTGAGGAAGGCGGGTGATGGGTGGGCGGTGTCAGGAGTCAGGTGCGGGGGGAGCGGCGGAGGGGACGGGGAGTCGGGTCGGTCGCTGAAGCGTTCCCTGCCGTCCGCCTGCGGGAGGGCGTTTGGCAATGCGGCAAAATCCCCGTCGAACTGCGGGTCGATACGCCGGATACGCTGGTCGAGCGGTGGATGCGTGGCCATCAGGCCGAGAAAGGAGGCGCGGAGGCCGTTGGCGAAAAAGAGGTGACTGGCCTCCTCGGCCTTGGGCGCTGCCAACTGCGAGCCTGAGGCGAAGGCCCCGATCTTCTTCAGGGCACCCCCGATGCCCAAGGGGTTGCGGGTGAACTGGACGGCGGACGCATCGGCCAGGAATTCACGCTGGCGGGAAACGGCGCTCTTGATGAGGTGTGCGAAGAACACTCCGATATACCCGATGATCCACATGGCCAGTCCGAGAATGACAATGGCGCCCAATCCGTTGCCCTTGCCCTTGCGTGACTGGCTGCTGCCGGACGATGAGTGCGCGGTGAAACGGAAGATCCAATAGCCGGCCAGCGCCAGCATGAGGATGCCATGAAGGATGCCGATCAGGCGGATGTTCAGGCGCATGTCGCCGTTGAAGATGTGGCTGAATTCGTGGGCGATGACGCCCTGCAACTCGTCGCGGTTCAGTGTCTCGATCGTGCCGCGTGTCACGCCGATTACCGCGTCGGACGCTGTAAATCCTGCGGCGAAGGCGTTGATGCCGGGTTCGGTGTCGAGCAGGAAGACCCGGGGAATGGGCGTGCCGGAGGCCACGGCCATTTCCTCAACCACGTTCAGGAGCCGGCGTTCGCGGACATCCCGGGTGTTCGGGGCCACCGGGCGGCCGCCGAGCATGAGCGCCACGGATTCGCCGCCACCGCGCAGGGTGGCGACCTTGTACAGCGTGCCGACCAGGATCATCCCGCCGGCGCCGAGGGCCACCCAGCCGAAGAGCACGGGATTCCAGAGCGCCAGTGGTACAGATTCCTGTGCGGCACCGGAGGGCGCGCTTCTGAACAGCGCCATGACCACGGCGTACAATGCCAGGATGATTGCCAGCACGGCCAGCACGTAATAGCCGACAAGGAGTGACGTGCGGCGGCGGGCGGCCTCCTGATGTTCGAAGAAGT
>CAZWQJ010000322.1:0-4500 GCA_964635825.1 uncultured Victivallales bacterium | reverse complement strand
CCTGCAGAAAGCCGGCGGGCGCGTCGTAGCCGATGCGCTTGAGGCGGAAGGCCGCTTCCTGGACTTCTCCGTCTGAACCCACCAGCACGAACGGTTCCCCCCAGGGGATCATAATACCGGTCCAGGTCTCGAAGCGGCCGCGGATGCCGATGCTGATGGCACCCTGCGGGTGGGTGGCGGCGAACGCATGGGCATCCCGCACATCGACCAGCCACACGCCCTTCGCCGCCTGGGCGGCGACCTCCGCGGCGGGCAAGGCGGGGGGCATGGGCTTGTCCCATACGACCAGCGGCGGTCCGTCATGGTTCATCTTCGCGTTATGTTTGAAGTACTGAGGCGCGTCGGGCAAGCCGTCGATCACGGCCATGACGTAGGACATCAGATCCTGGTGCTGGAGGTAGACGTTTTCACGGCGTTGCTCGCCGATTGTGGAAACCGGCTTGTCGCTCAGGTGGGCGCCGCAGAGCGATCCGGCCCCATGGGCGGGGAAGAACTTTGTCTCATCGGGAAGTTTGGACAGCTTGTCCTTCCATGAGTGGTACCCCATTTCCGCCAGCGAGGCGGCGCTCATGCCTTCGCCCATCAGGTCGGGCCGGCCGACGCTGCCGATGAATAGCGTGTCGCCCGTCAGGACCAGCGCGGGATTGCGTTCCGCGGCGGGGGTGTAGACATAGAGACAGGTGCCGTCGGGGGTGTGACCGGGTGTGGTCACCACCACGCCGCGAACCTTGCCGAAGACAAAGGAATCCCCGTCCTTCATCGGCTTGTGCGGATAACCGGCCTGGGTGGCCGCGTTGGCGATGATCTCCGCCCCGGTGGCCTTGGCCAGTTCCATATGCCCCGCCACGAAGTCGGCGTGCGAATGGGTGAGGTAGACACGGGTGATCTTCAAGCCCAGGTCTTGCGCATCCTTCAGGTAGCGGGCGATATCGCGGGCCGGATCGACAATCATGGCCTCGCCGCCGCTGCCGACCAGATACGAGTAGTGCGAGAGGACGGCGAGGTTGTACTGGCGGAACACGACGTCCGCGGTCTTGAGCTCCGTCTCCTTCACCAGTTGAACGGTCGCCGCTTCGTCGCCATGAGCGGCCGCTTCCGCGTCACCGGGCAACCCGGCCGAACGCGATGACGTGGCGGTGCAGAGCATTGCCGTTACGAACCCTGTGATCAAACCAAAGCGTTTCATGTTAAGCCTCCTTCGAAGTCGGCAGACGGCAACCGCACCGTACGCCTATCGTTATGGTCCAAGTCTAGCAATATGCAACCCTGTGTCAATCATGGGGCTGGCCCTGCAGGAATGAAACGATGGAAATGCCCCAGTTTGTGGGCTACAGTTCCACCCAGCGGTATCCGGAAGCCGCAACGGGAGCGACACACATGAACGACAGTACGAATGTGACTCAATGGCGGCGGAATCTGGAAGCCGAGCGCGATGCGTCAGCCCTCTACCTGCGGCTGGCGGCCGCGGAGCCGAAGCCCGCCCTGGCGGACGTCTACCGGCGGCTGGCCGGGACGGAACAGAAGCATGTCGCCTACTGGGAGTCGCGTTTCAAGGCGGCCGGCCTGCCCGCACCGACGCCCCGCGTCTCCTGGCGGGTGCATGTGATGGGCTGGCTGGCGGGACGTTTCGGGACGTCGTTCGTGCTGCCCACGCTCGCGGGGTTGGAGCAGAATGCCGACGCCACGTACCGGAACAGCGGCGATCGTGAGATCGACCGGATGGCGGGCGAGGAGCGCTCGCATGCCCGGATGTTCAGTGTGCTGGCCAGCAACACCGCCGGGATGGAAGGGCGCACCGTGGCGAAGATGGAGGGGCGTCACCGGTCTGCGGGGGGCAATGCGTTGCGGGCGGGCGTACTGGGCGCCAACGACGGGCTGGTCTCGAATTTCAGCCTGTTGATGGGCGTTGCCGGCGCCGAAGTGGCCGGCGGCGCGGGCTCACGGACGGTGCTGATTACCGGTGCCGCGGGCCTGCTGGCGGGGGCGATCTCGATGGCCCTGGGCGAGTGGTTGTCGGTCCAGAGTTCGCGGGAGTTGTACGCGCGCCAGATGGGCATCGAGAAAGATGAACTGGCGGAGAATCCCGAGGAGGAGAAGGAGGAACTGGCGCTGATTTACCAGGCGAAGGGGTTGGCTCCGGAGGAGGCCAGCCGCCTGGCCGAACGTCTGCTTTCCGACGAGTCCGTGGCGCTCGACACCCTGGTCCGGGAGGAATTGAACATCGATCCTGAGGAACTGGGCGGCTCGGCGTGGGAGGCGGCCATTTCGTCGTTTCTGCTGTTCGCCGTGGGCGCCGTGCTTCCCATCATCCCATTTCTGTTCACGTCCGGCTGGGCGGGGATTGCCCTGAGCGCCGTCTTCAGCGCCGTGGGGTTGTTCGTCATCGGCGCGGCCATTACGCTGGTAACCGGGCGTTCGATCTGGTGGTCGGGCATGCGGCAGGTCGTTTTCGGCCTGGTGGCCGCAGGTGTCACGTTTGCCATCGGCCACCTGATCGGCGTACAGATCGCCGGGTGAGCCCCTACACGGCGTTGGCCAGGAGCGGCGGCATGGGGCAGCCGAAACTGTCGGCCACGGCGCGCAGGGCTTCGGCCTCATCGACAGTGACGCGGCCGTCGGCGCTGACGCAGGCCGTTGCGGCTGCCAGCAGCTTTTGCTGCAGCGCCGGCGCAGCCTCGGCCAGCCGGTCCATGGCGCGGTCGATCGCCTGGAGCGTGGCTTCGCCGCGCGGTTTGAGACCCAGGCGTCCCGTGGCGTCCAGTTCCTTCAGCCCGTGGGCAAAGGCGCGGGCGGCTTCATCCGGTGTGTCGTTGCCGAACCAGGCCAGGCCGGACAACAGCACCCCGCTGTCCTGCAGGATCGCCTCCAGCGAGGTATGCCGCACGACCGGGCGGCGCGCGAGCCCGAACACCGGATCGAGCCGCCGCATCAGCATACGCAGCACGGCGTACTCAAACAGTGAAATCTCCGCGTCAGCGGCCGCCAGGGCGAACACGTTTTGACGGAATACGGCATACTCGCCGGCCGGCATCTGGCGTAGTGCGGCAAGCGCCAGGTCGGCCAACGGGAGGCGCACTGCGTGGCCGACCGCCGCCAGGAGCGGCGCCAGTCGCTCGATCTCCCGGTACACGGCCGGTGCGGCGGCCGAGGCGAGACGTTCGTGCTGGGTCGCGCGGATGTCCGGGCGCGGGCTCAGCAGAAGCCCGCAAATGACGGCTTGCGCGCCCGGCACCTCGTGACTGGCGTCGCGCAACGGTTGCGGCAGGGCGGCCAGCAATTCGGTCGCATAGGCAAGGTGCTCCGGTTCGAGCGTGCCGGCGCGGTCGACCATGGTGGCGGGGCGGACGGTGAGGAAGGCGGGTGATGGGTGGGCGGTGTCAGGAGTCAGGTGCGGGGGGAGCGGCGGAGGGGACGGGGAGTCGGGTCGGTCGCTGAAGCGTTCCCTGCCGTCCGCCTGCGGGAGGGCGTTTGGCAATGCGGCAAAATCCCCGTCGAACTGCGGGTCGATACGCCGGATACGCTGGTCGAGCGGTGGATGCGTGGCCATCAGGCCGAGAAAGGAGGCGCGGAGGCCGTTGGCGAAAAAGAGGTGACTGGCCTCCTCGGCCTTGGGCGCTGCCAACTGCGAGCCTGAGGCGAAGGCCCCGATCTTCTTCAGGGCACCCCCGATGCCCAAGGGGTTGCGGGTGAACTGGACGGCGGACGCATCGGCCAGGAATTCACGCTGGCGGGAAACGGCGCTCTTGATGAGGTGTGCGAAGAACACTCCGATATACCCGATGATCCACATGGCCAGTCCGAGAATGACAATGGCGCCCAATCCGTTGCCCTTGCCCTTGCGTGACTGGCTGCTGCCGGACGATGAGTGCGCGGTGAAACGGAAGATCCAATAGCCGGCCAGCGCCAGCATGAGGATGCCATGAAGGATGCCGATCAGGCGGATGTTCAGGCGCATGTCGCCGTTGAAGATGTGGCTGAATTCGTGGGCGATGACGCCCTGCAACTCGTCGCGGTTCAGTGTCTCGATCGTGCCGCGTGTCACGCCGATTACCGCGTCGGACGCTGTAAATCCTGCGGCGAAGGCGTTGATGCCGGGTTCGGTGTCGAGCAGGAAGACCCGGGGAATGGGCGTGCCGGAGGCCACGGCCATTTCCTCAACCACGTTCAGGAGCCGGCGTTCGCGGACATCCCGGGTGTTCGGGGCCACCGGGCGGCCACCGAGCATGAGCGCCACGGACTCGCCGCCACCGCGCAGGGCGGCGACTTTGTACAGCGTGCCGACCAGGATCATTCCACCGGCGCCGAGGGCCACCCAGCCGAAGAGCACGGGATTCCAGAGCACCAGTGGTACAGATTCCTGTGCGGCGCCGGAGGGCGTGCCTCTGAACAGCGCCATAACCACGGCGTACAGTGCCACGATGATTGCCAGCACGGCCAGCACGTAGTAGCCGACAAGGAGTGACGTGCGGCGGCGGGCGGCCTCCTGATGTTCGAAGAAGT
>CAZWQJ010000321.1:0-4559 GCA_964635825.1 uncultured Victivallales bacterium | reverse complement strand
TTTTCGGCGTTCATCTGCGTCCTGTCCCGGAACCCCGTGAACGGTTACACCCAGCGGAGGGTGAACGTGGCTGGGTTGAGACTCATCAGCCGTATCAGGCAACACCGCTCCCTATTCTCCGCGCGCCGCCCGCGCCTGCCGCACAATCTCGCGTATCTGCCCCAGGTGGCTCTCTTCGTGCATCAGGCCGAGGAGAAATCGGCCGATCGCGTTCACCGTCGGCCCATCCGTCCACGCCTGGTACGCATTGTCCAGGTGCGCTGGTTCCGGCCACATTCCCAGGCTCGCCAGCCGCATCCGCCGGCTCTCCTCTAACCGTTGCCGGCATGCTGCAATCGTGCGCATCTCCCTCCACGGCATTTCATACCGGGAACGACCGTGATACGCGACCCCGCGCGCCAGCTCCGCGGCGACCTCGGCGGCTTCCTCGGCCGATGCCGTGGTGTGGACAATCACGTGCCCGAGGGTCCAGGCCAGGTGCAGCTCCTCAGGCGTCGTGGCGTAAGGGTCGTTGGCCTGGGGTTCAATCGGCTCGAAGGTCACATCGGCATCCACACAGCCGACGATGAGGGCCAGGATCGTGTCAATCATCTCGTCGGTCTGTTCACGCAGAACCTGCCCTGACGCGAAGCGTGCCGAAGGGTTGTCCCGCGTCAGACCGGCGACCAGCTCGGCAAGGGTGATCTTCTTGTCATGGACTGCCTGGAAGTTCAACATGGTTCATCTCCTCTTACGGTTGCTTGCTTGCATCACATCAACTCCACCTTCCCCGCATCCCCGTCCACGGTGATCGTCTGCCCGCTCTGGATGCGCTTGGTTGCCACGCCGGTGCCCATCACCGCAGGGATGCCATACTCGCGGGCGACGATGGAACCGTGCGACAGCGGCCCGCCGACATCAGTTACCACGGCCGCGGCCATGGCAAACAGCGGCGTCCAGGCCGGGGTCGTGATCGCGGCCACCAGTACGTGGCCCGGCTGCATCTGGCCAAAGTCTTCCGGCCCGCGCAACACACAAGCGGGAGCCGTCACCCGGCCGGGACTGGCCGCGAAACCTTTGAGCAGATCCGCCGCCTGGGCATTGCTGCCCGCCGAATAAAAGCCGCCCATGTTCATTTTGCCGACGGAGAACCCTTTCGTGGGGGACAGGATAGGCGGCGGGCTCAGACGTTTTTGGGCCTGCCACTCCGCCTGGCGCTGGCGAACGGCGACCTGCCGGACTGCCAGGGGTTCGCTCCGATCCAGGGCAACTGCTGCTTCTGCGACTTCGCTTTCAGTCAGCCAGAAAATATCCTCGGGCCGTTCCATCGCGCCGGCCTGCACCAGCCGGCGGCCAAGCTCCTTCAACATCCGGCGCAGTTGAGGGTAACCATAACCGATGAAGGCGATACTGTCCTCGCGCAGTGGCGCGAAGGATTGCGCCCAACCCAGCACCGTGGCAAAGAGCCTGCGTTTCACGCCCAAGCCCTTCTCTCGCTCCATGATGGATTGCACAGCGGCCTCACGCTGCTCGGCCAACCTCTGTTGGCGGTCGTAGGGGCTTTGAATCACACCGCTCGCATAGAGCTTGAGCGCCTCCAGCAGCGGCGCCGGCTCGTCCAATGGCAGCGGCTGGCCGAAATCTATGGTGTAGATCATCGCACCGTAGCGTTCCAGGTGCGCCTGCCAGCGGGTTTGGAGTTCGCGCCAGGCCGCCGCGCCAACGCCGGCCGGCGCCTCCGGTCTGGACAGTTCAGCGGCCAATTGTTGGGTGGGGCAGCGGCGCGCGTAGTCCGCCAGCCCTGCCTGGCGGCTGAGCCACTGGGCCAGGTCGTAGAGGGCCTTCTCGGCCTGGATCGGGGTGCTGTCGTAGCCCCGCACCAACGCCACCGAGTCCGGGTCATCGGACCGGCGGATGAACCGGTCGTACACACCCTTAAGCAGCCCTTCAGCGCCTTGCGCCCCCCCCGAGGAGGCCGGCCTGGAGCACCCACAGGTGATCGATGGCCGCGTCGCAGACCTCACGCGCGCCATCCAGCAGATCACCGGCTGGCACTTCGAGGAGATTCCGGGCTTGCCAGCGGGCAACCGTTTCAGTGTAGCGGGGCACCGCCTCGTTCCGCCAGCGTGACCCGGCCGTACGGACGATTTGTATCATGCGCGGGATAGCGAGCAGCATCCGCAACCCTTCGCTGAACGACAACGCCCCAGACATATAAGCGTAGCCGTTAATGACGTTGAGCCACACCATCCGGGCGTGCTTGACGCCGATAAACCACTCCATCGTCCGCTCCTCGCCCGCATTGTAGCGGTCGCGGCCCAGTGTGGCGAACAGCGGCGAGAGGGGATCCGACATTAAGTCGATGATACTGCTGCGAGTAAATGGCCCCTTGCCGGGCAGCGGCCATTCTGTGGAGAGAGGCGCCTGCTGCTGGGGAAGCGCGGTGATCGGCCGCGCCTGGAGGATGGCGAATTTTCCTGCGGCCAGCGCCCATTCGATGTCCATCGGCATCCCATAGAGTCTCTCAATCTGCACGCCCAGGCGCGCCAGCCCGGCCGCCTGCCCGTCGTCGAGCACGGGCGCGCGGCGGCGGACCTCGGGCACTGGCTGCTCGGACGTGCCGCTCTCGACCCGGACGGTCATCACGCGCTTATCAGCCGTCTCGCGGCTCAGCACACGCCCCGAAGCCTTTTCCAGAGTGAGCGTGTCGGGCGTCACCAAACCGCCCACGATGGCCTCGCCCAGCCCCCAGGTCGCGTTGATGACGATTGCATCACGCTTGCCGGTGAGTGGGTTGGCAGTGAACATGACCCCGGCGGCGGCGGCAAAGACCAGTTTCTGTATCACGACTGCCAGCGCCACCGAATCGGAGGCAATTCCCTGCCGGGCGCGATACGCAATCGCCCGCGCCGTCCAGAGCGAAGCCCAGCAGCGTTTGACGGCATCGAGCACCATCGCTTCACCGCGCATGTTGAGATAGGTCTCCTGCTGACCGGCGAACGACATCTCCGGCAAGTCCTCAGCGGTAGCCGAGGAACGCACGGCGACAGGCACGTCGCCACCGCCAAGCCCAGCATATGCTCGTCGAATCTCCCCGGCAATGTCATCCGGTATCGCACTCTGCGCAAAGAGCTTTCCGATCTGGCTGGATGCCTCTTCGAGCGTGGCAGGTTGATCGGGAGTGGCAGCGGAGACAGCCGCCAGGATCTGCTCTTGCAGCTCGTGCTCCGCCACGAATCGGCGATAGGCTGCCGTGATGATGTGAAAGCCAGGCGGCACGGGCAGGCCGGCCACGGCCAGGCGCGCCAGCGAAGCCCCTTTGCCTCCCACCTGCGACAGTCCGGCAGAGGCATCGGAGAGAGACACTATGAAATTGGGTTTTGCTTGCATAGGTCCTCCTCGTTGTCCGCAAATAAAAGGGCCTTTCACCCGGCTGCTTTTTCAAGGCGAAAGTGGTAGATGCGCAGAACCCTGGCCAGGAGCGGGATGTGGCGCATCCATCGAATGTGATCCAACCGTGGCTCAGGCCGGTCGAAGTACCCCCACTCATCGAGCAGGTGGATGCCATCGCCCCAGCGTTCGATCTCCTGGCCGCGCCTGAGTCCCCAATGATAGCGGATGCCGAACTTGGTGATGGACAGGCGGAGGTTGTTCGCCCAGACGCTGTACGGCGAAAAGGCGTCGAAGACCAGCTCCGCGCCTGGGAAACGATCACGCAGCGTCAGCACCAGCGACTTGACCTGCGCCTCCTCAAAGTACATCAAGACACCTTCGGCCAGAAAGAGAAAGGGACGCTGACGATGCGCACTCACTGCGTCCAGCCAGGCGCTGTCGAACGCTGAACGGCCCAGCAAGTGATAGCGTTGCCCCTCGCCGCCGATGAATTTCCGGCGCAGTTCGATGACGTCCGGTAAATCCAGGTCGTACCATTCCACCCGGCCATTGTCCACGCGCTCGAAGCGCGAATCGAAGCCGCAGCCGATGTGAACTACAACCGCCTCCGGGTGGCGGGCCAAGAAATCCCGCACGTAGCGGTCGAATTCCCGGTTGCGCAGTATCACCCCAACCTTGTCATCCTCGTCCATCTGGATCTGCCTGACCCGGTCGAAGTCATAGCTCATCTGCATGACCAGCGCCACGGCTTTCTCGTCTTTGATCAGCGCGTCCGGGCGCTGCGATTCCATCGCTCGGAGGTAAAGCGTGATGAGCATGGTCTCGGCCACGCCGCTCAAAGTTTGGGATTCTGTCTCAGACATGGTCAACCTCCTCTGGATCTCCCTGAGTCATCTCCCGCTACCAAATGCCCGGCAGCAGACGATAACGCACCTGACGCGCATAGTCGGCATAGCCGGTCAGCTCCGCCCGCAGGGTGCGATCTTCGAGCGCGGTGCGCAGGATGAGCAGGGCGACGCTCAAGCCGCTGGCGATCAACGCCGGCCAGGACGCGAGCAGTACCGGCACGGCCAATTCATACAGGATCGTGCCGGCGTAAGCGGGATGCCGCACGTAGCGGTACGGGCCGTCGGTCGCGACCGCGTGGCCGCGTTCGGTCTGGATGCGCACGATCCGCGAGAAGAAGG
>CAZWQJ010000320.1:0-4577 GCA_964635825.1 uncultured Victivallales bacterium | reverse complement strand
ATAGAAAATGCGATAATCGCGGTGGGTGCGCGGGGAGTCGGCAGCCGACTGGGACGGCTGGGAACGAGGGTGTTACGGCATGACCGGATCTGGCACGAGATGGGCAATGCTGCTGGTCGCCGCGGGGCTTTGGTCGGCCGCGGCGGCGAGGCCTGCCATCGCGCAGGTGGTCATCACCGAATTCCTGGCCGTTAACGACAACGGTCTCGTGGACGAGAACGGCGACCGGTCGGACTGGATCGAGCTTCACAACCCGTCCGGCGCTCCGGTCAATCTGGCGGGCTGGCGCCTGACGGACGACGCGGCGGATCTGACCAAGTGGACGTTCCCCGCTGTCGCGTTGCCGCCGAACGGGTACTTGGTCGTCTTTGCGTCCAACAAGGACCGCACCAATGCGGCGGCGCCGCTGCACACGAATTTCCGCCTCGACGGCGATGGTGAGTATCTTGGATTAGTGAAACCGGATGGCATCACGGTCGCCGACGCCTACGCCCCGGCGTATCCGCCACAGCAGCCGGATGTGTCGTATGGCAGGACGGTCCGCCTGCAACCCGTGGCCACGCTGGTGCCTGCGGGCGCGCCCAGCCGCATCCTGGTCCCCGTGGACGGCGCGTTGGGCACGAACTGGATCGCGGGCGGCTTCGATGACGCGGCCTGGCTGACGGGCGCAACGGGCGTGGGCTACGACCGTGCTACCGGCTACGAGGACTTGATCGCGACCGACGTCGAGACGCTGATGTACGGGAAGGCCACGGGTTGCTACGTCCGCATCGCCTTCACCGTGACCAACGCCGCCGCCTTCGATGCGCTCGAACTCGCGATGAAGTACGACGACGGGTTCGTGGCCTACCTCAACGGGCGGCGCGTCGCCGCGGCTAATGCGCCGGACCCAGCCGTCTGGAGCTCTCAGGCAACGGCGGAGCATCCCGACAGCCAGGCGGTCGTGGATGAGGTGTTTAGCGTGCCCGACGCCCTCGACGTGCTGGCCGGCGGCACGAACCTGCTCGCCATCCACGGATTGAATCGCGATGCGGTTCCCCACGTCGCCGATTTCCTGCTGGTGCCGGAACTGCGGGGCATGGCCGACGCACCAACCCGCGACGTCCTGCCGGCGGCCTCCCCGGGCTACGCCAACGACGCCGTCGCCGGCGCGGTCGTGTGTGTGCCGGCGAGCCGTACGTTCCTCGATCCGGTCACGGTGGCGCTGGCCGTGGTGCCGTCGGACTGCACGATCCGGTACACGCTGAACGGAACGGAACCGACCACCAACTCGGCGCTCTACACGGCGCCGCTGACGTTGACCAACAGCACGCGCGTGCGCGCCCGCGCCTACCTTGGCGGCGTCGGGGGACCGCTGAGCTACGCCGCCTACTGCCGGCTGCTGCCGGAGGCCGCCGCGTTTCAGTCAACCACTCCGCTCGTGATCGTCGATAACTTCGGCCAGGGGGCCATTCCCACTTCGGACACGCGGCAGGACGCGGCCATGATGGTGTTCGAGCCGGTGAACGGCATCGCCACCCTCACGAATCCGCCGGCGATCGTCACCCGCATCGGCATGCGCATCCGCGGTGCGAGCAGCCTCCGCGACACCTACCACAAACCCAATCTGGCCGTGGAGTCGCGGGACGGCGCCGGCAACGATCGGGACATCGCGCCGCTGGGGTTGCCGGCGGAGTCGGATTGGATCCTGGGGGCCCACTGGAGCTACGATCTCGCCGGATTGCGGATCCCATTCGCCTTCGAGCTTGGCCGGCAGTTCGGGCAGTACGCCAGCCGCACGCGCTTCTGCGAGGTCTATCTGAACGTCAGCGGCGCGCCCATGGCGGCGATCAACTACTACGGGCTCTATGCCTTCACGGAGCGCATCAAGCGCGGCGACCAGCGCCTGGACATTGCGCGGCTTTCCCCTGCGGACAATGTGGAGCCGGCCATCACCGGCGGGTACATCTTCCGGCGCTCCGAGGGCGACCCGGGCGCGGTCACGTTCAGCGCGGGAGGGCTTGGGTTGGAGTACCTCTACCCGGATGGTCCGGAGATCACGGCCGCCCAGAAGACCTGGCTGACGGGCTACATCAATGCGTTCACGAACGCGTTGAACGGGCCGAACTATCGCGACGACACCGTGGGCTATGCCGCCTGGATTGACGCGCCGAACTGGATCGACCTGAACATCCTCAATGTGTTCTGCAAAAATCCCGACTGGCCGTTGATCAGCACGTACTTCCACAAGGATCGGAGTGGGAAACTGCGGCAAGGGCCGCCGTGGGATTTCGACCGCTCGATGGAATCCACCGACGGCCGCGACGACGCCTACAACACGTGGGAATCCGGGTGGAGCAAGTTCGCGGACGTGTGGTGGATCCGGCTCTTCCAGGATCCGGATTTCTGGCAGCAGTACGTGGACCGGATCGCTGAGTTGCGGCGCGGGCCGTTGAGCCAGTCCAACATTGTGGCCGTCATCGACGGGTTGGTGGCCGAGGTCGGCGGGGCCGGCGATCGGAACGTCCAGCGCTGGCCGGAGGTTCCGCCGTTGCGCGGCTCATGGATGGGGGAAGTCCTGTACATGCAGGCCTGGCTTACGAATCGGGCCGCCTGGCTCGAGGCCCAGATCATTCCGGCGCCGGTCATCTCGCCGGCCGGCGGGTGGGCGGCGTCGGGCACGGCCGTGTTCCTCACTGTCCCTCCCGGCACCGTCGGATACTACACGCTGGATGGATCCGATCCGCGGGCGCCGGGCGGAACCCCGTCGCCGGCGGCGCTCGCGTACACAGGCCCATTCCAGATTCTGACCGATACGCTCGTGCAAGCCCGCGCGTGGAACGGCCAGGCGTTTGCCGGCGCAAAGCAGTACGGGCCATGGAGCCCCCTGTCGCAGGCGCTTTACGTCGTCACGCCCGCCCGGCTGGCGGTTACGGAGGTCATGTATCATCCGCGCGCCCCGAGCCCCGCAGAGGCTGCCCAGGGCTTCACCAGCGGCGATTTCGAGTTTGTGGAGTTGCAGAATGTGGGGCCGATGGCGGGCGGTCTCCTGGGGGCGCGGATCGAGGACGGGATCGCGTTCGATTTCACCACGGGACGCGTGGCGCGGCTGGAACCCGGCGAGTGCGTGGTGGTCGTGCGCAACCTCGCGGCCTTCACCAATCGCTACCCGGATTGGCTGAGCATGAAGATCGCCGGCAGCTTTGAGGGTTCGCTGAATGACGCCGGCGAACCCCTGGCGGTCACGTCGCCGGCCGCGCCCGACGGCGTCGCCTTCACCTACGGGGACGGCCGCGGCTGGCCGGACGCGGCGGATGGAGCAGGGCACTCGCTCGTGCCGTTGGTGACGGATGACCAGGCGGGTGGGTGGTTGGACTATGGCGGGAACTGGCGGGCGAGCGCGTTCATCGACGGCTCGCCGGGTGCACCCGATCCCGATCCCGCGTGCGAGGCGGTGCTCAACGAGGTTGTGGCGCATACGGACCTGTCCGACACGAACTTCCCCGGCTACGACTCCAACGACTGGCTGGAGCTCTTCAACCCGGGTACGTCGACTGTCAGCTTCGCGGACTGGTACCTGAGTGACAACGCCATCGACCTGCGCCAGTGGGCCATTCCGTCGACCAACGTGCTGCCCCCCGGCGCGTGGATCAGCTTCGACGAGGTCAGTGGGTTCCACAACCCGCTCACCAACGGCTTCGGGCTGAACAAGGCGGGGGAGACGGTGTTTCTGAGCCACCTGCCGGGCGGCGGGCGTGACCGCGTGGTGGACGCCGTGCGCTTCAAAGGCCAGGAGAACGGGGCTAGCCTGGGGCGTTACCGCGATGGCGAGACCTATTGGTACGCGCTGACGCCGCCGACGCCGGGCGCGGCCAACGGGGTGCCGACAGCGGGCGTTTGCATCGGCGAGTTCCTGTACCACCCGGCGACGACGGGGGACGAGGCGCTCGTGGAATTCGTCGAGATTTACAACGCGCAGAACGTGACGGCGCAGCTGTGGACGGCGGACGGGCCGTGGCGGCTGGACGGCGGCGTGAGCTACGCCTTCCCGGCGGGGGTGACGCTGGCACCGGGCGAGCGGCTGGTGGTGGTGGGATTCGATCCGGTCAGCAACGGTGCGGCACGGGCGAGCTTCCTGGCGACCAATGGGCTTAGCGAGGGCCAGGTGCGGCTCCATGGGCCCTACGCCGGGCAGCTCGATAACCGCGGCGAACGCCTGGTGCTGGAGAAGCCGCTGGCGCCGGACCTGCCGGAGGATCCGCTGATCTGGGTGATTGTCGACGAGGTGATCTACTTCGACCGCGCCCCGTGGCCGGCGGCGGCGGACGGCACGGGCCGCTCGCTGGCGCGGATGCAGCCGGAGGGGGCGGGGCGCGACCCGGCCAGCTGGTACCCCGCCTGGCCAACGCCGGGGTTGAGTTCCGGCCGCATCGCGCTGGCGACGCCGGAGGACGAGGCGGTTATCTTTGCCGAGAACGATGAACCGCTGCGCGCCGTGCTCGACGGAGAACCGGCGGGCGCCTCGCCGCAGGTAACCTTCTTCCTGGCCGACACACCCGTCGGCACAGATGCCAGCGCGCCCTTCACGGGCACGGTGC
>CAZWQJ010000319.1:0-4579 GCA_964635825.1 uncultured Victivallales bacterium | reverse complement strand
TACGGCTCCACGCCCACGCGCCAATATGCGGTACTGGCGGCGGGCGGGATCGCCACGGTGTGCACGTTCAGCGGCGGGGTGGCGGGGAGGTTGCTGGCGCCCGGCAGGAACGCGGCATCCGCCAGATTCGTGCTGCTGCCCAGCGCGTAGCGGCGCCCCGTGGCGCTGGGCCATTCCAGGACGACGGCATCCGGTTGCGGGTTCAGCGCGGACATGGCCAGGCGGCTGGCGGTGTTGGTGGCGTCCGTGCCGGCGGCGAGCTCGGCGGCATCCGGGGCGCTGTCGCGATCGCTGTCGGCGGTGGGGTGGGCGAATTCAAAGGTGCCGAGATCCCAGGTGTTGGTGCCGTCGGCATTGCCGTCGAGCGGCCGCGCGAGGTTGGCGTGATCGGCCGGCACATCGGACTGCGGGGTCCCGCGGTCGATGGCGGGGCTGGCGGTGCGCAGGTGAAAATCGGTTGCCGCCTGGATGAAGAGGTTGGTCGGGTCCGCCAGGATCGAGTGGGTGTCGTAACCCAGTGCCTGCCAGGCGGCGAGGCCCATGTTGCTGCTGCCGCCGTCCGCGGAGAAGCGGTTCACGACGGCGTTGTAATCGGAGACGAACCCATCCAGGTTCGGCACGGCGATGGCGATGCTGCCGCGGAAGCCGTGCGGGTTATACAGGATGTTGTTGAAGACCTGGTTGCTGACGCAATCCGCGCTGGTGAGGTTCACGGCCCAGCCCGGGTTTTGTGCGGCCATGACGATGGTGTTGTTGAGGATGCGGTTGCGGCGCGAGGCGATGGCGGCGTTGCCGCGAAAGAGGGCGATGCCGCTGTTGTTGGTGGTGGTGTGAATCAGGTTGTTGCGGACGAGGGTATTTTCGACGCCGTCCATATTGATGCCGGCGCCGCCCTTGCCGTTCGCGTAGATCGTGTTGTTCTCGATGACGCCGTCGGAAATGATGCCATCCCCGATCCAGGGCGAGCCGGATCCGGGGGGCACCGAGATGTCCGCATTCATGTGCAGCCCGGCGTTCGCGTTGTGATGGAGGGTGTTGCCGCGGATCGCGAAGCGGTCGCTGCTGTTGTTGTAATAGATGCCGTGCTCACCGTTGTAAGCCGAGGTGTTGCCTTCGATCGTGCAATCGTAACTGAAGGCGGTGAAGATGCCCGTGATGGCGCTGTTCGAGACGGTGTTGCCGCGGATGACGAGGAACTGGGTGGAGCGCGCGTCGATGCCGTAGTTCGTGATCAGGCCGAGGGCCTTGAGCCCTTCGATCACGAGCCCCTCCACGATCCAGTAGCGCACCACATAGGGCGGTTCCCATGTTTCAATCTCCAGGTTGCTCTTGCGCTTGCAGGCGGGGCCGTTCGTGTTGATGACGACCGTGCCGGGAACCTCCGCGCGCAGGGTGATGGGGGCATTGGACGCGCCTGATCGCTCGATGCGCGCGCCGGTATAGGTGCCGGGGCGCATCAGGATGGTGTCGCCGGGTTGAACGCTGTTGGCGGCTTTTTGCAGGGTACGAAATGGAGCCGACACGGTGGTCCCGATGTTGGTGTCGTGGCCGGCGGTGGAGACATAGTAGGTGTCCGCGGCTGGCGCGGTGATGGCCGCCAGGGCGAGAGCGAAGGCGAGCGGCAAGGCCCGAGCGCGAGCGGCCCGTGGCATCACGTCGTTCCCAGTTCCAGCGTGAGCTGCCCCTGAACGACCACCTTGCGGCCGCCGGCCATCTCGGGATCCGCCGTGTAGTAGACGACGAACTTCACCGCCGGAAACTGGCGCGCGAGCTCCTTGCGGATGTAGTCCTCGACGGCGCGCGCGTTGCCCACATCGTCATCCGAGAAGCCGACACTGATGGGATGGTTGAGTCCGCGCTCGCGGCCGATGCGGGTGACGTGCTCGACGAAATCGCGGATGGCAAACTGCTTGCCCTCCTCGGTCTTGCTGATGGCGGCGCCGTGGCGGCCGATCATCAGCTGCCGGAAGTGCGGCGACATCACGCCGTGATACTTGTTCAGGTCTAGGTAGAAGGCGATGACGTCCTCATCGGATCCGGCCGGGGCCTCAGGTGCGAAGCTGTGCATGTAGCCGCGCAGGCTGCGCAGCATGTCGCGCTTTTCATCGGGAGTCAGGACGGTGGCGATGAAGTATTCGACGCCGGCGCGGATGATGGCGGGGTCATGGCCGCGGGCGGTGACGATGCCGAACAGGCGCCCCTCGATCAGCGCCAGCTTGAAGCGTGCGAAGCTGGGCGCCATGGGGGTCTCGCCGCGCGTCACGCGGTCGATCGCCGTGCGCGTGTCGCGCAGGAACACGTTCTGGTCGTCGTCGTCGAAATCGCGGAACTCGACGAAGGCGCTCTCCCAGTCCCCGTTGGGTGGGCGGTAGTTCTGGGTGTCGTTGCGGATGATGCTGAAGACCGCGGTGGAGACGGCGTGCGGCACCCAGCGGCCATCCTCGAGTTGCTTCTCGAGGTGGATGTGGGTGGGCATGTGCAGGATGTTGTCATCCCAGTCGAAGATATAATACTTCAAGTCGCGGTCGGCGACGGAGTAGTTGATGGGGTCGGAAGACGATGTCATGGGATTCTCTGCGACAAGCCGACAGCCTAGCGCGAATCGCGGCCGGTGGCAATCGATCCGCGCCGGCGCCGGGAGGGGCGCGTAGCTGCGATTCGGTGCACCGCTGCGCAGAACGGCTCACCCGGAGGGTTCGCCCTACCCAGGCTTGTCTTGGGGCACCCCTCACCCCGGCCCTCTCCCCGCAGGGCGGAGAGAGGGGGGTGAATCCGCGTGCCGGGCCCCGCGGAAGACACGCGATCCTCTTCTCCCTCGCCCCGCCGCGGGGAGAGGGTCGGGGTGAGGGGCAACGCCACCCGGCATGCACGACGGCGCAGATCCCTTCCCCCAGGCAGGGAGGGCGAAGCGTCTACTCGATGGCGAGTTCGGGTTGGGTTTTGCTTTCGACGCGGGCGAGGTAGCGCTTGGTGGCGGCGGGGAGTTCGTGCCAGATGCGGATGGCGAGGAACATGCCGAGCAGGGCGAAGGGGGCCAGGAACATGGGCCACCAGAGCCAGCTGCGGCCGGCCAGGTCGTGGACGTCGAAGGACATGCCGCCGGCGGCGGAGGCGGCCGTGACGAGGTGATCCTTCGGCGTGAGGAACCCGATGCAGAAGGATTGGATGCTGCTGCCGAGGTAGACGAAGCCGTCGACGATGCCGGAGCAGGTGGCGGTGGCCTTGCGCCCGCCGAAGTCGGCGGCGGCGGTGCCGGACATGAGGGAGTGGACGCCGATCACGGCCATGGAGATCAGCAGCGCGCAGATGGCGATGGTGACGGGGGAGTTGAAGAGATAGAGGGCCATGACGATCGTCAGGATGAACATGAGGCCGGCGAGGATGGCGGCGGGCGGGCCGCGGCGCGAGCGGAAGACTTTGTCGGAGAGCAGGCCGCCGGTGAAGCCGCCGATGATGCCGAAGATGCAGAGCCACAGGCCCCAGTGGTCATTGAAGATTTCCGCGCCGGGTTGGTTCATTTCGTGGGCGAAGATCTTGTACCACTGCATGATGCCGTTGCGCAGCACGCCGGAGGTCAGCTCGACGACGGCGATCAGCAGCATGATCTTGCTGCCGAAGACCTTCTTGAACAGGTCCCGGGTTGACAGCTCCACATGCATCTCGCCGGAGGAGGCGTCGTGGGTGTCGAAGTGCGGGAAGTTGGCTTCCTCGGGCGTGTCGCGGATGAGCCAGGCATCGAGTGCGGCCCAGAATACGAGGATGATGGCGGGGAGGAAGAAGACGGCCCAGGTGGCGTCGACGGTGTGGCCCTCGAGGGCGAAGACGCGGATGAGCAGGCTTTGGAGCCAGCCGGCGCTGGTGGAGGCGCTGGCCTTGGTCATGTTGACGATGGCCTGCCCCCAGTCGAAGGCGAAGTAGACGCCGAAGGAGATGAGGGTGCCGAAGATGGCGCCGAAGACGCCGCGCTCGCGCACGTGGAACCAGTAGGCCTTGACCTTGATGATCGAGACGGCTCCGTAGCTCTGGAAGTACATGTTGAGCCCATAGGCGATCGAGTAGGCCACGGTGAGTTTCATGGGCATGCGGCCGGTCAGCGCGAGGTAGGTCAGCACGCCCATCACGATGTTGGCGAAGGAGGCACCGAGGGCGGCGATGATGATGCCGCGCTTGCCGCCGATGCGGTCGACCAGCGGCCCGTTCAGAAAGAACGACAGCGCGTACACGATGGTGCCGGTGCCGAAGATGATGCCGAAGTCCTCCTTCGTCATCAGGGAGCCAAGGGCGGTCTTGGAGACGTTAAGGTTGTAGCGTCCCATGTAGAGGAACGCGTAGGTCATGCCGAGAGGGAACCAGTTGATGAAGCGGCGCAGCATGAACCAGCGGCCATGCTTGAGCGGGTTGTTGTAGAAGTAGAGACCGATGACCGCCGCGAAGCAAAAGCCCACCAGAAGAAGATCCATAGCGTTCCCTCAGGCTTCCATCCCCACACGCGCGTCCGCTCACAGGGCGGCCGTTGTTCTCCGACGGTGTACGCCGACCGCCCTCGCTGTGCAAGCGCGACGTGCGGGGCGGCGACCGG
>CAZWQJ010000318.1:0-4583 GCA_964635825.1 uncultured Victivallales bacterium | reverse complement strand
TGCCCGCCCTGGGAACACCACCAGACCTGCAGGCGCTGACCGGTCGGGTCGACCGCCTGCAGATGCGCGACCAGGTCGCGCCAGACCGTGCCGCTGCCGTCCCGGTCAATGATCACGTCCGCGTCGCCGTTCATGACCAGCAGGGCGCCATGCTCCGCGCCCAACCGTAAGAAAGCCGGCCAGTCGCAGACCGCACGCAGTTGTTGATTGGGCCAATTCGTGCAGTGTTTGCCACTGTGGCACATGTAATCCCCGAAGGCCCAGCCGGAGACAACCGCCATCCGCAGGCGCGGTTCGAGGGCAAAGAGCCAGCCGGCCACAGCGCCCCCAAGGGAGTTTCCGGCCACGCCGAGGCGGCCTGGGTCGATCCCGTCGAGTGACTGGAGGAAATCGAGGCCGCGCATGGCGTCGAAGACGAGCTTGCCCATCACCGAACGACCGCTCGCCTCCGTGCGGCGGGTCACGTCGGGTTCGTCATGCTCCCGCGTGCCCAGGCGGCCGGCGAAGTGGCGCTCCTCCTCACCCAAAGGGTCGGCCAGCAGACAGGCGACGCCAGTGCGGGCATAAGTGCGTGCCACGTACTGCATGTGAGCCAGACTCTTGCTGTCGCCATGCCCGCAGGTCATGACGATGGCGGGGATGCGGCCGGTCAGGTGCGCCGGGCGGTAGAGGTTGGCCGGAATGCGCGAACCCGGTTCGGCGGTGTAGAGCCATTTCTCAACCACAACCCGGTCGCCCAGGTCGAGTTCACCCCGCTGTTCCGGAACCAGAGCGGCGCGTGTTTCGGGGATGCCTAGCCGGCGCCTGAGTTGTTCTCGTAGCGTTGTCTGAGGCATCGTGTTGCCTTCCTACCTCGCGGTGTAATCCGCACCCAGCGGACAGTTCAAACGATTCTCTGCCAGCAAGGCCGTGCGCGCCAGGCCGTGCAAGAGGAAGCCCGGCCCCATCTGCGACTCGTACCAATCGATGCCGGCCGCGCCGCGGGGCAATGGGCCATCAGAATATACGCCCGTAAGTGTTTCGGCCAGCTGCAATGCCCCGTCGCGCCATCCGGTGTCGCCGGTGATGTCGTACAGGTCGGCCAGCAGTCCGAGGCCCAGCCCGGCATCCATGGCGGGCACGGCCATGGATGCCGGAAACGGTTGTGCCAGATAGGCGCGCCCGGCGGCAGCGGCCCATTCGAGCAGACGCGCATCCGCCGTCATGCGATAGGCGCACAGACAGGTGAGCGCCACATAGGACGCCGGCCACACACCGTAGACGCTGCCCCAGACCGGCATGGCCTGCGTCAGGACGTTGTCCTCACGACGGGAGAGGATGGCGAATACGCCCCGCTGCAGATCATGGGGCGCGGCAAAGAAGCCGTCGAGATAGACAGCAGCGCGCTCCCTCATCGTCGCGGCGAGTTGCGGAGCCTTACCCGCCACCAGCGCGCCACTTTCCAGCAGGCTGGCAGCGAGAGAGAGGGTCTGGCCGGGCGCGTTGATGTCATGGAAGTCCGGATCGTTGCCGGGCGGACAGCGGCTCTCGATCAGCAGCAGGCCGCGTGTATCCCGCTTGGTCCACCAGTAATCCAGCATGGTCTCAATCTGCCCACGGAAGTCGGCGCGGTCGGTCTTGAGCCAGGCATAGGCCCAGTCGAGCATGAAGAAGCCGCCGTGGCGCGGGAAATCGCAGGAACGGACATAAGGGGTCGGATGCACGCGTTGCTCGATGGCGGCGTGGCGGATGTATTCCTCGCGCCGGCCCTGCTGCCAGTGGAAGTCGAGCCCCTCGGCGAAGCGTTCGACGCAGCGCGGGTTGAATTGCCATAACTTTTCCCATAGCCATAGCGGCGCCTGTCGAAGATGGTCGTGCGTCGCCGGAAGGTGCTGTCCCAGGGTCGCAACCCGCTCGTCATACACGTAGCTGTTGCCGACCCGGTCGTCGGTCAGGTGCCAGAAACTGTGCTCGCCCCAGGGAAAGAGCCCCGTGGCGGTCTCCGTGCAGTGGGTGGCAAACCGCCGGAGGTAGCGATCGGCCGCCTCCGCATAATCGGGCCGGTTGCACACCGTGGCCAGGGCGTAGAGCGTCTTCAGCGTCGCTTCGTCATGGATGAGGTTGCTGCCAAGGTGGGTCCGGTCACCGTTGCGCTGCCCTGGAATCGGCGGGGGCAGTTCGGCAAGCATGGCGCCGCTGTGCCGGTCCAGCAGCGAGGGAAAAAGCCCTTGGTACGGCCGACCGGCGACAATCAGGCTGTCCAGCGCGGAGCAGACCTTGGTGAGCAGTTGTTGTGGGCACATCATCATACCAACAGGTCGGCGGCGTCCTGCTCGGTCATGGCCGTCTTGGCCAGGTCGGCCAGGATGCCGTAACCGTCGTGATTGAACACGATTTCTCGATTCATGGAAACGGTTTCTCCTCGATGGCTGTTTATGATAGTAACCGAACACTGATCGATTCTGATAGAAGACATTTCGCTCTTTTTTGTAAGGAAATCGCTACCAAGCCTGAGGCGTCTTCCCTGCCAGAGTTGTTGTCGGCGGACCAGCGGGCCCAGGCCGAAGAGATCCCGGGGACGTTTTGGGCGCTCCTCGACGCTTGCTTTCCAACCGCTCTATTGGCAGATTGGCGACATGAAGAAGGCGATCACCGCGCATGCAGAAAAGATCCGAACGCCCCGGACTTTTCCTGCCTTGCGCAAGAGCCGCTGCGCGCAGGAATCCTTGGCATCGGAATTGAAACGCTTGCGCAAATTGTCCATTGAGGAACGAGTTCTTGAAGCCCTGGGCATGAGCGAGCGTTTCGCCTGGATTCTTCCCACCCCGAAACATCGGTGATCCATGCAGAACCCCAAAGCGCTTTTGGATACAGCCGAGCAGGTCATGCGAATACTGGAAACTCACCGGGTGGATGCCGTCGTTATCGGCGCGGTGGCGTTGGCGGCGCACCGCTACGTGCGGTTGACGCAGGACCTCGACCTTGGCGTCAACGCCGACATCGAAACACTCCGCGTCGTCGCCTCCGCCCTTCGCGCGGCGGGATATCACGCTGAGCTACGCGAACCGGACGGACAGGATCCGCTCGGCGGCGTGATCGACATCACCGGGACATTCGGCTCGCTTCAGATCGTCAGCTTCGCGGAACGGTTCCCAGCCGTTATGGAAGACGCGCTGCGGACGGCGACGGTGGCGGTACGGCCAGGCAGCCGATTGAGAATCGTGCCGTTACCTCAGCTTGTGGCCCTCAAGCTCTATGCGGGCGGGCTCAAGTCCAAGGCCGATGTCCTGGAACTGCTGGCACGCAATCCAGAGGCGGACCTTGATGAAATCCGGAAAATCTGCGGACGCTACCGGGTCGGCGGCCTGAATGCGATCCTGCGGGAACTCCAGATTCGGAATGCTTCTTGAGCATTCAGCAAGGAAACCGCTACCATGCACGAGGTGTCATCCCCGCCGGAATTGCTGTCGGCGGACCAGCGGGCCCAGGCCGACGAGATCCTGGGGCATAGCGAGATCGTGGATCAAGCCCGCCGGCTGCTGGAGGGTGGCTAATGAACCGCCCCACGCAAGAGCAGGAACGCGTCATCGCCAGGCAGTGGAGAGCCGCCGGCCCGGCGCTTCAACGACAACGGGACGAAGAACTCCGCTCGCGTCCCTATGATTGGACCACAGTTGACGCCCTTCTTGATATGGGTGCCCGTTTCGGACGTCCACGCTTCGCCGAAGGCATGGTGGAGATGCAGAGACTCTTCAGGAGGCACGGGCCGACAGGGGCCAGGCCGGCCGGGCCGGCAGGGGACGGTCCTAAAGATAAGGGCCGGCAGGGGACGGTCCTAAAGATAATAATTAGCGTTTCGTTTCGTGATCGAGGGCGGCTTCGATTTCGGCAACGCGGCGCCCCAAAGCCGACTCGGCATCGTCCCGGAACAAACCAGCCGCCGAATTCAACGTTTGGCCAGTTTCGCACGCGTGCCGGCCAGTCTCACCGTGACACGGCAGATCGCCCCGGTGTGCCTGACTCGCGACATCCTGACCACGCCCGAGCCCTACCTTGGACGGTGGGGCACGGTAAACTATTATCGTTAGGCTCGTCCCTAACCGACGTGAGCTCTGCCGACGCGATCAGCGACGGGTTCTGCGGCGGCTTTCCGCCATTCACCAAACGAACCTTGTCCGCTCACCGCATGGTGTAGACCGACCCGATTACGTCGGGGAAGACCTTCAGGCGTTGCGGGGTGCCGGCTTCGATCACGACACTACTGAATCCTTTGAAGGAGGGCACACCGCTGATCGACGTGGCTTCGGCCACATACCAGCATCCCTGCGCCGGCTTGAATCTCGACGGGTTATCGCCGACGAGTTTTGCGCCGTTGGTATAGAGCAACGTGCCGGCTACCTTGAGATAACCGATGGCATTGGTTGTGGTCCCCACCACCACAACCGACTGCGTCGACCCGGCGTAGAAGGTCACGTTGCTCGCCAGAACCGTGCCGTTGGTCGTGAAGGCCAGTGTGCCGCCATTGGTGATGACCACGTCGCCGAGCGCACCGCGCACGTTGTTGGCGCCGGCATTATAGAACCCAACCGTGCCGGCTGTGGAAA
>CAZWQJ010000317.1:0-4591 GCA_964635825.1 uncultured Victivallales bacterium | reverse complement strand
GGATCATGGCCGGGATGGTGATGGCGTCGCCGCCGGTGCCGATCATCCTGCCATTGCTTTCCCAGGCCCACCGGAGGTTGGCGGCAAATTCCGGATCCTTGTCCGCCACCGTGCCCATGGCCTGGAGGTAGTGCGGCGACTGGCCGCATGGCGCATTGGCGGTGCCAGGGATGATGCGAGAGCCGTAGCGCGGGTCCACCGGCGAAAGCAGGTTGAGCAAGTAGTCGAAATCGGTCCGGTTATAGGCCCAGGCGCGCTCGGCGGCGGGCGTCTTATCCGCCAGCACGCCCATCAGCCCGCGCTCGATCTTGCCGTAACCGTGCATGTGGTAACTGGCGCCATACTCGATCCACGCGCCTCCCGGGGCCATGAAGGTGGCCTGCTTGTAGGCGAGGAAACCGGCCATGTAGTCAGCCCAGGTCTTGTGCATCGGGTGATCCGGGATCAGTGCAGCCAGGTTGCCGCGATCGGAAAGCCGGGCGACGCCCATGTTCGGATTGCCGTGGTGCGAGCCGTTGCCCGCGCTGGTCACGTCCGGCTCGGTGAGCAGATAGCACAAGAGCGCCAGGCGGGTGCGCAGCAGCCGCCGCTGGTCGGCCGACAGGTTCGGATCGGCCAGCGCCGCCTCGGCCGCGCCGACCGGTCCGCCGAAGTCCCCCAGCGTCTGGTGGTGGTGAATCGAGATCGAACTGACGATATAGTTGATGCTGGCCTGAAGGTCGCGGCCGCTCCCCGGCGGAATGACGGGCAGTTCGCCCTGGGCCGGCTTCGCCTGCCACTCGGGCGTGGTGAAGACGCGCGGATACGCTACCTTGCCGTCGGGCCAGTCGAGCACATAGTCCTTGTAGCGGTCGAGCCCGACCACGCCGTAGTAGATGCGCACGGCGTTGCCGACGCCGGCCTCGCCCTGCAGGTTTTTCGAAGTCATGGCCGGCGGGGTCAGCACCAGCGCCCACACGCGCCGGCCGTAGGTGGTCGGCAGCGCCGGGTCATGCTCTTGGCAGGAGAACGGCGAGACGTCTGAGCGCGGCTCCTTGATCCACGAGGTCTGGACGACCGACATCGGAAACTGCACGCGCACCTGGCCACCCTTGACGTAGACCGGCAAGCTGTTCGCGCGCCGCCAGTCGCCCTTATGCAACGGTGCAACCATGGCCACCGGGTAGTGGTTGGTATCAGCCTGGCGCGCCTCGGCCACGTGCACGCCGTAATAGGCGACGAACTTGTTGCCCCAGCAGGAGTCGTGATGGATGAAGCGCAGCGGCAGGTCGCCGCCGGACGCGGTGTTGATATTGGCATCAATGTTGGCCGGCTTCGACTTCTCCTCGTCCGCCAGACTGACGAACGTGGCCGGGCCGTTACCCTGGCCGGCGACGTTCATGTGTTCGACGGCATTCGGCTGCCAGCCCTTCGAGAGATCGAGCTGCCAGAAGTCGGTGTCGGCCTCGACACCCAGGTCGTATTCTTCCCGCACCTGCGCGAAGGGGGCGAGGTCCGTGACCCGCACCGTCGCCTCATAGTAGCCGCCCTCGGCGTAGTCGAGGCGGTAGCGGACCTCGGTGAAGACGGGTCCGTTGGCGGTCTGTGCCACGGCGAATTTCTTCACCGGGCGCTTCAGCAGCAGCGCGCCGGCCCCGCGCCAAGCACCGTCCGGGCCGCGGAAAGCCAGGATGGGCGCGGGCAGCGTGTCGGCCGCCACCGGCTTGTCAAAGGTCTTTTCCATGGGCGCCGGCACCTTCACCGCCAGGAACTGGTTGGCGAGGACGAGCGCCTCGCCGTCCTTCTTTGCGGACACCGCAGCCGAGGCCGCTGGGCCCTGCCCGTCGGTGCGCACAGTGTAGCTGGACGAACCGCCGGGCGGTAGCGAAGCGACAAACGAGAGCACCGCCTTGCCCGGGTCGCCCGGCGTCACCTGCAGCGGCAAGGATTTACCATCCGCGTCCAGCACACGCAGCGCTTTGCCGCCGTCCTTGGGCGCGGGGATGGCGTAGTTCACCAGGTCAGGCGCAAAGCCGCGCCCAGTCCAGTCCTTGAGCGTGAGGGTTTGGGGTTCTGCGGCCAGGGCCGTGCCCGTGAGGGCGGCCAGAAGGAAGGCAGAGGTCTTGTTCATGTTTCTCCTTTTTCGGCGGGCGATAACGCCCGCCCGCTGTCACTGCGTGCGCGGCATTATTGCCGCGCACGCACAATTCTTTCACCCATTCGTTCATTTGCAGACAACGCTCGCGCGTGAAGAGCTGCTTTCGGCCGGTGTAGGCAAAGGGCGAAAGCACCAGCAGTCGCCCTTGCGCGCACAGATCGAAATAGACACCCGAAGGCTTGTAGAGCGGCGGGAAGCCATCGGGATTTAGCAGGATGAGGGCGCCAAACTCCTGCTCCATCACCTGCCCCGCAATGACCTTTTCGCCCGGCGAGAGAAAGGGCGAAACCATCAGCTCGCCCGCGGGCGAGAGGTGCACGCGGTTGTCCCGGCACACACCGAAAAGCGCACGACGCCCGGCAGTCACAAGCGTGATCATGTAGAACCCCACGCGGGTGTAGTCGTGGGCGAACATGCGCTTGTTGTGCATTCCATATTCCTTGGTGGCGACAACACCAGTGCCGCGCACGTGGCTTTGCCTTCTCTGTCCGCTTTCCTCTCGCGGGCTACGGGCTGAAAGCCCGTGCCACGCGCGGTGCAATCAGCAACCGGTTCTGCGGCGGCGTTCCGCCGTTCATCAGAATGTCCAGCATATCAAACGCGGCCCGCACCGAGGTGGCGGGATCGTATTCGATCTCGATCAGATTCGACGTGTAAGGTTCCAGCACCGGCGAGCCCTTGGTGGTGGTGGTGGCGATCTGGATGTCGCGGCCCGGCTGCAAACCCGCCTCTTGGAGCGCGGTGATGACGCCGCGGGTCATGGTGTCGTCGAAGCTGACCAAACTATCCGGCAGAGGGTGGTTGGCCCGGTTGGCGATCATCCGCCGCGCCAGTTCACGGCCGAACGACTCACGGGTCTGCGAGCCCGGAATCCGGGGCACCCACGTGTGATAGGACCAGTCCAGAACGGGCTCGCCCTCATAGCCGGCCTCCCGTAGATCGTGCTCCAGTTGTTGGCGGTCCGCGTCGGTCGTAAGTCCCAGAATGGCAACCCGGCGGCAGCCGCGCGTGGCCAGTTCCCGGGCCGCGAGAGAAAAGACGGGACGCCAATCGTGTGTTACCACCCACTCGGGCGACTGCCCGCCGAAAACGACCAGCGGCACGCCGTAGGCGCGCAGTTCGGCGGCCTCGTCGCGGACAGACTGCGGGGCAAGCAGCAGCAACCCATCCAGCCGGCGGGCCTCCAGAGCCTCGACCAGTTGCGTGTGGCCGCCGAGACCCTCATGACCGTCCGAGATGTCGAGGTAGACCTGCGGCCGCAGCTCCCGTTCCCCCACCTGCTGCCGCACGGCCTCCAGGAGCAGGCTCCAGAATGGCGAAAACCCGGAGCTGAAGATATTGCCGCCGAAGACCACGCCGATGGTTTTCTGACGCACCCGGTCCGCAACGTAGATGCCGCTGCCGCGGCGGCGACGAAGAAGCCCCCGGGTTTCGATCGCACGGATGGCGTTTTCGAGCGGGGTACGAGACAGATTGAACTGGACGCACATCTCATCGATGGTCGGCAATTTGATGCCCGGCCCACGCGCCTCGATCAGCTTCATTAGCGCAACGTAAGCTTGATCGGTCTTCGATGTCGGTTCCTGTTCACAGAGCGCGTCCATAGCGTTCTCTTCCCCCCCCCCAACAAAAGCACGAATGTATAATTATGCATTCATACTATGCGAAGACACCGGGTGTTGTCAACATATTTTCAGCCTGATTCAAAGGGGCGCGATTCAAAGGGGCCCACGAGCCGGGACAACTAATCACCGGACATCCGCCACGCGGCGGCGAAGGGACTCGCCGCCCTACCCAATCCAGTTCGCCACGCGGCGGCGACGGCGCGCCGCCCTCCAAAGATAAAATCCATCGGGTTATTCGATGGAACCCGCACAACTAACCACCGAACAACCGCCACGCGGCGGCGAAGGGACTCGCCGCCCTACCCACTCCAGTTCGCCACGCGGCGGCGACGGCGCGCCACCCTCCAAAGATAAAATCCATCGGGCTATTCGAGGGAACCCGCACAACTAACCACCGGACAACCGCACGAATATCCATCGACTTGTCCGGCTTCGTTGTGGCAATATTAATAATCAATCAAGCACCAAGGGTCCCCAAGGGACCTGAACCGGAGAAAACCATGAGCGAAGCGAAATCCGTCAATCCCCACGTGAAAATTAAAACCTCCAAAGGCGACATCAAGGTGCGCCTGTTCGCCGATAAGGCGCCCCTCACCGTGGCCAATTTCCTGGCCTACGTGGACGAAGGCTTCTATAACGGCACCATCTTCCATCGCGTCATCGAGACCTTCATGATCCAGGGCGGCGGCTTCACCAAGGACATGAAACAGAAAAAAACCCGTCCTCCCGTCAGCAACGAGGCGAAAAACGGCCTCAAGAACAAGCGCGGCACCCTCGCCATGGCCCGCACCAACGTGGTGGACAGCGCCACCGCCCAGTTCTTCGTCAA
>CAZWQJ010000316.1:0-4610 GCA_964635825.1 uncultured Victivallales bacterium | reverse complement strand
CGTTCGCCTTTTTCTTGACTGCGCCTTCCGCTAACGGGTCACAGGTTCTCATACATTCTGAGTACCTCCCGCTTACAATAAAAAACCCGTTGCCCAAGCTCATACACCCGGGCAACGGTCCGGCTACACTCGCTCATCGATCATTCCCACGTGCCGCCCGCCACAGCGGCCTTCATTCTTTCGCCTGGCGGGCGTGCCGGATGCGCCGCGGCGCATCCGGCAACGGACGCACTACCGGATGATAATCACGGATCCTTTCGGCCGTTGCAACTCGTAGGCGCCCATGTCCGCGGGGCCGTACAGGCGCGGTTGGCCCGCCAGGTCGGTCGCCGTCGCCATCCATGACAGAGTGGCCCCCGTGTTGATGCAGGGCGATGACGGCTGGAGTTGGAAATTGCCTGCGGCGATACTGACGAACACCGGGTCGCCCGTCTTGTTCCCGATTCCAAACGGCGCGTTGGTTACGGCATTCATGCTATACGCGATTGTCACCCCTGATGTGACACAAAGGGGCTGAATAGCTGGGTCCGTTGAGAAAGGACCGAAGATCGAGTTCGTCACCGAGTTGCCGCTGGCTGGCGTCTCGCCGCCAAAACTACTCCCTCCCATCCAGGCCGCTGATGTGTTTGTTACTGTGTTACCATAGAAGGTGCAGTTCTCGATCGTGTGCTTGCCCGTGTAGCTACGGCCGGCGATGCCCGCGGCGTGAATAGCCGCTGTGTTGTACGCGATCAGGCAGTTGCGGTAGGTCGTAACCGCGCCGCCGCCCGCCGCGATCCCGCCCCCCACTTTGTTAGCTCCGGCGCCATTGTTGGTAATGATGCAGTTGCTGACGAGCCCCGTAATGCCCGCCCCTACGATCAACATCGCACCCCCTCCTACGCCAGAAGCCTTGCCGTTTTGCATCGTGAACCCGTCGATCCACCAGTTGGTCACCCCCGTGGAGATATTGAAGATGCGCACGGCGTTGTTGCCGCTGATCGTGGTGTTGGTCGGCCCGTTGAGGCTGCGGATCGTCACGGCCTTGGTCACGCTGATTTCTGTGGATAGCACGTAGGTTCCGTTGCTGACGAGGATCGTGTCGCCGTCTATCGCCGCCGCTACGCCATTCGAGATCGTGGCGAAGGCATTCGCCCAGTCTACCCCGTTTTGAACGCCCGCGCCGCCCGGCACAACCTTCCATACGCCGTCGAACGTGGAGGCCCCGATCTCCACGTTGTTGCTCGATGGCGTGCCGACCGCGTACTCACCGGGCAGTAGCGTCAGCCACACCGTCGTCCCCGGGCTCCCGCTGTGACGCAAAGGCACGATCGTGATGTTCGTGCTCGCCACGCCCGCAGGCAGGGCGATGTTCGTGCCCGCCGGCGACGCCGTGTAATCCACGCCCTGCACCGCCGTGCCGCCCCATGCGTAGGAAACCGCCAGATCCGCGTTGGTGGCCAAAGGATCGCGTTGGATCGTCAAAATCCCCGTGTCCGGATTCGGCCACTGCCACACCGCCGAGGCGTCCGTGTTCGTTACCGTCACGTTGCCCGCCAGGAAATGGCGCGTAGTCGGCGCCCCCGCCAGCCCGACGGCGTTCGAGGCCGCGAATCGGTAATAGTACGTCGTGTTCTCGGTGAGCGGCGAGGCCTGGGAGGTGACCTGCGCGCCGTTGGTCCAGATCGAAGAATCGCCCGTCACCGTGTTGGTATGGGTCCACAACCCGCTCGTCGGGTCGCCCCCGTTGATGGCGCCCCAGTACACAGAGACGGCGGTGACCGGCGCTCCGCCGGTGGAGGAAATGGAGCCGTTCATCCACGCCGAAGAGGTCGTCACGTTCGTCGCGGCAAGGTTCACAAGGGTCGGCGGCACACCAGCCGGGGTAACATACCGCACAATCACAATGCCGGAACCGCCGTTGCCGCCGAAGCCCGGGGGACCACCGTTTCCGCGACCCCCGCCTCCGCCACCACCAGTATTCGCCGTTCCATTGAACCCGTTGCCGGGATTATTGGTTGCTGATCTACCCCCGCCACCGGCTCCGCCCATTCCCCTGACAGTGTCGCCGTACCCGCCGCCACCGCCTGCATAGTTGGTTGCGATGCCGGATATGTCATAAACCAGACCCGTTCCGCCATCCCCGCCTATAGATACGTTGGTGGTGAGGATGCTCATCCCTACCTGTCCAGAACCTCCTCCACCGGCGCATACGAGGTTCCCGTTGGTTGAGTTTGCTGTCGAGCCGCCGTTGTTTCCCTGTCCAGGAGGGTTTGCGTATCCGTTAGTTCCCCCGGGTTGATTGGAAGTTTGGGTATACGCCCCGCCACCGCCGCTTCCGCCGTCTTGTCCGTTGCGGGATGCAGCACTATTATAGGATCCGCCCCCACCTCCGCCCGTTGCCGTGATAGGACCAAAGACCGAGTTGGTCCCTTTGCCGCCGTAAGCAGTTCGAGCCTGTGCCCCCGCGCCGCCGCCGCCGATCGTGACGGTGTAGTTGCTGCCGGCCGTGACCGCGAATGCGTTGCTATAAATCAGACCGCCAGCGCCGCCGCCGCCGCCGATCTGGCCGCCGCCACCGCCGCCCGCCACCACCAGCACGTCAACATTTCCGGGGCTGATGACATCGAATGTTCCGCTGTTCGTGAAGGTGTGGACGGTGTAATTCGTGCCGCCCGCGTCGTAGGTCGTCATCGTCCCGCCGCCCGCAGCCACGGCTGACGCGTTTTGCGCCAGCGCCAGAGCCAGTACGAATGACAATCCCACAGTCAGCCTGATCCAACCTGTTCCGTGTTGCGCACTCATGATCGACCTCCTTTTGCCTTCGCGTTCGCGACGTCGCGGTGCCCTAGGGCGAATTCATTTATGTGGACATGGTAAGCCATCCTGCGTATTCTTTCAACAGCTTATATGCGAACTGGAAAGACTTTTTTGCGAAACATGAGACAGACGCGCCACGTCGCCCTGCTGCTGCCGCTAGGATGGGAGAGCGCCGAGCCGATCCGGCGCGGCGTGGCCCGTTACGCGCGCGAGCGCGGCGGCTGGACGCTGGCGCAGGCGCCGGAGTGGTGGCGCAGCGGCCCGCGCGCCCTGCTGCACTGGCGGGGCGACGGCGCGTTGGCGGAACTGCGGACGGAACGGGAGGCGCGTCTGGCCGCGCAGGCGCCCTATCCGGTCGTCAACCTTCTCTCCTCGCTGCCACCCGGCGGCCCGCCGCGGGTGTGCACCGACAATCGCGCCGTGGGGCGCCTGGGCGCGAAACACTTCCTGGAGCGTGGCTTCGTCCGCTGCGTGTTCTACGGCCTGCCGCGCTGCCATTATGCGGCGGAGCGGCTGGCCGGTTTTCGCGAATGCCTCGAACAGGCGGGCGCGGCCTGCGGTTTTTTTCCGGCGCCGGGGCTGCGGGCCTCCATGGCCCAATGGCAGCGCCACCGCGAATGCCTCGACGCCTTTCTGCGCGCGCTGACGCCGCCCGTGGCCGTGATGGCCTGCGACGACATGCGCGCGCGCCTGGTCATCGAGGCGTGCGCCCGCCTCGGCCGCCCGGTGCCCGAGGCGGTGGCCGTGCTGGGCGTGGACAACCTGCCGGTGACCTGCGAGTTCTGCGTGCCGCCGCTGTCGAGCGTCCAACGCGACATCGAACAGGAGGGTTACGCGGCGGCGCACCTGCTCGACGAACTGATGGCGGGGCGCCGGGCGCCGGCGGGCGACCGGTTGATCGCCCCCGTCGGCGTCGTGGCGCGCCGCTCGACCGAGACGCTGGCCATCGAGGATGCCGAGGCGCGGCGCGCGGTCGAGTTCATGCGCGCGAACCTCGCCCGGCCCTTCGGCGTGGCGGAACTGGCGGCGGAAGCCGGCATTTCGCGGCGCTGGCTCGAAAGCCGGTTCCGGGAAGCGCTCGGCGTCACCCTGCACCAGTACCTGTGCCGGCTGCGCGTGGACGCGGCCAAGCGGCTGCTGACGAGCGAACCGCGCGCGCAGCTCCAGCAGATCGCCGCGCGCTGCGGCTTCGCCGATGCCCGGCGTCTGCGCCTGGTTTTCGAACGCGTCGCCGGCATGACCCCGCGCGCCTACCGGCGCCGCGAATGTTCGAAGTGAGGGTTTCGGCTCTGCAAGCGCAGTATTCGCCTTTACTCCAGCGTAACGTCAACCCGCACAGACTTCCTGTCCGTCACCGGCGCGATGACATTTCCCTCGATCCCCTCGCCGTCGACGCTGATGGCGGCGACCCGTGACGTGTGCCCCCGTTTGCCGCGAAAGGATATCTGGTAGCAGGTGCCCCGGAACAGCCGGGCAACCTTGAAGGCCGTCCAGTCGCCGGAGACGTTGGGATCGATCAGCAGACCGGCCGGTACGGGCCTGACCCCGAGGATATACTGTGTGCCTGCCAGGTACATCCACGCCACCGTGCCCGAGAACCACGACATGTCGCCCTCGCCGTTCTTGCGTTCGGGCCGGGTGATGGTGGTGGAGGTGAAGTTGTCGTTCGAGAGGTAGTTCAGCCAGGGTATGGGTGTGAACGGTTCGGTGACCACGTACTCCCGCGCCTGATCGTCGAAATAATTGATCTTCACTTTACTTCATCTGCGGCAGGATGATCCCGCGCAGGATGATGCCCTGGCAGAACATGA
>CAZWQJ010000315.1:2705-4630 GCA_964635825.1 uncultured Victivallales bacterium | reverse complement strand
TGCTGCGAGCTGTCCACCGTGATGCCGTCCGCGTTGAGCACGTTGCGGTTGTCGAGGCCCTTGAAATCGCGCACGTTCACATTCGAGCACGCCGCCATGTGGAAGCACATGCCGGCCGGCTCCGTCAGGATCACATCCTCCACGGTAATGTTGCGGCAGTCATGCATGAAGAACATCGTCGGCGCATGCTGCTGCGAACGCAAGGCCGCACCATTCCCCATCATCACCCCACGCCCGGCCACGCGGACGTTCTCCGCAAAGGAGATCCAGAGAAACGATTGGCGCGACCAATACGGCGACGGCGGCTGCTCCGGGTAGTCCGCAATGTTGGCCGTGCTCTGCATCACCGAACCGCCGGCCAGATACAGCGTCATGTCGCTCTTCAGAATGATCGAGCCGGTCAGGTAGCGCCCCGGCGGCACATACAGCGTGCCCCCCTTCCCCACCGCCGCCAGCGCGCGCGTCAGCGCCTCCGTCTGCAGCGTAGACCCCGTATTGTCCGTCGCAAAATCCCCCAGGTTCACCACCCCGGGCTGGCCAGGCGCCGGCGCATTCTCTTCCAGCCCATCCGCAAACAGGAACAGCCGCTGAAATTCGTTGATCGTGATGACCAGCTTCGTCGGCTGCTGCAGCTTGAAGTGCAGCGTATTCACATCCGCCCACGCCACCGGCTCGCGCCGCTTCGGCCGGATGTCATACTCATGAATGTAGCGCAGATTGCGGTGCCCAATGCTGGGCGGAATGCTGACGACAACCTCACACTCCCCCTCAAACTCGAAGCGCGCATAGTGAATATCCGCCATCGATTCCACATGCACGGGAACCCCATTCACGGACACGGTGTAGGTCTGACTGACTGCGGCTCCGGGCGCCACCGGGTAGCTGATCACCTTGCTTGGCATGCTCGCATTCTCCATGGTTAGCTCGTTCCGTAAACAGTTGCAGCACACACCCGCCTCGTCAACCGCTTAGGCTGGGAGGATTTCGCGCCAGCTCGACGCGATTCCTGTAGAAATTTGGAGCGTCCAAGGCGCTTGCGCCTGCCAGCCCGTTGAAAACATCGGCCGGGGTGGCACCCGGCCCTCCCATCATCGCATTCATCCCGATCCGGGGAGGGCGCGGTGCCACCCGCGCCGCTCCGCCCTTAATGCGACTCCCACTGGCCGGTACTAAGATTCACCATCAACCGCGGCCTTGCGGATCCGGCAAGGTACCACAACCAGACCCCATCGGAGAAGCGATAGAGATCGCTATAGGTCGCGTCGCCCGTCCAACGGCGGCCGTACCAAGGATCGCAGAGACGCCCATCTCCACGGCAGGTGATCCCGAGGTGGCCCGGCCGCTTCCGCCTCCGCCGGTCGGCTTCGGCGGACAAGCCGCGGGCGGGCGCGGCAATCGCATAGCGCTGGACCTGCGCGCCAACTTTCGGCAACATTCCGCATTCGCTTTGCGAATCACGGCCGGGCGTGGGAAGCACGCAACCGGTCAACTGCAGCACGAGGAGATGATCACCATGTTTGAGTCCATCACACCGGCTCCGGCCGACGCCATTCTGGGTTTGACCGTCGCGTTCCAGAAGGACCCGAACCCCGCCAAGGTGAACCTGGGCGTCGGCGTATTCAAGGACGCCTCCGGCGCCACCCCCATCCTCCAAAGCGTCAAGGCCGCTGAGGCCAAAATACTGGAAACTGCCAAGACCAAGTCCTACATGCCCATTGGCGGCGACCCCGCCTACGGCAAGCTCGTGCAGGACATGATCCTCGGTGAGGGCCACGAAGCCAGCACCGCCGGGCGCGTGCGGACCGCCCATACCCCCGGCGGCACGGGCGCCCTGCGCGTCGGCGCCGACTTCCTGAAGAAGTTCATGCCCAATGCCACCGTCTGGATCAGCAAGCCCACCTGGGCCAATCACCGCGGCATCTTCC
>CAZWQJ010000315.1:0-2605 GCA_964635825.1 uncultured Victivallales bacterium | reverse complement strand
AGCGTCGAGGCGGATCGTCATGGCGTCCTCGCCATGGCCGCCGCGTGCCCGGAGATGCTGGTCTCCAGCTCGTTCTCCAAAAACTTCGGGCTCTATCAGGACCGCACCGGCGCGCTCTCACTATTCGCTCGCGATGCCAAACAGGCCGAGGCTTGCTTCAGCAACATCGAAATCGTCGTCCGCGTGAACTACTCCAATCCCGCCGCGCACGGCGGACTGATTGTGACGACGATCCTCGCCGACCCCGCCCTCAAAGCCCAGTGGCGCGGCGAACTCGACGCCATGCGCAACCGCATCGCCAGCGTCCGCGCCGACCTCGTCCGCTCACTGCAGGACTCCGGCATCGCCCAGGACTTTGCCTTCATCCAGAAACAAAAGGGCATGTTCTCCTTCAGCGGATTGTCGGATGCACAGGTCCAGTTCCTGCGCGACAAGAAGGCCGTCTACGTCGTCGGCGGCGGCCGCATCAACGTCGCCGGCATCACCCCCAAAAACCTAGGCTACCTCTGCGCCGCCATCCGCGAAGCCCTCGCCACCCCCACAACCCACTGAATGGCTTGCCCGGGCGTAGGGAGCGCCGGACCGAATACGCGGCGTGGTCGCCCCGCAGTTGTGCTTTCGCAACCGCGGGGCCTAGCAGACCGTTGAAAAAGCGGCCGACACAGAGGTCGGCCCTCCATTTATGTTTGTAAATGCTCGATTTGTCGATGGAGGGACCGGCTCCGTCCGGTCCGTCCTGAGTTCTTCAACGGGCTGATAGGGGTCGACGCGCATCAGAAGTGGCGCCGAGCAAATTCCCGGCCGGAACCGGTCTTGAGGTAGGCCTCGAATGCGGCCGCCTTTTCGCGCGACCGAAATGCAATAGCGACATCCACCGACCAGGGCGCGAACTTGCTGGTGTGTGGCGCGCCTCCCGAATTGTGTTTCAGTAAACGCGTGGTCAGGTCTTCGGTCAAACCCGTGTAGACTTGGTTGGGATGAGTCGTGCTGCGCAAGCGATAGACGTACTGGAATTCACTCATGGCTTGCCAGCCGGAGTCCCGGAGCGGACGTACCAGCCCACCTTAGCGTGCTCGCCCAAGGCTCGCACGACTCCGGCGGGCAGCCTTCGCCCTCCGCGCCGCTACGGGCGAAGGCTGGTGCTCGGGACAGGACTTGAACCTGCACGGGGTTTAACCCCCACTAGGCCCTCAACCTAGCGTGTCTGCCAGTTTCACCACCCGAGCAAGGATGACGCGGAAGAAGAAAACTGTACCCCACCACGGCATGTACACACAAGCGCTTTCAGTCCCCGGCCCCGGAGCGCGCAAACCGCTGAAGCACGCAGACGAACGCTGATTTCGGAGCGGAGCCGTCCGGTCCGCCCCGCCGCCTATCCGCGTTCATCGGCGTGAATCAGCGGTTCCCATCCGGCTCCATCTCCTACCGGAACTTTCCGTCCTTCTCGAAGACCTTGCCGTCCACATAGAGCGCACCGCCGCGGCGCAGGTCCTTGATCATGTCCCAATGCAGCGCCGAGGTGTTGACGCCGCCGGTCTCGGGATAGGACTTCCCCAGCGCCAGGTGGATCGTGCCGCCGATCTTCTCGTCGAACAGGATGTTCTTGATGAAGCGCTGGATCTTGCGGTTGGTCCCGATGCCCAACTCGCCCAGCCGCCGCGCGCCCGGATCCATATCGAGCATCGACTTGAGGAAGGCTTCGTTCTTGGTCGCGCTGGCCTCCACAACCACGCCCTGCTTGAAGACGAGCCGGATGCCATCGATCTCGCGTCCCGCATGGACCACCGGAAAGTCGTAGCGCACTTCGCCCTCGGCCGAATCCTCCACCGGCCCCGTGAAAATCTCGCCGCTGGGCATGTTGTGCGTCCCGTAGGAATTGATAAACGTGCGGCCTTTGACTGACAGCTTCAGGTCCGTGCCCGGGCCCACGATCCGGATCTCGTCCGCGCCCTTGAGCTTGGCGATCAACTGGTCCTGCTCGCGCCGGATCGCCTCCCACGCCTTGATCGGGTTGTCCTCATCCGCAAAGGTCGCCCCGTAGACATAGTCCTCAAAATCCCGGACACTCATTTCGGCGTCTTGGGCGTAGGCCGCTGTCGGGAAGAGCGTCAGCACCCAGGGCTTCCCCAGCATCACGTTCACCAGCGGGCGCATCGTCTTCGACACCTGCGCCTGCTTCTTCGGGTCCGCCGCCGAAAGCCCGCGCGTGTTCGTCTCGGACATGATCCGGATCGACGCGTCGGATAACTTCACCGTCGCCTTCTGGATCGGCGTCAGCGTCGAAAAATGGTGCTCCTGCCCATGGGCATAGAGAATCTCGGTCAAGCCCGGAGGTGACATCTGAATGGCCGCGAAGGCGCCGGCTCGTACCAGCTCTTCGTACACCGCCACCACCAGCGGCTCCGCCGCCGACGTGGCCGTCACACTCACCGTCATGCCTTTGCGAATCTTGATCCCCAGCGAGTAGTGCACCAGCACCTTGGCCAGGTTACGTATACGCGGATCCTGCATGCAGTCCCCTCTTCCTACCCGTCCAACCCGGCGCGCAGGTCGCGCACCAGCTCGGCCACCCGTCCGTCCGAAGCCGCGCGCACCAGCGCGCTGC
>CAZWQJ010000314.1:0-4632 GCA_964635825.1 uncultured Victivallales bacterium | reverse complement strand
CAACCGGCGCATGAGCCGGCGCCTCCAGCCAAGTTACGGGCGTCAGATCGCGCGGGTGCGTCGTCGGCGCCGCGGACTTCACGCGCGCCGTCACGCATCCGGCGCCGACCAGCATCAGAAGCGTGAGCGTAAGCCCGATGGCTGCCAGGACTGTGGAAGGTTTCATCGTTTGGTTTATACAGTTATTGATAATTGATAAGAAATCGCTTTTCGCCCTGCACCGGCCAGCACGGGCCGCAATCATGCCGGAAACGGTCTGGATCAGCGATGTCATGGAGGAAAGCATGGCAGATGCGGGGATCAAAGTCAATACCACCGCCAAACAGCGTCTTTGTGGCTGCCGGGGAGTACCCCGTCAGCCACAAAGACGCTGTTTGGTCGTTCCAAATAACAGGGGATGGATGAGGATTCCGGCGCACGTCTAACCCAGGCGATGGCCATCGACAGCACCGCCTTTATTGAAAAACTGCGCCGTGGACGCCGCCAGCCAGAGGGTTGCCACAGCCACGTCAGTCAACACTCGTTTCGTTGCTGTGGTATTGTTCGTCTGCTGCATTGCGTTGCTCCTGTTCCCAATTACATGCACCACCATTTCGGTGAACGATAGCGGGCGACGATACCGGCGGACGATTGGAATGCCTTCTACTCGTTATCCGTTCTCGTCGCCCGTTCTCGTCAACCGACTCCTCATACCCATCACACCCTTGCGCATTCTTCTCACCGTTCACTAAAGATCGTCGCCTCAATATGCGTTTCGGGACGTTCCGGCGTGCACCAGAAATAGACGGCGACCAGTTGCCCGTCGCGCCGCTGGTACAGCCGCGGATAGCCCAGGTCCGCGAATCCGTTGACTGACTGGAAACAGTCGCGGGGACCGTTGACGAGATAAGCCGTGCGCGACGTGAATATCCGGCCCGCCAACTCCGGATGCTCCAGCAGGGAACCGAAGGTGCAAGGCCCTTTCCATGTCACGCCCTTGTCCTGACTGTAGAACCACTGGCGCCCGCCGTTGCCATGGTAGCCATCACCCTCCACGCGCATCACAAAGCCCGGGCTGGCGAAGTCTACGGCTTTGGGAAGCGGAATCGCGTCCTCTGTCCGGAATCCCTGCTGGCCTTGGTAGTTGGCGGGCGTATAGGCCTGCCATGTTTCGCCCCCGTCGTGGCTGTGCGCCAGCCACGAATCGAACGGCTTGTCATAGGTGCACTGGTGGCCACTGTCTGCGCGGGCGAAAGTGCCCACGGTGAAGCCCACGAGCAGTTCGTCGCCCCACTGCCACACCGGGCCATTGGCCCCATTGTTGGCGGGTACAGCGGCCCATTTGGTCGGGTCGTGATAGACGATGGAGTGACGTGCGAATGGGATTGGCTCTTCTACTCTATTCATGTCCTTGCTCCCTGCTTGCGCCTCTTGCGCCAGCGATTACTCTGGAATGTTCACCAAAGCGCGACCGAATCATCCTGCAACTCGATTCCCGCGTACCTTGCCCCGAAGCACCCCGCTCACTCTCCTCCCGAACCTTGTCCCGAACCGAAATCGAATGGAGTTGAATTCGGGACAGGGTTTCAACTGGACAGCCCATACGAACGGAATGGTCACCACGCCGCCACCTCCTCGGCCAGCGGCACCAGGGTCTCCAGACCGCGGTTGGGCACATCCTCGATGACGCCGACCATGAAGTGGCGCCCGTCACCTGCACCCTCTTCGAGCAAGCGGCGTGCGTGCGCCCGGATGGCCGCAGGCCCCTGAAGGTGTAGCGATGACGGCAGGTGAACCATGAGCGTCTTCTCCGGCCAGGCGCGACGGGCATCGGTCAGGGGCAGGTCGCAGTCGGGCGGCGGGGTGAAGGACTCGATGAAGTCCAGGGACGTGCCAGCCACGTCATTAGCGATGAGGCGGTTGTTGCCGTCGAGATGCGCTCCGGCGTACTTGCCGGCGGCGTGCAGGATCCGGCAGGCGCGCGCGATGTGCGGCAGGTAGAACTGACGGTACAGTTCCATACCCATGATGCTGACCTGGGTGTTGCCGTCAATGACGCAGATTTGCGCGGGGCTTTCGGCCATGATCTGCACCCGTCGGTCCACATCGGCGGCCATCAACTCGACCAGACGCAGGACGCGCTCGCGGTTGTCCGCCAGTTCCAGGCAGAAGTTCTCGATGCCCATGATATCGTAGATGACTTCATGCATGGGGGAATGGACCGTGCCCGGCCGCGCCAGGCAGGCGCCGGGATAGCTGCTGTCGGAGGCGCGAAAGAGGTCAAAGGCCGGCGTGTAGCGGCGCGCATTCAGCATCGCTTCGAGCGCGTCGTAATCCGCCGGGCTCTCGAAGAGGTGCTTTTCGAGCCAGGACGTGTTGGGCATGCTGACGTTGATCTCGCTGACTTCGCCCGCCGGGGTTCGATAGACCGTGCGGGTGCGCGGATGACCGTCGGATGTCGGCGGCAGCGGATCCCGGCGGATTTCGATGCCGTCGAAATGCGGGTGCCAGACCGTGCTCTTTACGATGATACACGCGCCCAACTCAAGCAGCCGCTGCTCGATCCCGGGCGACGGCAGCTTGTTGTTCCAGATGATGAACGGCACGCGGTCCGGTTTCTCGCCGGCCAGAACTGTCAGAACGCGATCTCTGGAAGTCATGGCTCTACTCTTAAGTGTATCATATCTACTCTCTTGTCACTCCTGTCACGCCTGCTGCTCTTCCTTTCGCTACTCCAGCGTCCATTCCCCGTCTCGCGCCGCTCGAACATCACCGTGCCACCCGACGGGCGGCGCAGCCACGACGGGAACGCCCCGATCCACACGGAGTCGGTACAGGACACCGTCGCTGGAACGCCGATAGTCCACTTCCGCCGTGACGCCGTTCGGCAGCCTGACCCGCAACTCGCATCCGCCCAGCCCGGCGGGTGGATGCGGCGCAAAGCGAACCGTCGCCCAGCCCGGCTCGGCCGGCTGGAGGCCCATGACGTAGCGGATCAGCATGGCGATCGGTGTGACCGCCCACGAATGGCACCAAGTGGCATTTCCCTTCTGCTCCAGCCGCCAGACCTCCATCGCCGCGGTGGCGCCTTGATCGAGCATGGCCGCCCAGGCGGACCACTGCGCAGCATCCCCCGCCGGCACAGGAGGGAACAGGTGAGGGCGGACCGCCTCGTATGCCGGCGCATCTGCAACGATGCCGGCGCCGTGCGAGGCGGGCGGCGGGCAGCATGGTCCCAGGCCTCGAAATCGCATCTGGCGCAACGTGTCGAGGCCGAAGTGGCCGCAGATGGCGTAGCGGTCGGTCAGCTCCGGCGGCAGCCCTTCGCCCCGCCAGCGCGCCAGCGTCTGGTCCCACCAGCCGGCCCACTCGATCACGGGGAGGCGGTCGAAGGGCTGAAAGTTCATGATGGCTTGGAATCGTTGGCGGGTATTCATCGGTACGCTCCCTCGGTGCGCGCGGTCTCGTACATGGCCACGACGTTCTCGGTCGGCGAATTGTCCTGCAACGAGTGCGTCGGCGCGAAGCAGTAGCCGCCGCCGGGCATCATGATCTCGAGCGTGCGGCGGCAATAAGCGACCGTGTCCGCAACCGACCCCGTGGCCACCGGCCCGGCGGTGCTGATGCAGCCGTGGAATGCCAGGCGCCCGCCAAAACGGCGCTTCAGGTACTCCGGCGCCATATCTTTGGCTTCGGGCTGGAGCGTGTCCACCACGCCGATGCCAATCTCAATGAAATCCTCGAATGCCCAACTGCTCGAGCCGCAGCAGTGGATCATGACCGGGATGCCGTGCGCCTTGGCCAGTTGGCAGAACTTCTCCTGGACCGGCCGGATGTGCCGGCGGTAGAGTTCGAGGCTGATCATCGGCGCGATCTGCGTGCCGAGATCCTCGCCAAGCATGAGCATGTCAATCATGCCTTTTCCAGCTTCCAGCGTGCGGCGGATGATCTCCAACTGAATACCGGTCTTGCGCTCGATGTAGCGCAGTCCCGCCGGCTCGTCTGTCGCCAGATCCACGAGCGTTTGCTCCATGCCACGGATCATGCCGGTGCTGTTGATGATGTCGCCGGTGCCGGCGCCTCCGGCCACGAGGCAGTAGTTGCCGGCATCACGACACGTGAAGGCGATGGCGGCGTAGTCGAAGTCGTCGGGCGACGGCATGGGCCAGGCCTCGACCTCCTCCAGCGTCGCCTCGCGCAGGGGAAAGTCGCAATAATCCCAATAGCCGCCTGTTTCGTGCTCAATCCAGCGGCGGCGGATGCCCCATTCATCCACCTGGCGCCCCGGCACGTCGGCATGGAGCTTCGGCCCTTTGTACGGCGCGCCGATGCGGCGGAAGTCCACGCCGAGCGCCCGGCGCAGCCCCTCGTCGTCGCCGGGCTGGAGGCCGAAATGCTGCTTGAGCCGTCCGTCGATGCCCGGATTGGCCGAATAGTCAACCGGCACGCGGTCGGGTTCGCGGTGGGCGATGGCGGTCAGGACGCGCTGCTTGGGGGTCATGGATTTTTTGGCGGTCATATTGTGCTGCTCCTTCTGTTGATGTTTATAGGGAATTCCTCGTTCCTCGCCTTTTACCAGTATGACCTGAAGCGCATGTCCATCCATCCGCAGCGGCCGGTCCGCGCGTCTGGAAGCGCTTCTTCCCGTGGCGG
>CAZWQJ010000313.1:0-4641 GCA_964635825.1 uncultured Victivallales bacterium | reverse complement strand
TGGCCGCCGACACCACGAAGTTGCTCGCCGTGACGCTATTCGTAAACACGTGAACGCGGTAGCCGGGAATGTCGCTGGTGTAGTTCCCGCCGGTGGCCGTAATTGCCGCCTCCGCCCGCGGCGCCAGCCCGCCGAGCAGCGCCAGCGCCAGTCCCACCGCCAGTCCGATGCGTGTCTGTATCTGTGTTCTCATTGCGTTACCCCCGTCTTTTGAAGGAGCATTTCCGCCACAGGCGGATCCGCCTCCGGCGGACAGTATTCAGTGTTCAGAATCGGTGAACGAGAACGGCGACGAGAGCGGTGGACGAGTGGAACTCGCTACCGCGTAATCCGTTCTCGCGTGCCTTGCCGTAGCGTTTACGCGAAGGCAGGTCGCCGCTATCGTCAACCGATTTCATGTTTCCTCACAAGTCACCATTCCCGTCTCACGTTTTCCGCCACAGGCGGATCTCCGCTTCGCTCCGACACGCCTCACGCCTCACGCCTCACGCCTCACGTTTCACGCCTCACGTTTCACGCCTCACGTTTCACGCCTCACGTTTCACGCACGTCCCCCCCTCCACCCACTCGAACCCGATCCTATGAATGCGGTTGGTCGGCTCGCCGGGCTTGCGGCAGCGTTCGCGCAGCAGTTCCACGCCCTTACGCCCCATGGCGGTGAAATCGAAGCGGCAATGCGTCAGACCGGCGTGGCGATGGCTGTCCGCACAGGCTAGAGCGCAAACCGACACATCTTCTGGCACACTCAGGCCCATCTGGCTCAGTTTCGCGATCAACGCCTCGGCGCAGGAATCGTCCGAGGTCACCACGGCGGTGGGCGCTTCCGCCTGCGCCGCAAACCATGCGGTCGCCAGCTCCTCGACCTCCCGGAGCGGTGAGATCCCCGATTCGGGAGCCGCCAGCACGGCCTCCGCCGCGGGCGGAAGACCATGTGCCGCCAACGCCTCGCGCACACCCTCGCGCCGCTCGCGCTTGTCCGAGGAACTCAGGACCAGCTTCTCCTCGGGTTTCAACGGGGGGCGGAGCGTCCGGCTCTCGGCGCCGCCCAGGTACGCGATGCGCCGGTGCCCCAGCCCCGCGAGGTGCTTCACCACCCGGCGGGCCGCCGCGTGGTTGTCGCACGCCACGAAGTCCATCGGCACGCAATCCGAACAGTAGTCCAGGGCGACTACAGGGGTGCTCCAGTTCGCCACCATCCGAAGGTACGAGTCGCTTTCCACGCCCGCGAGCAGCAAGCCGCCGATGTCGGCCCCAATACGGTCCGCGAACAGGAGCCCCTCGCCGACCAGCGAGTACAGCCTCGCCCCGTGGCCCTTCTCCTCCAGCGCGCCCAGTGCCCCGCGGGTAATGTCGAGGGCGTAGTCCTGCATCAGCAGGGCGTTGAGGGACGACGGGAAGGCCAGCAGTGCCGCGGTCAGTTCACGCGGTTGGCGGCACAGGTCCTTGACCACGAACGTGCCTTTGGAGGGGATGCGGCGGATGATCCCTTCGGCCTCCAGCCCATCCATGCCGCGCTTGATGGTCAGGTAGGCCATCCCCAACTCCGCGCAGAGTTCGTGATAGGTCGGCAGCAGCGTTCCCGGCTTCAGTCCGCGCGTGACGATCAGGTCGCGGATATGTGCTCCCACCAGCACCGTGGCGCTCTGCCGGGATCTCAAACGGCGGTTGTTCAGTGCATCCGGCATGACAGCAGTCCCTAAGTTTGTTTGCTTTATACACTTTATTCACTTCTATGTCAAGAGTAGATCAACACTCCGCATTATGACCACGCGACGGCTCGAATGCCGGGTGAAGGCGGTACACCAACGCCGAAACGCCCGATTTCAGGGCCGTTGGTGTCCCGCCTTTAGGCGGTCTGTGGTCATAATGCGAATTGCTGAGAGGAGATGTAACGCGTAAGGTAATGCCTCCGTTACGAGGGGGCTCGCCTCGCCCAGCCCGCGTCGGGCCGACGCGGGCTACATCACGTGACGGGACACCCGGCTCACCCCTCGAAGAGGAGCTGCCGCCCGTACGTCGATGGATCGGGATCGACACGGCGATACCGCTCGCCCAACGGCGACAGCGCTGCGTCGAGGCCGGCCGACGTGGCGCATCCGGCCGTTTCGTTCCAGCGCCAGGCATGAGGCGGCGGCAGTCCCGCCGCCGCCGGCGCACCGGGCGACAGCGCCAGGATCTGCGGGCCGTGGTTGTAGGTCACCAGTCCGGCCGGTGTATGGCAGTTGACGGTCGGCCGCGCGTGCACGGCCTGCTCGAAGGTGTAGGCCAGCCGGTCGCCGGCCGCGAGCCGCAAGGTGACGGAGACGAAGCCGCCCGCCCATCCGTCGACCGCCGCCAGAAGTTGACCGTTCAGTTGAACAACCGGGTTCGTGCCCCACGGCGGAAGGAACAGGTGCAGGGTCACCGGGGCCTCAGGCGCCTTCTCCACGGCCAGCGTCCAGCGCCCCTCGTCGGGGTAGCCGCCGGACACGGTGGCCGTCAGTCGGCCGTCGCCGAGGGGCATGTCGATCCGGCCCGGGCACAGCCCCGTCACGTAAAGAGTCGCCCCATCCGCGTACAGCGCCCCCTCGGCCAGCTCCGCGAAGCCCTCCGCGCCCCGCATCGAGCAGCACCACCAGGCCTCGTACGCGGCATCCGAGACGCCGACGCTCCGGGCGCCGTTTGCGCCCACCACGGTCGAGCAGCCAAACCCGCCATTGGCCACCTGCCCGCTGAAGAAGCCGTTGAAGACGATGCGGTGCGCCCAGGCGAGATACTCGGGCTTGCCCGTCAGGCGCCAGAGTTCGCTCGCCACCATCAGCGAATCCACCACCGCGCAGGGCTCGGTGTGCGTGGGCCGCCCGAACCAGTTCCAGTTCTGATAGTCCTCGCTGATGCCCTCGGTGACGTACAATCGGAACCGCGCTTCCGCCTCGGCCACCAGGCCGGGCCGCCGCTTGTGCACCGCCCAGCGCAGCAGCCCGCGCACCCCGGTGAGAGTGGCATGCGTCTGCGCCTCGATGGCGAGAAGATCGATCTGCAGATTGCGGGCGAGAATCTCCTCGCACAGCGCGTCCACCTCGGGATCGTCCAACAGCGTGGCCGCGTGCATCATCCCGTCCATGAAGATCAGGTCGCAGCCGACGTCGGTCGACAGCACCCAGCGCCCCGTGGCCTGGACCACCTCGCCGACGTGGCTGCCCTTGTTCCGGATGCGCTCCGCCGGGTCAATGGGATAGACCGCGTGCGCGCCGCGTGTCGGCAGGGCCAGGTTCTTCACCATCACCCGGATTTCCTCCAGCACCCCCGGTTCCTTTCGCCACGCATAAAGTTCGCAGAGCCCGCGCAGCACCCAGCCATGGCTGGCGAGCTGTTGCTCGTTGATGGCGTTGGGATCGAGCGGCTTGCCGAAATAGCCGTGCGGGTTCAGTTGCCCGGGCCAGGCAGCCCGTAGACTGGCCAGGTTCGCCGCCGCGCGGCCGGTGGCCCGCTCCAGGCGGACGAAGGCGAGCAGCGAACGCCCCTCCATGTCACCCGGCCAGGCATAGTTCGGGCCCTGCAGGCAGCCGCTCTTCATGACCGGCGCGAACCGGGCGCTGTCCATGCGGTCAAAGTTGAGGTGCGTCCGCTCGCGCAGCACGCCGGACGGTCGGAAACCGGCGACCGGCGCCGGCGGTGTCCACAGGCCATCAGCCGAATGGGGAGCAGTGTGTTTCATGGTTTTCCTTTAGCAGTATCTCACCGTCACCGTCACGGTGTCGGTCAGTCCTTTCAGTTCGACGATCTCCTTGCCGGCGTCAAATTGCTTCCATACTTGACCATTGACGGTCACGCTCTTCATCGGCGCGGACTGCGGGTGGCGCAGATGCAGGACAACGGGCACGTCCGGCAACTCCAGCGCCGCCTCGATCGTGCCGGCGTCCACGGTCTTGATCGCATACGACACGAGCCCGAAGTGCGTGGGCGCCTTCTCGACCGCCAGTTTCTGATACCACTGGCGCGCGGCGCCGCGGCAGAGGTGCAGCACGCCGCCGTCCTCCAGCACCAGCGCGTCGCGGATGAAGCGCGCCACGGCCACCGGCGTCCAGAGATGCTGCCGGTCGCCGGCGCACTCCTTGGCGCCCGGTTCCTGCCCGCGCTCCTCGCACCAGCTGTACAGCGGCGTGCCGTGGTTGAGCGAGGAGTAGAGGTAGGCCGCGGCTTTTTCGCCCTCGTCCCGCAGGAGCAGCAGTTCGGCGATGTTGTCGAGTGTGATCGCGACCCACATGCCGTCCTTCATCCAGCCGGTGTGCACCGGCTGGCCGCCGGGGCTCATCCGGGCCTCGCATTTGCGCAGCGTGCCTGTGATCAGTTCGTGGTGCGGCGGCAGGATGCCGCAAGGGAACGCGGCATAAAGCACGCCCCAGCGGCTGCCGAGCGTCTGACCGGGAACGCCGGGGATCCAGCGGTAACCGTCCTCGGTGATTGCCCCGCGATCGAGTGCCGAAAGCAGGTCGTCCAGACCGGCGCGATGGATCCGGCGCAACTCGGGCAGATCCTCCTCACGTCCGAGTATTTCCGCCGCCTCCAGAGCCGCCGCGTCCGCATAGACGGCCAGGATGTTGTGCGGCAGGAACACGCCGTAGAAGCTGCCATCCTCGCCCCGCAAGCCGCAGTCGCCCA
>CAZWQJ010000312.1:2052-4660 GCA_964635825.1 uncultured Victivallales bacterium | reverse complement strand
GTCAAGGCCACGATCCGCCGCCACACGTTTGCGCTGGCGCGGGCCCTGCGGGTCTGCGGGCTGATGAACGTGCAGTTCGCCGTGCAGCGCGAGCAGGTCTATGTGCTGGAAGTGAACCCGCGCGCGTCGCGCACGATCCCCTTTGTGAGCAAAGCCATCGGCGTCCCGCTGGCCAAGCTGGCGGCATTGGTCATGGCCGGCGCCAAGCTGCGCGACCTCGGCTACACCGAGGAAATCGTGCCCACCCACGCCTCCGTCAAGGAAGCCGTATTCCCGTTTGTGCGCTTCCCCGGCATCGATGTCATCCTCAGCCCGGAAATGAAATCGACGGGCGAGGTGATGGGCATCGACCGCGAGATGCCGATGGCCTACTTCAAGAGCCAGATGGCCGCCGGCAACACGCTGCCGGCCTCGGGCAGTGTCTTCCTGAGCCTGCGCGATGAGGACAAAGATGCGGCGATCCCCTGGGCGGCCATGCTGCACCAGTTGGGCTACACGCTCATCACCACCGAAGGCACCGGCGCCGCCCTCGCCGCACGTGGGGTGCCCGCCGAACGGCTGAAGAAAATTTCGGAAGGCGAGCCGAACGTGCTGGGGTTGATCGACGGGCGCAAGGTGGGCTGGGTCATCAATACGCCCTCCAGCGGACCGGAGCCGCGGCTGGACGAAGTCCGCATGCGCTCGCGCGCCGTCATTCGCGGGCTGCCCATCACCACCACGCTGGATGGATTCCGCGCGGCCGTGAAGGGGCTCGAGGCGCTGCGGCGCCAGCCGATCATGGGCGTCTGCTCGCTGCAGGAATATCATCGCGGTTCGCCGACGCTGCGGGTGCCGAACCTGCAGGGTGGGGGCGAGGGCGCCACGCCGGCGGCGCAGGGGAAGGCATCATGAAGGCGGAGGATACGCACGTGACGGGGACCGACGAACGCGCCGATCGCTGGGCCTGGGCCGCGCAACGCAACAAGCAGGCCTTCCTGGCCCTGCAGGACGGCACCATTCTGCGCGGGCATTCGGTTGGCGCGCCCGTGGATGCCCTCGGCGAGGTCGTCTTCAACACCGGCATGACCGGCTACCAGGAAATCCTCACCGATCCGTCCTACAGCGGGCAGTTTGTGACGATGACCTACCCGGAAATCGGCAACACCGGCATGAACCTGGCGGACATGGAATCGCGCCGGCTGTTTGCCAACGGCTTCATCATGCACGCGATGAATACGCCCAGCAACTGGCGCGCCGCCGAGTCGCTCACGGACTGCCTCGTGCGCTGGGGCATCCCCGCCATCGCCGGTGTCGATACCCGCGCCCTCACCACCCGCCTGCGCGAACAGGGCACCCTGCGCGGCTTCCTCTCCATGACCGGAACCGTCTCCACCGCCGACGCCGTCGCCCGCGCCAAGGCTTGGGAAGGACTCGATGGCCAGGACTACGCCTCCCGGGTCACCTGCGAAAAGCCCTACACTTGGGACGAAGACGGCAGCCTCACGCGCTCCTGGGGCATCACCAGCGAGCTCCCCAGGCCGGATCTGCATGTGGTCGCCCTTGACTACGGCATCAAGTGGAACATCCTGCGCGGCCTCAAGCGCCACGGGATGACCGTCACCGTCATGCCCGCGAAGACCACCGCTGCCGAGGTCCTCGCGCGCAAGCCGGACGGTGTCTTCCTGTCGAACGGGCCCGCCGATCCCGCGGCCGTCACCTACGCCGCCACCATGGCGCGGAACCTGATCGGCAAAGTGCCCATCATGGGCATCTGCCTCGGCCACCAGCTTCTCGGACTCGCCCTCGGCGGCAAGACGTACCGCCTCAAATTCGGCCACCACGGCTGCAACCACCCCGTCCGCGAGAACGCCACTGGCAACGTCGAGATCACCTCGCAAAATCACAACTTTGCGATCGATCCCAAGACGCTCGATGCCGGCACCGTCGAAGTCACCCATGTGAACTTGAACGACGGCACCGTCGAGGGCATCCGCCACCGCCGCGAACCGCTCTTCGCCGTCCAGTACCACCCCGAAGCCGCCCCCGGCCCCCACGACCCCTACTACCTCTTCCAGCGCTTCCGCGATCTGATGCGCAAGGCGTAGAGGCGGGCGGGCGAAGAGAAGAAAAGATTTCCGGATTTACCACGGAGGCACGGAGTGTGCCCGCGAGCGGTCACGGAGGGGATGGGAGAGGAACCGGGGGAGGGGGACGGGGGGGGGAACCGCAGATGGACGCTGATGAACGCTGATGGGGAGGGGGCCGGGGGAGGGGAGAGCAACCGCGAAAAGCGCGAAAAGCGCTAAAGAGGACGGGGAATTGCACCACGAAGAGCACGAAGGGATGGTGGATTCGGCTTCGCGAACTTCGTGCTACGATCAGGCAACTTCTTGTCTTCCCGGGAAGCTTTTGAACAGAAGGCAGCGAAGGTAGCAAAGCCAGAGGTCTTGCGGCCGGCCGAAAACCACTTCGCTTCCTTTGCTGCCTTCTGTTCAAATTCTCTTCGGTTGCGGCTGCGCCGCGCTGGGCGATTCGTGGTGAAAGTTCCCGTCGCGTCTTCTCCCACTCGACTCCCGACACTTGCCACTTCCTCCTGACCCCCGCTTCGCGAGGACGCTACGCGGCGGCA
>CAZWQJ010000312.1:0-1952 GCA_964635825.1 uncultured Victivallales bacterium | reverse complement strand
CGCACCGCCGGCGTGCTCAAACCTGTTCACGCGCATTCCCTTCGCCATGCCTTCGCCACCCACCTGCTCCAGCGCGGCTACGACCTCCGCACCGTGCAAACGCTGCTCGGTCACACCGATGTGCGCACCACCATGATCTACACCCACGTCCTGCCCAATGGCCCTCTCGGCGTCACCAGTCCTGCCGACACGCCTGACGCGGCCACCGACGTCGGACTCATGCTGAAACAGATGGATGCCCTCATGCGCAAACTCTCGCCGCTGGCGTCTGCCGTCGCGGCGGCTCCGGACCCGAGTGTGCTGCAGCCCCCGGCCATGGACGCCGATGGCGAACGGACGGGCGCCACATGAGTGCCGCATCCGCCCATGCCCCCTTCCGCGTCGCACGACTGAGCACTCGCCACTCCTTGAACACGGGATGAGCCCTGCTCCACAGCCCGGACTGGCCAACATTCTGGGGCCAGCTCAGAAGCCGTCTCGTTCTGGATGGCTACCAGCCGGGCACGCGACGCCTCTATCGCCAGATCCTCCGGGACCTGCGCATGTTCCTGCAGGATCGCTACAACTTCGATCGCCCCGGCCACCCATAGGGTCGGCTTCAGATGTCGCCTAACCATAGCCACCAGCCCTACGGACGCTCGCCGGTCGTCCCTTGCCCCATCAGGGCCTGTGACTCCCGACATAGGCGTCTACAGGACAGACGTTGGGGCAACAGGAGGAAACAATGGAACTAATCATCCCTCTTCTCGTTGTGGGAACGAGTATTTGGGTGCTTGCTGATGCCAACTCAATCGGCGCGAAGAAGGGGTTGCTTCCTGGCGTGTGTGATATGGGGCCGGGTGGATGGTTCATGGTGTGCCTCTTGCTCTGGATCATTGGCTTCCCGGCCTATGTAATCACCAGGCCACAAATCGTTGAAGCCATTGAGAAGGAGCGGATGCGGGAAACGCGTCCCAGGCAACAGAAGACAAGAACACCCGTTGATCAGGTCGAACAGTGGGAGCGTCAGACAATGATTCAGCAGGGGCGGATTCTGCCAAGTAGTACCCCCACGATACGCGTTACATCAGTCTCCTGCCCGCTCTGCGCTGCATCCATCTCGGAAGCTTCGCTTCGTATTGGTGAAAACACATGCCCAGAGTGTGCAGGCATTTTCAAGGTTGAGGCAGAGTAGAAGCCCCAACAAGCCATCGGAGTCGATTCTGAACCCGCGCGGACGCGGCTTCAGAACGCCTCAATGGCGGCGTTCGCTCCAGGAACAACACGTCTTGACGCTACAACGCTATAACGCTATACTGTACCCAGAACATGGAGGTACAGAATGACAACCCTGACCAAGAGGGCGACCGTTTATCTAGAGCCGGCCCTGCACCGGGCGCTCCGGCTCAAGGCCGTCGAAACGTCACGATCACTCTCCGACATTGTAAACGATGCGGTTCGAGACGAGCTGGCTGTTGACGCAGACGATCTGGCGTCGTTCGAGGAGCGGAAGCAGGAAGGCACGCTGGCGTTTGAAGACTTTGTCAAGGAGCTCAAGCGCAATGGCACGATATGAGATCCGGTTCAAGAAGTCCGTCGCCAAAGACCTGAAGCCGCTCCCAAGAAGGGATGTCACGCGTATCCTTGAGGCGATCAAGACACTGGCAACCACACCACGTCCCCCACAGTCCCAGAAGCTTTCGGGTTCCGAACGATACCGACTGCGATGCGGCGTCTACCGAGTACTCTACGAAATCAAAGACAACATTCTCGTGGTCTGCATTGTGAAGATTGGCCACCGAAGGGACGTGTACCGGGATTGACTGAGCGAACAACGCCTCGCAGAGTGCCTTCTCGCTCCGCTCGAAACGCACAGGCTGGGCGTTCGGCACCGGAGATAGACGCCGCGCTCCAAAGTTGTTGACCGACACACGCGCATGTGTGAAACTCTGTGTGGAGGTAAACAATGGCAA
>CAZWQJ010000311.1:0-4677 GCA_964635825.1 uncultured Victivallales bacterium | reverse complement strand
CGCAGTAGACATGATCCACAGCGAGCTTGAACGAACGCCCGGCAATGTCGTCAGGGAGATTCAGCGTTTTCCGGAAGTACGCTCCGTGGGGTCTCGGGGAAAGGTCGCTCAGATGCGGCCAAGTCCAGCCTTGCGGCACACGCGCTTTTTCGAAGGCGATGCCTGCGGGAGCCGGGATCGGCGGCTCGAGTTCCGTGGTATACCCCATTTCCCAGTCGCTGCCGTCGAGCCCGTAGGTCTGGTGCGCCCCGCCATAAGGCACCGCCAGGGTGGCTCTTCGCACCACGCGGTATTCATGAGGGTCCGGCCAGGGGAGAATCTGCCGTTGGCCCGGAAAATAGGAATAGATCTCGTGTTCCGGCCAGCCGAGCCCGCCTTTGTCAAGCGGCTCGGAGGGGGCAGGCGCCTTGACCGCTTTGAGGGTGCAGTCCGCCATGTAGGTGGGTTCCCCCTCCTGCCATTTGAATCGTACCGGCCGGCGGATCCTGGCGTGGGGTTGCAACGTGACCCGGCCCTTGTCCACTGCGGCGGTTTCGGAATAGTAGGTCCTGATGATGCAGTTGAAATCGACGGTCATCGGGATCGGAAGCGGGTTGGCAATCATCAGGGATGCGGTCGCCATTCCCGCATCGTCCAGCACCTGCTTAATGGAGGACGCCGACTGTTGAATAGAGCTTTCCTCCGTGAAGGCCAAGGCTTGGCCTTTTGTGTCCTGGAAGGAGAGATCGATGTTGAGCCCGAGGGCGGTATACAGGTTCCACTGATGCCCCCCGAAATTGAGGGGCACGCGCCAGGGGGTGTCCAGATCCGGCCGACGGCTGTGGAGAATCAGTTTCGCGATGCCCTGGTTCCAGGCTGCCACCACGGCGAGTTCATCGCCCGCCTTCAGGTGTTCCGCTTCCCCGGCAAGCAGTTCCGTGAACCAGACCCCCGGCGCCACCTGCACCGGACGGGCATGCGTCTTCCATTGGATTATTCTCCCGTTTAAATACAGGGCGATCGGCGCATAGGTAGACTGAGGAGCCTCGAGCAGATCCTTCCCGCTATACATGTGGGAACTGCTCTGGTACAGAACGCCCATCCAGTACCCGCCCTCCCGGATGCCCTTCAGTTTCCAGTACACTCCCGCATTATTCACGGGATCAGGCCTGTTCCCCAGCGCAGCCCCTGCCCTGACCATGGAGAGGCCTTTGACGATCTTGTCCTTTTCCAGGGTGAACACTCCGTCGTTCACCAGCGGCTTCGCCGAATCCACCTCATAGAGGTAATCCCCCTCCGGCGTCATAACCTCCTCGAACACGCCATCCTGGCGATAAGGGGGAGGCGCGATCAGCTTCGATCGTTCCGCTGCCATTTCGTCCGGCGTCAGGCTGCTCTTCACGGTGATCTCGGTGTGCCCGGTCGGGACCGATTCCGCGGGGCTCTTCGCTTGCGCCGGTTCTCCCCCGGTCGCCACCATCGCCCACGCCAGGATCGCCACGGTCTCAAAACGAAATGCTTTCATGATTGTCCTTCCAGCGCCTGCATCCATCCCTACACAACGCCCTATCGAAGCGATCGCACGACTACTGTCCGACGGTCGCCACACTGCCGTCTCCCGGCCATTCCAGAAGCCTGAACACCCCCCGTAGCATGTTTTTCTTCAAAGGCAGGCCTCCTTCCAGACTATTCCTTAGGCTCCCGCACGGTGAGGGCCCCCAGGGAATAGCGCCCTTCCGCATCCCGTCCAGCGATGCCCAGCTTCACCGCGCAATCCAGCCGGATCGGCGAGGACACAAGACCGAGGCGGACCTCGTAGTCGCCGGCGGGCAGATCCCGCGGCAATCGCCAGGTCAGCGTCTCCTGCACGGGGGACGCGGGCGCGCCGGGGTCCGCCGCAGGCGCCCACGTGCGCGTGTCCGACGCGGAGGAGGCGGCGGCGAACACCGTCTGCCCACCCGGTCGGTTGAGGAAAAGCGCCACCGGATAGTTGCGCAAGCAGGCCGCCACTCCGCGGTTTTCCCAGCGGCAGGTCAGAGGGAACAGGCCGCCGGCCTCCAACTCGGCCGGATAACTCGCCTCCGTGAGCACGAACCAATACCCCATGCGGTTACCCAGCCGCCGCACGAGTTCCGGTTCCTGGGCGATCAGCGGGCCGGCATGGCGTTCGTGATAAAGCGTCACATAGGCCGCCCTCTGCCGGACCACGTAGGGTTCCAGCGGATACTGGGTCCACCAACCCTGGGCCTTCAAATACTCGTAGTGGCCCCACAACTCGAACACGACCGGCGCGCGGCCCCAGACCAGCGGATACATCTCGGCCTCGCGGCCTTGCGGCGGCCCGCAGACGCCGTCGCGGCGGAAGCCCACGCCCTTCTCGAAAGCGTAGCGGTACACGGGGATATTGGCGTCCATTCCCCAGGGCACCACCAGTTGCGTGTGCGGGAAGGCGGCGAGATGCAGGTCCACGTGCCGCTGCAAGGCCTCGCGCGAGGCGGGGCGCGCGGTGTGCCATTCGCCCCAGATGCCGTAGGAGCGGATATCCACGAACTCGATCGCCGGATCCCCGTCGTAGCGCGCCCCGAAGGCCTTGAGAAACTGCTCCAGCTTGGCCAGGAACACCGGATCCCCGTAGTCCGGTTCCCAGTGTTCGATCGGCGTCCCCGCCATGTACTCGTCGCCCTCGCGGCGGTAGAACGCGCCTTGCGCCCCGGCCTGGCGGACCCATTCCGGCGTACACCACGGCCCGGACGAGTGGGCATTGGCACACATCACCCCGAGCGCGACACGTTTGCCGCGTTGCACCCAGTAGCGCATGGCCGGTTCCCACGCCTCCCAGGCATAGCAACCCTCGGCGGGTTCGAGATCGCACCAGTTGACCCGCAGGTATGCAACGGCGGCCTCGGGGAAATCGCCGTAAGCGCCGGGCGCGAGGCTCGAGAAAATCATCCAACCCTTGCCGGGATTGACGAGCATGTCGTCCGTTTCCCGAGGGTTTACGACGACCCGGGCGCCGGCGCCCGCCGCTTCAATTCGGACTATGGGCATCATCGCTCCGGAACTATGGCTTGACGGTCCACAGATTCACATCCGTGGCCAGCGGCGGACAGTGCGCATCCACGCCGACAATCGTGAACGCCCGGTTCGGATTGGGGTCGGGAATCGGAATCAGTGTCAGCTCGTGGACGCCGCAGGGCAAACCGTCGGCCACTGTGAGATAGTCGTAGGGCTGGCCGCTGTAGTAGTCGGCGGCCTCGCGCCACCCGGGCCCGTGCGGCACTTCGTCCAGGCCGTCCGGCAGAATATGCCAGACGATCTGCGACTGCCACCCGAGTGCCTTCATCTCCGGTGCCGGCTTGCCGGCGGCCACCGGCTCCTGCTGCGTTGCCCAGTCCGACGGCAGCAGCGTGATGCGGCCGCTGTTGGAGACGAACTTGCGGTCGTTCCAGCCCTCACCGTCGAACCCGGTCTTCGATCCGGTGAGCTTGAACTTGAGCCGCTGATTGGCCTTCTTGGGGTCCGCATCCACGTTGCCTTCCGTAATCGTCAGCACCCAGGTTTCCGCCTGCATGTTCCGGCCCGTGTGGTAGGTCATCGGCGCATTGGGGGAGCCGCTCGTCATGGTCCGGTCCTGCGGCCGGGTCCCGTGGTAGAGATTCAGTTCGCTGGGCTTCTTGCCGTCGATCAGCACTCGCGCGCGCCCATGCGTCGTCGGCATGACCAGATCCACGCGGTTACCGTGGAACGTGAGCCGCAGCCGGTCGTCGGCCGAGTTGGATTTGGCGAAGCGTCCGCCGCTCCAGCCCGCGCCCTCGAGCACAATTTCGTCGCTGTGGTTGTCTTCGGTGAAACGGCCGACATCGAAACGCCGCACCGTCTTGGCCCACCCCTGCCGGCCGGCGGCGACGGGCGTAAAATGGCGCTCGTACAACAAGGCCATCAGGGTTTCCCCTTTTGCGTTCAGGTGGATGCCGTCCCGCAGCAGGTTCGTGGACACCAGCGCGTTTGCCGTGAGATACTCCGCCCATTCCCGGCGGACTTCAATCAGTTCCACATCGTACTTCGCCGCCAGCCGGCGCATGAGAATGGTCTCGGCATTCTCGGGCGAATCCTCGGGCTTCTCCCGGCCGCTAAGGTGATGCGTGCGGATGACGATATCCGCCGTGGTCTCGCTTCGCAACTCGCCCAGAAAGCGTTCCCAGACCTCCGCTGTGCCCTGGTAGGCGCTGAACAGCACCAGGTCCGGCTGCCATCTCAGGATGTCGTGTTTCAGCAGCTTCTGCATGCGCCAGACGAACCACCCGCCAATGGCGCGGTTTTCCACGACAATCTGCGTCCCGGGATACCGCTCACGCAGGCGCTGGACCAGCATCCAGGTCCATTCGGTCTCGATGGACTGTCCGGAGAAAACGATCCGCACCGGCCGGTGCGTATAGCGGCCGGATTCGAGCAGGGCCATCGTGCGTCCGAGCTTGGCGCCCAGCACGTCCGGATGCGCAGGCGGCGCAGGCGGCGGAATGTCCTTGGCGCGATTCACGAGCCTCTGTTTGTCCTGCACCGGCGGCGGCTCCGGCGCTTTCAGGGCGGCCGCATTGGGGGCCTGGACGGTGACCTTTACCTCTCGGAGCGGCTCGGCGTTTTCGCCCACCAGCCGACAGGCGAAATTCCCGGCGTCCGTGAACCGGACCAGCACGTGAT
>CAZWQJ010000310.1:0-4688 GCA_964635825.1 uncultured Victivallales bacterium | reverse complement strand
CAGCAAGGCGCGGCAGGCCCCGGCCATGTCGCCACGCCCCACCGCCGCCTTCACCACTTCCAAGCCGGTGCGGTCGAGATCGAGCGCGTCCAGCAGCGCCTTCACGCGATCCGGATATTGTTGCAACACCCACCCGATGGTTGTTTCGTTCGGTTTCATTTCTTTTCGCCTCCGCCGGCCTGTGCCGCTCGAGCCCGATCCATTATCGTCGAGCAAGGCGTCGGGCACCTCGTTGATACGGTTCTGGCAGGTCTTGTTGGAATAGGCGACAAAGTTCCGGCCTCCGAAATGGTAAAATTGCGGATAACCGATCTCGAAGTCCTTGAACGGGCCGCCCGGCACGCCGTCGTTATAAACAATCACCTTGGGCTTGCTGAAGTAGAGCCCGGCGTTCTCCGTCACGCCACCTGCCCTGAGCGGAGCCGAAGAGGGTGCCTCGCGGGCGACGGCGATCCAGAGCGGGTCGCGCGGGTACCAGCCAGCGCCTTCCGGCTTGACGTTGTGGAAGAGGAACACGAAGCGCCCGTCGGGCAGTTTGCTCATCGGGCAGGGCGCACAGGGTTGGTTGAACGGTTCGCCGCCGGGGCGCAGCCGCAGGATGTCGGGCTTGCTCCAGGTGGCGCCGCGGTCAGCGCTGATGCTGTAGAACGGATGCCCGAGCCGCGAGCGGAAGACGCATAGCAGCCGGCCACCGGAAAGCCCCACCAGCGTCCCTTCCTGGCCGAAATGGCGATCCGTTTCTGGATACGGCACCCAGAGGCCTTCGGCGCCTTCGGGCAGGAAGCGAAACTTCAGCTTACCCGGAGCGCTCTCGGTAAGGATGTTGCTGAACTCGACAAAGAAAACTTCGGTGCACCAGTCATTCGGGTTGCCGCCCTGTTCGGTGGCAGGCTTCGTGGTCGGGGCTGTCCCCGGCTCGGGTTGCCACTGGTTATGCGCGTCGAGCCGCCAGCCTTTCGGAAAGAGGCTAGAACGCTTGATCTTGGCATAGGTCATCATCACCTGTCCGGTGGGCAGCAGGCGCGGCTGGCCGAAGTTCCAGCCGTGAATGTCGCCGATCTTGTCGTCCATGGCGGTCTTAGGCACGCCGACGCGGAAACGTTCCGACCAGGTCAGGCCGTCGTCGTCGGAGTATTTGAAGAAGATGTCGCCCGCATCGCGCAGCGGCACGCCATTGACGTTGTACCAGTAGAACAGATAGACGCGCCCGGTGTGCGGCACAACATAGGAGACGATCCATGCCGGAACGCGGTAGCCGGATGCCGAGGCCTCAATCACGATCTCCGCGCCCCAGGTGCGCCCTTCGTCGAGGCTGCGTGCCACAACCACGCGCTGGTCGGGGTTGGACTCGTAGCCGCCCTGGGTCCAGCAGGCGAGCCAGGTGTTCTTCGGCGTCACACAGAGCTGCACCTGGTAGTTGAACCAGGTCGGCCCCGGCTGGCCCTCAATGACGACCCCATAGGCGTCGGCGGCATCCATCGAGGCGGGATGCAGCAGTTCCGGGGAGACGCGGGGTGAAACCGATTGTCCTTCAGCGAATGGCATTGTGTCCTTCCTATTCTCTTATAGTTCTCCGTACTCATGGCACAGAAAGTGTGTCCGCGACTCATCCTCGAGAATCGCGGGAAAGCGCACGCCGTACTCGACCAGAAACACGTTGTCGTTCCAATCGTCACAAACGCTGGAGACCTCGCTGCTGACGGTCAGGCCGGTGCCTTCCTCGCCCCAGAATTGGTGGACGGTGTGCGGCGGGATGCAGACGCTCTGGCCGGGGCGGAGCCGGATGATCTCGCCGGCGGCGATGGTGCGGGCGATGCCATCCACCTTGGCGACCAGCGGCTCATCGAGCGGTCGGTCATCCGGCCCCGCCGGGCGCAACTGGACCAGGATGTTGCCGCCGGCCAGGCAACAGATGTCCTCGCGCTTGGAACGATGGAAGTGCGCCGGGGCGCGCTGGTGTTCAGGGTCGAACAGGTATTTCTGGGCGTAGGTTTTCGGGTAGCCCGGCTTGCGGGTGGCGCCGTTGCGGACGGTAAACAGTGTGCGGCCGATGTTGGGGAAATCGCCGGAGCCAAAGTCGGTGACGTCCCAACCCAGCATACAATCGCGGATTTCGTCGAATTCTGGGCCTTTGGTTGCCCAATCGGCGGGCGACCAGCAGGCCCACGGCGGAAGAGCCACGCCGAAGCGCGCGAACGCCGCCGTCGCCTCGGCAATGCTGCGGTTGATGAGCGAGCGGGTGAATGGTGTGGTTTTCGACTGCATCAGCGCCCTCCGGCTTTGGTAATGGTGTCATACATGGTGACGATGTTCTCCACCGGAATATCCGGCCCGAGAATCTGGCTCGGGGCGAAGAGATATCCTCCGTCATGTCCGAGAGCTGCAACGGTTTCCCGGACGTGGGCCGCGACCTGCTCCCGGGTGCCAAATGGCAGGACCTGCTGAGTGTCGATTCCGCCGTGGAAGACGATGCGGTTGCCGAAGCGGGCCTTCAGCTCCGCCGGCACCATGCCCTTAGCCGTCACCTGGATTGGATCGAGGATGTCCACACCGGCCTCGATCAGTAACGGGATCAGCTCGGCAATGGCGCCGCAGGAATGCATCATCACCTTCAGTCCGTGGGCGTGGGCCAAAGCGGTCAGGCGCTTGAGGTTCTCCAGGAAGAATTCCGCCCACATGTCGCAACTGAAGAGAAGTGACTCCTGGCTGCCGAAGTCGTTGCCGAAAAACCACACTTCCATTCGCCCTTTGAGCGCAGCAAAGTATGCGTCGTTGAGTTCCAGGTACATCTGGGTCATGCGGTCCACGAGCGTGTGCACCAGCTCCGGCTCCGCAGCCATGGCGTAAAGGAAGTTCTGGAAGCCGAACATGCGATAGCTGTCGCCGAGGATGCCTGTCCAGAGGCCGCCGATGCGGACGCGGCCGCAATTGGCGTCAGCTTCTGCTTGCAGCAGGCTGAAGTCGAAGTCCGCCGCCGTTGGCCAGGGGAAGGCGAGGATGTCGGCAACGGTGGCGGACTCCGCAAACGGGCCGGCGATGGCTTCGTCCACGGCGAACTTGCTGGAAAAGGCGCCGCGGCGCCAGCGGATGCCGAGCGGGCAGGTCCGCTCGGCCGGAGAGATCGCGAGGCGGGCCGAATGCTTGTAGAATGGCAGCGCTCCCTCATTCTGGGAGATTTCGCGGCCGGGCAGGTAGAAGAAATCACAGCCGAGCCGGTCGAGCAACTCGCGCTCGCTGTTCACCTCCAGCACGGCCCGCAACTTGCGGTCAGCCTCCGGGTGCGCCAGGTAGTCCACCGGCAGCCGGTCAGACGCCCGGCGCTCGCACACGGCGCGGAATCGTTCGTGGGCATTCATGCTCTCTCCTTCCGGCAGCGAGTGCGCCAATCAGGAGGGGTGAAGCCGACTTCGGCCCGCGCATCGAAGTAGGCTTCGAGGTTGGCCAGCGGAATGTCGCCATGCAACCCGCCGCAGGAGGCCATGGCGAAGCCCGGCAGGCGCTGGGTTTGCCCGTGGACGCGCAAGACCATCCTGCGCACTTCCTCGGGCGTGCCGGTGGCCAGGCGGACGGTCTCGATCCCGCCGATGATGAACTTGCCTGGTCGTCCGAAATGCTCGATCACGGCCTCGAGCGGCGTGGCCGGGCTTTCGCACATGAAGCCATCAAACAACTCGGCGATGCGCGGCAGGAAAGCGGTCATGTTGCCGTCGGCCACCAGGATGACCTTCTTGCCGGCGGCCCGGGCCGGAGCGAGGATGGCGGGATAGAACGGGAAGATGAACTCGTCATACCAGCCAGGCGCGAAGACCGGGCCGGCGGCAGACGCCAGGTCGTCATGCACGAAGACAAACGGCGACTCCGTCCGCGCAAGTTCGGCCACCAGCGCGGCGGACATGGCGGCGCAGGGCGCGAGCACGTGGTCGGCGAAGCGCTCCGGCTCGCTCCCGGCGGCGAGCATGAAGAGCTCCCAGTCGAAGGTCTCGACCGGCCACATGAAGAGCGTGGTATAAAGCATGGGGTAGTAGAGGCCGACCTCGCCGAGGGCCGCCTGCCGGGTACGCACATCGGCGGCGGAGACGGGGTGCGGCACGGGTGTGACCAACTGCTCGTAGCGCAGTCCAGCCACATCGAAGCGCCAGAGGTCGTCGGGCTCCCGGCAGGGCCACACCCGGCGGCTGGCGGTGTCGTAGACGCCCAGCGCTGTCAGGTCGTAGTCGGGGTTCAGGGGATGCGTCCGGCGCGCGCCTGGCGGCGTGGGTGACGGCGCGTTTTCCAGCGGAACGCGGTTGACGATGTCAATCCCGAGCGCCTCGTAGGCGCGCCGGTAGGCTTCCACCGTGTGCACATAGACATCCAGTCCGCTGACCAGTTCGATGAGTCCGCGGTGGTTGAGCGTCTCTTTGGAGACTCGCTTCGCGGTTGGCCGTCCCGCGCCGAAGTTGAGCGCATCCTGCTTCATGAGACGAAACGCTCCTCCGCTCTGGCAAGTGATGTCATGGAGTCACCTGGCCCCCATAGGTGTCTCGCACGGCCTCAAAGGCCAGCTTTTTGTTCCGCCGGTAGTCCACCAGCCCCTTGAGGTTCAGTTCGTTCCAGTAGCCGTTGTGGACCTTGCTGGGATCGCGGTAGTCGGTGAAGCAGAACGGGAAGGTGCCGACGATCTGCGGGTAGTCCTTCGCCAGGGCCAG
>CAZWQJ010000309.1:0-4703 GCA_964635825.1 uncultured Victivallales bacterium | reverse complement strand
CCGTGGCGCAATGGAAGGATGCCGGGTTGCTGGTGCTGACACCGATCCGGCCGGAAGGCTCGCGCTTCGAGACCTATTGCGGCGCGACCGACCCGTTGCGCGGCTATGTCGGCATCGAGAAACCCGCGCCGCAGATTGTGCTCAATACCCCGCGGATGGATCGCAGGCATGACTATTATGTTTCGGTGTTGACGCCGTTCAAGGGCCGTCGGCCGCCGGAGGTTGAAGTGGAGGCGAAGTCGCCGATGGGGCAGACCGGCTATGTCCGCCTGCGCTGGGCCGACGGAACGGAGGACGAGGTCCACTGGGGTTGCAACTTCGGCCTGATGCTGGGCCCGCAGCCGGATTTCGAGACCGACTCGTCGCTCGTGCACCTGCGCAAGGACGCCGCCGGGAAGGCTGTCGGTGGTTGCTGCGTCCGTGGAACGTATATCGCGCCGTTCGACACGACCGTGCGGGCGCAACCGGAGACGTTCCGGTTTGGAGCGACCGTATGACCATTCGCCCTTACCAACTGCTTTGCCTCATCTGCTCGCTGGGCGAGAGGGGTGGGCCGAAGGAGGCGACGCTGAAGAAGCTGGCGGCGCGTATCCGTGGGGAACCCGATTTGCCGCTGACGCTGGTCTGCAACGCGGGCGACGTGTATGTCTTCCAGGATCCGGGGGTCGCCGGCGACACGCCGGAAGGCCGGGATTTCAACCGCAAGCGCGACCTGGACATTCTCCAGCGCATGGGCTGGCCGCCGGGTGTGACGCTGCCCGCCCGCACGGCGTTGAAGATGATTCACCAGCAGATTCCCTCGGTGGCGGGACTCTGCGGCTACGCGCACGCGACCTCGGCGGCCTGGAAAGGCTGTCCCAAGGCCCGGAGCGGCGCCTACGCGAGGGGGCACAAGAAGGGGTTGTCAACCCTGTTGCCGCCACGGAACAAGGCCGAGATGGTCCGCGAGAAGACGAAGTCCATGCGGGCGCTGCGCGCCGCCACGGTGGTGACGATCCGCCCGCATCTTCTCTTGTGCGCGGTCTGTCAATATGGCAGCGGTTTGCGCCCTCCCTACGCGGACGATAACCTGCCTGAACTGCTGGATCTGATTCTGCACAAGAACCCGGACGTTATGATCAAGATGGCCCGGCAGGCCGACTGGATGATGTGCGGCCCGTGTCCCAACCGCGCGCCCAAGCTCAATGCCTGCGTCAACGTGTTGGGCTCAGGCGGCCTCTCGAACGAAAAACGCGATTTGGATCTGCTCCAGATTCTGGGGCTGGAGTTCGGGAGCACGATGAAGGCACGCGATCTCCTGCGCCTGATATTAGAGAAGATCCCCACGACCCAAACGGTGTGTGCGCGAAGCAACGGCAGCCCGTCGGTCTGGTGGGACGGGTGCGGGGAATACAACCTGAAAAGGGGGCACCCCGGCTACGCCAAAGGCCGCCGAAAACTGATGAAGGAGTTGGCCGCAGGTTGACCCTTGACTCCATGACGGCGTGACGTCCGGTTGAGAGAATGGCAATCTCACTGGGCGTCATGAAGTCACCGGGTCACGAAGTCAGCGCCCCGAGGAGCAATGAGGAAACCCGGCGAAAGAAGGAAAAACACATGCATGCAAAGAACAAACCGGATGCGAAAGACCTTGCGCTTCCGATCATCCCGCTGCCTGCCAGCGGCGCCGTGACCGAACTGGGCGACGAAGGCTACGAACTGGAGATCACCCCGGACGGCGAGGCGCGCGTGCGGGCCGACACCGCCGCGGGACGCTTCTACGGCGGGCAGACGCTGCTGCAGTTGCAGGCGGCGGGCCCGTTGCAGGCGGGGCGGATCGTGGACCGGCCCCGTTTCCGCTGGCGCGGACTGATGCTGGACGTCGCCCGGCATTTTCGCAGCGTGTCGTTCATCAAGCGGCGCCTGGACGTGATGGCGCTGTTGAAGCTGAACCGGTTGCACCTGCATCTCGTGGATGACCAGGGCTGGCGTCTCGAGATCAAGCGGTATCCGAGGCTGACGGACATCGGTTCGCGACGGCCCGGCCAGGAGGGGTTCTACACGCAGGACGAGATCCGCGAACTGGTGGCTTACGCGGCCGAGCGGTTCATCACCGTGGTGCCGGAGATCGAGATGCCGGGTCATTGCCTGGCCTCGCTGGCGGCGTATCCGGAGCTATCCTGCACTGGCGGTCCGTTCACGATCCAGGCCAAGTGGGGCCCCGCCGTGGACGTCTACTGCGCCGGGAACGAGGCGGTCTTCACCTTCCTGGAGCATGTCCTGGATGAAACGCTGGCCTTGTTTCCAGCGCCTCTGGTGCATATTGGCGGGGACGAGTGTCCCAAGGAGCGCTGGAAGGCCTGCCCCAAGTGCAGGCAGCGCATGCGGGACGAGGGCTTGCAGGATGAAGATGAACTGCAGAGCTGGTTCATCAAGCGCATGGAGCGGTGGCTCAATGGGCGCGGTCGCCGGCTGATCGGATGGGACGAGATTCTCGAAGGCGGGTTGGCGCCGAACGCGACGGTCATGTCCTGGCGGGGCCTGGCCGGCGGTATCGCCGCCGCCCGGGCCGGGCACGACGTGATCATGACGCCCACGTCGCACTGCTACCTCGACTACGACACCGAACTGCTCAGCCTGGAGAAGGCGTATGCTTTCGAACCGGTGCCGGAAGGCGTATTGTCGGAACGAATCCTCGGTTTGCAAGGCAATCTGTGGTCGGAGTTCACGCCGACGGAACAGGATGTCGACCGTCAGGTGTTCCCACGCCTGTGCGCACTGGCCGAGGTGGCCTGGTCGCCGGCGGAACGCCGTGACTGGGCGGGCTTCCAGGCGCGATTGCCCGCCTGCCTGGACCTCCTGCGTCAGAACGGTATCTGTGCCGTGAAAAGCTACCTGACCGTCACGCCGCCCGGGCCGGTGACGGACCAGGTGGAACTGGATATCCGCTGGACGGTTGATGCGGGGGATCTTCCCGCCCGCAACGTCAAGATCGCGCTGACTCATGACGGGTTGCCCGTCGGCGCGGAGGAAAAGCTGGATTTGGCGCCGGGCCAGATCGTCACCCGCCGTCTCCGGCTGGCAACTGGCGGACTAAACGGCGAACACGCCTTTAAGTTGTCCGTGAGCGTGGAGGGGCAGCCGTTGCCGGAGGTAGCCCGGTCGGTTCGGGTGATGCCGTTGGCGACCCGGAGTCCGCGGGTTTTTGGAGGGGCCTGGGTGGGGTTGACGCACTGGAGCGAGGATGAAGGGCGCTACTGGAATTCGGACCTCAAGCAGTTCACGGCGGAGGACTGGCGCGAAATGGTGCGCGGGATGAAAGCGCTCGGCATGCGGACGATCATCATCCAGGAGACGTGGCGTAATCCGGTCTGGTATGGGCGGCATTACCATCAGATGACCGCGGAGAACTACCGCGAAACCTATGCCGGTCAGGCTTATTATCCTTCACGGCTCTGGCCGGCCCGGGTGGAATTGCCGTGCGCCGATCCGGTCGACACCGTTCTGGACGAAGCGGATAAGCAGGGGATGCGCGTATTTCTCGGGGTGGGGCTGTACGCCCATTTCGATTATACGCCGGGCTCGCTGGCCTGGCACCGGGATGTGATGCGGGAGTTGTGGTCGATGTACCGGCGGCACGATTCGCTGCACGGCTGGTATGTTTCCGAGGAACTCTGTGGCCCCATCCGGCCGCATGAGCAGCGTTACTGGGACGCCACGGCGGAGTTTCGCGCCGAGGTGCTGGCCTTTTTCAAGGGCTTGCGGGAAACCATTCAGGCGATGGCGCCGCATACGCTGTTGATGGTCGCGCCGGACGCTAATGTCGCCGAGGCGGCGGACATCTGGCCGGAGATTCTACGGCATTGCGACGTCGCTTGTTTCCAGGTTTACCAGAAGCAGCCGCCCGAGGTCGTCCAGCGCGTGCAGGCGTGGTGCGATGCCGCGGGGTGTCACCACTGGTGGGATCTGGAAATCTTCGGCTTCGAGCATCCCGGCAAATCCGGTGTGTACCGGGACGGTTACACGAAGACTTTGCCGGATGGAACGGAACAATGGATTCCGACGCCGCTCGTGCCCCAATCGATGGAGTTGCTGGAAAAGGAGATGGCCCAGATGGATTTTTTGGAATACATCTGCGTCTACCAGTATCCCGGTCTGTTGTGTGCGCCTGACGCGCGGCGGAAGCCCGGCGGCGAACGGGCGGTGCAACTATACCATGAATACCAAGCGTATCTCGCGGCCCGCTATCCTGCCCGAACGGAAGCAAAGCCATGAACGGTCGGGTCACCTCGAAGCAAACAGTCACGTGGCCCTTGCGCTGGTTCGGGAGGGTCTGCGCGGTCTTCATGGGGGCAGGGGTCCTTGTTGGTGCCGCAGAAACGGGCGCCGATGATGCGACAACTCCCGGCGTTGAGTACCGCCACCTGGCGGAAGCCGGCCCCCAGTCGATTCATGTGGTCAGTTTCGATCTCGACCGCCGGGATCTGGCTCTCACGGCGACCGTCGGCGCGGGTGTGCAGGGGAACGAGACCGTGCCCGATATGGTGGCAAACCTGCCGCAGGGGATGGGCCATCCGGTGGCGGCCATCAACGGCGACTATTTCGAGTTCCAGGGGGAGCCGAGATATTTCGGAACGCTTCAGGGGATGTGCATCGCGGAGGGCGAATGGGTCGCCTCGCCACCGGCTACCGCCTTTTGGATCGATTCCCAAGGTCAGCCCCAT
>CAZWQJ010000308.1:0-4727 GCA_964635825.1 uncultured Victivallales bacterium | reverse complement strand
GAGGCCCCAAATGTGCGGCTAAGGAGAGGGCCCCATGAGTACGGCCCTGTGGGCGCGGCTCAGCCGGAGGCTTCGCCCTACCTGGAGTCCGCACGCGATGCTTGATGATGCGTGGGTAGGGCGAAGCCTCCGGCTGAGCCGTGTCGGAGAAGGCGATTGTGCGCATCGGCGGCGTGGGCCAGAACCGTTAGCCGCCGATCACGGGAGGCCCGCCAGGGACTCGCGGCGAAGGGGCTGTGGCTCCGGCATGGGCGCGTGCGCCCCGGAAAAGTCCGGGCGTGGCATTGGCGGCCCGTTCGCGTAGAGTCTGGCGTGCCTCGAGCGTTGAAAGTCGGGCACCAGCATGAATCGCCAACCGAACAAGATCGACGCGGAACCGGCGGCGGCGCGTCTGCTCCAGGGGCCGGTGGGGCCGATGCTGCTGCGTATGGCCGTGCCCATGTTCTGGGGCATGTTGGCGGTGACTTCATTCAACGTGGTCGACACGCTGTACGTGGGGCGTCTGGGCGCCAAACCGTTGGCGGCGATGGGCTACACCTTTCCGGTGGTCTTCGTCGTGCAGTGTGTGTTGATGGGCATGAGCGTGGGCACCTCGTCGCTGGTGTCGCGCGCGATTGGCGAGGGGGATTATCACCGCGTGCGCCGGTTGACGACCGACGCGCTGCTGCTCTCCGGCTTGCTGGTGATCGTGCTCTCGGCGCTGGGTGCGGCCACCATCGGCCCGGTTCTCCGGTTGATGGGCGCCACCCCGGACATTGTGGAGCTGGCCCGTCCGTACATCATGGTCTGGCTGGCCGGGGTCTGGCTGTTGACGCTCCCCATGGTGGGGAACGCCGCCATCCGGGCCACGGGCGATGCGCTCAGCCCCAGTGTCATCATGGTAGTTTCGGGGGGAATTAATATCATTTTGGATCCGCTGTTGATTTTCGGGCTGGGGCCGTTTCCGCGGATGGAGCTGCGCGGGGCGGCGATTGCGTCGGTGGTGTCGTGGGTGCTGGCGTGCGGGGTCTCGCTGTGGATTTTGGTGCGGAAGCTGAAGCTTCTGGATCTGCGGTGGCCGTCGGCGCAGGCGGTGTGGGCGTCGTGGCGGCAGTTGGCGTATCTGGGTTTGCCGGCGGTGGCGACCAATCTGCTGATGCCGCTATCGGCGGGCATGCTGACGCGGATGGTATCGGCCTACGGACCGGAGGCGGTGGCGGCGTTTGGCGTGGGTACGCGGCTGGAGACCCTGGCCATGTCGGGGGCGTTTGCGCTATCGACGGTGCTGGCTCCCTTCGTGGGGCAGAACTTTGGGGCCGGCCGAATCGCGCGCGTGCGCGAGGGGGTTCACGCGGCGCTGCGCTTCGGGTTTGGCTGGGGGGTGGGGATGTGCGTGTTGTTTGCCGTTCTGGCGGGGCCCCTTGCGCGCCTGTTCAACGACCATGATGACGTCATCCGCGTCACCTGTCTGTACCTCTGGATTGTGCCGTTGAGCTACGGGGCTTACGCGGCATCCGCCCAGGTGACCTCCCTGTTCAATGCGACGCATCACCCGCTGCGCTCGGCATCCGTTTTCGTGTTGCGGTTGTTTGTGTTTACGCTGCCGCTGGCCTACGCGGGTGGGCGCCTGGGCGGATTGACCGGCCTGTTTGCCGGGATCGCGGCTGGCAACATGGCGACCGGGCTGGCGGCCGTCTGGATGAAGAGCCGATTTCTGCGGACGTTGGAGAATCCCGCCCGCTGAGGGGCGGTCGCATCAGCGAGCAACGCGCCCGCCCGCGGAGCGGCCGGGCCACCTTGCGACCACCTGAGTGAGCCTGAGTTGGGGCATGTCCTTGCGGCGCGAGTTGACGACGGATGGAACGCGGGCTAGAGTCGCCGACCCACCCAGCCGACCGGGTACGAGGCCGAAGCGGTTGAGCGGTGGGTAGGGGTAGGGGAATCGACACCATGAGTTGCACGCCGTCCACATCCGCCGCGACGGGTTCGCGCGTTGCCGGCACACTGGGCATGGCCTGGGGCACGCTGGGCTTCCTGCTGTTGCTGGCGGGGGCCGTCGCGCGTTTGACGCCGTTGGCGCTGGAAGGGCTGAGCGCGCCCTTGCATGGCTACCACCTGGGGGCCCTGCTGGCGATGTGCGTGTTCATGCTGTACTCCGAGGGATACCGCGGATTCCAGCGGCAACTCGCGCCGCGTTTTGCGGCACGCGCCATGCATTTGCGGGCGCATCCGCGCCTGCGCGACGTGGTTCTGGCGCCGCTGTTCTGCGTTGGCTACTACCACTCCACGACGCGGCGGATGTGGATGGTGCGCGGGCTGACCGCCGGCATCATCCTGCTGATTGTGCTGGTGCGCCTGGCGCCGCAGCCGTGGCGCGGACTGATCGACGCCGCCGTGGTGCTGGGCCTGGCTTACGGCATGGTCACGATTCTGGTCTTCCTGTGGCGGGCGCTGTGCGGCGAGTCCTTCGCCAGCCGCGCAGAACTTCCCCCTGATTGCCCGGACGAAGGGAAGAACCGCTGATGGACGCGGATAGACGCGGATGGGCGGAATTCGGAACGCAAGAACCGCGAAACACATCCGCTGGATGAACGGATCTGCGTTCATCCGCGTTCATCTGCGGTTTATTTCTGGTCTCAAATCTCGATTTGGAAGAAGTGGCGCACGAGCACGCCGACGCCGAAGCTGATCAGGGCGACGCAGAGGGAGATGCCGGCCATTTCGGCGAACCGCCGCCACAGGGTCAGATTCTTGGCGGTGGTGATGTAGAAGTTATAGGCGAGCACGATCGTCACGCTGAGGCCGAGCATGACCGCCCCGGCCAGGTAGACGTTGGCGAGCAGCAGGTAGGGCGTGATCAGGATCATCACGGTGATGATATAGGCGACGCCGGTGTAGGCGGCCGATTTCAGCGGGCTCTTGGTGCCGTGTTGATCCTTCTCTTCGCGCGCGGAGAGAAACTCCGAGGCGGCCATGGACATCGAGGCGGCAACCCCGGTGATGAAGCCGGTCGCGGCGATCAGCTTGCCGTTCTGCAGGGCGAAGGTCAGGCCGGCCAGGGCGCCGGTCAGTTCCATCAGCGCGTCATTGAGTCCGAGCACGACGGAGCCGGCGTACTCGATCAGTTCCTCCTCGATCAGATCGAGGAGTTCCGTCTCGTGCTTCTGCTCGTCGGCCAGGAGGATTTGCATCTCCGGCACGTCGTGCTGGAGGGCGGCGTAGACATCCTCGGCGAGTTTCTCGCCGCGTTCCATGAGGCGCAGGCCGAACGACAATCCCAGCAGTCGCGTGATGGTGGCGTAGAGGAGGATCTTGCCGCGATCGGGCGCCACATCCCGCCCCGTCAGGTTCTTGAGGATTTCATAGTGGCGCTTCTCCTCGAAGGCGATGCGTTCGAGGACATCGCGGTTGCGGGCTTCCCGGACGCGTGCCGCGATGCGCTGGTAGATCAGGCATTCGGTGATTTCGTTGCCCTGGGCTCGCAGCAACTGTTGGCGGGCGTTCTCGGGAATTTGCATGGCTCCCTGATAGCGTTTTCTGGGCGTGGCGACAAGCGCGCAGGCGGGCGCCCAGCTTCCAGGTGCGCGGGCGGCTGTGCTATCGTGCGCCCATGTCGAGGCGCTATGCGATTATTGGGTGTGGGGCGGTCGGGGGCTACTACGGGGGTTGCCTGGCGCGCGCCGGTGTGGAGACGCACTTCCTGCTGCACCGCGATTACGAGCATGTGCAGGCGCACGGGCTGCGGGTGGATTCCCCGACGGGCGACTTCGTGCTACCGCGCGTGAACGCCTACCGATCGCCGCGCGAGCTGCCGCCGTGCGATGTGGCCATTGTGGCGCTCAAGACCACGCAGAACGGGATGCTGCCGGAGTTGATTCCTCCGGTGCTGCGCGCGGGCGGAACGGTGCTGATGCTGCAGAACGGGCTTGGCGAGGAGCCGCGCGTCGCCGGTTTGCCGGGCGTCGGCGAGGTCCTGGCCGGGCTTTGTTTTCTGTGCTCGAACAAGATTGGGCCGGGGCACATTCGTCACGTCGATTACGGCTACATCGCGCTGGCCTCCTGGCGAGAGGGGGGGCGGGCCGCCGGCATCACTGCCGCCATGCAGGACATCGCCGCCGACTTTGGTCGCGCTGGCATCCGCATCGAACAGGAACCGGATCTCGTGGCGGCGCGCTGGAAGAAGCTGGTGTGGAACATTCCTTACAATGGGTTGGCCGTGGTGTGCAACGCGGACACGCGGCAGCTGATGGCGGATCCGGCGCGGCGCCCGCGCATCGTGGCGCTCATGCGCGAAGTGGTGGCGGCCGCGCGCGCGGATGGGCACCCCGTGCCCGACGGATTTATCGAACGCATGCTGGCGCAGACCGAGAAGATGGCCCCGTACGAGCCCAGCATGAAACTCGACCACGACGCCCACCGTCCGATGGAACTGGAGGCGATGTACGCGGCGCCTCTGGCGCGCGGTCAGGCGCTGGGGGTGCCGATGCCGGAGATCGAGCGGCTGCTCTCGGAGTTGCGGGAACGGGACGTGACCGGCGGTTCGTGACGCTCGCCGCAGGCTCGCGCTCCAGTGGGACTAAGACAGCATCTCGCCCGCAACCCAAGCTTTGTCGCGAGCTTTGGCGGGTACTTTGTCGACAAAGCTCGCGACAAAGATCCCGACAAAGCTCTGACGCATTTGCGTCAGCGGTATCAAAGAAACGGTCTAACCAGCCTACGGCTCCACGCCCACGCGCCAATATGCGGTA
>CAZWQJ010000307.1:0-4760 GCA_964635825.1 uncultured Victivallales bacterium | reverse complement strand
CTGGGCATGGACATCGACGCGCGCGACTGGAAACAGAAAGTGGCCTTGCGCGCCGACCTGCCGGCCGGCCTCACCGCCATCGCCATCCTGTTCGGCCTGCTCGCGCTCCTGCTCCAGCAAAGCCGCCGTAAGCTCCATGTGCGGGAGGCGGCCCTGCGACTCAGCGAACAATCCTACCGCAGCCAATTCGCGAGCAACTCCTCGGTGATGGTGATGCTGTTGATCGACCCCGTCGATGGCGCGATCCTGGACGCCAATGCCGCGGCCACCGAGTTCTACGGCTATCCGCGAGAGCAACTCCTGTCCATGCACATCACCGACATCAACACCCTGCCCGCACCCCTTGTCCGCCAAGCCATGGCCTCCATCCCGCAGAAACTGGGCCGGCAGTTCGAGTTTGCGCACCGTTTGGCCGACGGGTCGGTGCGCGAGGTGGAGGTTTCGTCGAGCCAGATCCAACTCGGCCAGCGCAACATCCTGCACTCCATCATCCATGACATCACCGTGCGCAAGCGCGCGGAGGCGGCGCTGGAACTATCCGAAAAACACTTCCGCCGCCTGATCGAAAACAGCCACGACATCATCTATACGCTCACCGCCGAGGGGATCTTCCAGTTCGTCTCCCCGGCCTGGACCGCGCTCCTGGGGCATCCGGTGGACCAGGTGGTGGGTCAGCCCTTTCAGCCGTTCGTCCATCCCGACGATCTGCCCGGCTGCATGGTCTTCCTGAAGTCCGTGCTCAAAACGGGACAACCACAATCGGGCGTCGAGTACCGCGTACGGCACGCCGACGGGTCCTGGCGCTGGCACACGACCAGCGCCGTTCTTTTGCGAGACGAAACCGGAACGGTGGTTGGACTCGAGGGTACGGCCAGGGATGTCACTCTGCAGAAACAAGTGACGGAGCGGATCCGCGTGCTGCTGGATGAAGCCAACCAGTCGCGGCGGGCGATGCTGGGCATCATCGAGGACGAGGCCCGGGCCAAGGCCGATCTCGAACGGTTGGCGATGGCCATCAACCAGGCGGCCGAGACCGTCGAGGTGACGGATGCACAAGGGCTGATTCAGTTCGTCAATCCAGCCTTCGAGAGAGTCACCGGCTACTCCCGGCAGGAGGCGTTGGGGCAGAACCCGCGTATTCTCAAGAGCGGCAAGCACGATGCGGAGTTCTACCGAGGGATGTGGGCGACGCTGACCGCCGGTCAGTCGTGGAGCGGTCATCTCGTCAACAAGCGCAAAGACGGCAAGCTTTTCGAAGAAGAAGCCACGATCTCGCCCGTGTTCGACCGCACGGGCACGGTCGTCAACTATGTCGCCGTCAAGCGCGATGTGACCCGCGAGGTCCAACTTCAGGCGCAGCTCCAGCAGGCCCAGAAGATGGAATCGGTGGGCCGTCTGGCGGGGGGCGTGGCGCACGACTTCAACAATCTGCTCATGGGCATCATGAACTACACCGAGCTGTGCCGGGACGCGATCGCGCCGGACCATCCCAGTCGCGGGTGGCTCGATGAAATCATGCATGTCGCCGAGCGTTCGGCCGAGATCACGCGGCAACTCCTGGCCTTCGCCCGCAAGCAGACCATCGCGCCGAGGGTTCTGGACTTCAACGACGCCCTGGAGGGAATGATCAAACTGCTGCGGCGGCTGATTGGTGAAGACATCAGCCTGGCGTGGTTGCCTGGCCAGAACGTGCCGCCCGTCAAGATCGACCCGTCACAGGTCGACCAGATCCTCGCCAATCTGTTCGTCAATGCGCGGGACGCCATTGCCGGCGTCGGCAAGGTCACCTTGGAGACGGGCAGCGTCGCCGTCGATGCGGCCTTCTGTGCCGGACACCCGGACGCCATTCCCGGTACGTACGTGTTCCTGGCGGTCAGCGACGATGGCTGCGGCATGGACCAGGAGACCCTGGCGCAGATATTCGAGCCGTTCTTCACCACCAAAGGTGTCGGTAAAGGCACCGGCCTGGGGCTGGCCACGGTGTACGGCATTGTCAAGCAGAACAACGGCCTCATCGACGTTACCAGCGAGCCGGGCAAGGGCTCGACATTCAAGATCTATCTGCCCGAGATTGCGGCGGAGCCCGTGGCGACAACCGGCGCCAGCAAGGCGGAAGCGCCCAGAGGCCGGGGGGAGACCATCCTGCTGGTGGAGGATGAGAAATCGCTGCGCGTGACGTGCGGCTGGTTCATGGAAGCCCTTGGCTACAAAGTCCTGGTGGCGGAGACCCCGGGGGAAGCATTGAAGATGACAGCCCGGCATCCCGGTGACATCCATGTATTGCTGACGGACGTGGTCATGCCGGGGATGGATGGGCGACAATTGGCGCAACGCATCAGTGCGGTCAAGCCGGGCGTCAAGGTGCTGTTCATGTCCGGCTACACCGCCGACGTGATTGCCCAGCGCGGCGTGCTGGAGGAGGGCCTGCAGTTCCTCTCGAAACCGTTCACGCGCGACGCCTTGGCCCACAAGTTGCGCCAGGTGATAGAATGGGAACACACATGAAGATCTTGCTGGCGGACGATCACGCGGTGATGCGCGGCGGGCTGAAATTGATCCTCTCGGAGGTGTACAAGCAGGCAACATTCGGCGAAGCTGAGGATTGCCGGCAGGCCCTGCAAAAGGTGCTCGCCGAGCCGTGGGATCTCGTCATTCTCGACCTTTCCATGCCGGGGCGCGGCGGGCTGGACGTCCTGAAGGAAATCCAACTGCAGCGCCCCAAGATCCCGGTGCTGGTGCTGAGCATGTATGCGGAACGCCAGTTTGCGGTGCGCGCCTTCCGGGCCGGCGCCGTCGGCTACCTGACCAAGGCCAGCGCCAGCACCGAGCTGCAGCGGGCCGTCGAGCGCGTGCTGGCGGGCGGCCGTTACGTCAGCAGCGTCCTCGCGGAACAGCTGGCCTCCGAACTCGGCGGCAGCGGCACCGGCGTGCTGCACGAGCGATTGTCCGAACGCGAGTTCCAGATCCTGCGCCTGATCGCCTCCGGCAAGACCGTGAAGGAGATGGCCGCCGAACTGTCCCTCAGTGGCAACACCATCAGCACCTACCGCGCGCGCATCCTCGAGAAGATGAAGATGCACACCAATGCCGAGCTGACGCACTACGCCATTTTCAACAAGCTGGTCGAGTAGGGCCGTCTCGGTCGCCGCGCGTCGTGTAGGGCAAGCCGCGACACGCACACCGCAAACCCCACGCTATCTGGCGGCGCCGGGATGCGCTATCCTTCTCGGGTAGAGAGGAGTATCGATGGCATCGGTTTTGATCGTGGACGACGAACACAGCATCCGTACGACGCTGGTGGCGTTTCTCAACGCCGCCGGGCACCATGCGGAGGCCGCCGCCAGTGCCGAGGAGGCCAGAGCCCTGCTCGATGCCCACCCGACGGACGTGGTGCTGCTCGATGTCCTTCTCGGCATGAGCAACGGGCTGGACGTGGCGCGGTACATTCGCGACCGCCAACCGACGGTGCGCACCATCCTGATGACCGGCGAGCCGAACTTCGCGTCCGCCTGCCAGTCGATCCGCCTGCGCGTCTTCGATTACCTGGTGAAGCCCGTCAGCCGGCAGGACGTCCTGAGCGTCGTCGGCCATGCGGCGGCGGCCAAGGCGCGCGATGACGAGTATGCCCTGCTGCTGCGGGAACGGGAGCGCAGCCAGGAGGAGCTGGAGAACCGCGTCATGCTGCGTACGGCCGAGTTGAACGAGTCCACGGCCAACCTGCACGCCCTGGCCGCGCGCCTGCAGGTGGTGCGCGAAGAGGAGCGCGCGGCCCTCGCCCGCGAACTCCATGACGAGTTTGGGCAAAACCTGACCGCGCTGCAAATCGATCTGGACTGGATTGACCGCCATTTGCGAGCGTACCACCCCTCCGTCTCCATCGGAGTTCTGGACCGGATCGCCACCATGTCCCCGCTTGTTGAACGGCTGACCGTGCTGACCCAGACGGTCTGTTCCTCGTTACGGCCGGGCTTGCTGGACGACCTGGGCCTTCTGGCGGCGATCGAGTGGCAGGCGGAGGATTACGAAAAGCGCACGGGGCTGCGGTGCGTGGTGTCGCTTCCCCCGCAAGACCCCGCCATGCGCGGCGATCAGGCGCTGGCCCTCTTCCGCATCTTCCAGGAGGGGCTGACAAACGTGGTTCGCCATGCGCAGGCGACGCACGCGGAGATCCGACTGAACGTTGCCGACGGCGACGTGGAGCTGGCGGTGCAGGACAACGGGCGGGGGTTCGCGCCGGAGTTGATCCCGACGTCCCAGGCGCTGGGGCTGCTGAGCATGCGCGAACGCGCGGCCGGTTTCAATGGCTCCGTGAGCATCCTCAGCGCGCCCGGAGGCGGCACCACCGTGCGCGTGCGCATGCCCATCGCGCCAACGCCCCCTTCGCCTTAAGGCAATCTTCGCGCCTCGCTTCGGGGCCGCCCCGAAGCGACAAAACGTCTGGTTCGGGCTAGCCGCACCCCTAGCGTCGCCCCCTGTTTTGTCCCCCGCCTCGCGGTATTTTCACCCCAGACGTATAGTCCGGGGAATGACACGTCTATCAAGAAGCCAACGCTATCTATTTCTCGCGCTTCCGCCGCACACTTGCCGCAACACCGCGAGGTCCGTATGCGACCGACGCCGTTGCGGACCATGTCAGCAGGAGGCCAATGATGAAGAAGAACCGATCGATAGGGAAAATGGTTTCCGCGGCACTGGCCGCGCTGAGCCTGGGGTTAACGTTGTCCGCGAGCGGCGCCACGATCACCGTCGGCCCCAGCGGC
>CAZWQJ010000306.1:0-4763 GCA_964635825.1 uncultured Victivallales bacterium | reverse complement strand
CTGCCCCCCAAGACGCGCAAGGCGGGCGAGTCCGCGGCGGGGTACGACATTAGCCGCGTCGTGCAGCCGATGACGCCGGCCGAGGTTTCCAACGTGCGCGAGTTTGGAAAGAACAACCACACACTCCCCGGCGGCCGGATCTTCACCGCGAAGTCTGGGGCGGTGTGGCTGGTCGAGAAGGCATTTTACGAGCCGCAGGCCGATGACGCGAGGATCGCCGCCCATCACCGCAGCTTCCGCGATGCCGAGGGGCGCGTGTCGAGGGCCGGGACGCGGGACCGCACCATCGGGCGCTGGAAGGCCATCGACACGCTGCACGTGGGCAAGGCGGCCTATGACCGCTACCGGAATAGCGTCAAGAAGCACGTCGGGCAACTCAAGGCCGGATTCATCCCCGGCTACGACGCGGCGCGGGCGTACACCGGCGGGCGCGATGCGGTGGCGGCCTGGGTGCGCAAGGTGGCGGCGCGCATCGGATCGGTGAACCTCTCCTCCATGGATGACCGTGGCAATGGGGAGGTTTCCGCCACGAACCGAGTCCCGTATGGCGGGCGCAAGGTCCGCAGTTTCCTTCCGTCCTTGATGGCCAAGCGCGGGCTCGACATCGATCGCGCCTTCCGCTCCGAGAAGCGCGCGCAGCAGATCCTCGACCAGTTCAACGCGGGGAAACTATGACCGGCACATCAATCGTGACGGCGTGGGAGAATGCGGAATCGCAGTGCTACAACTGGCTGCGCGGCATTCTTTCCGGCACGCACGACGCCGACGCGTTCCTTGCCGAGTTGCCTGATGGCTTTTGCATTGATGCCCATCGCGGCATGTGGGTTTTCTCGGTCGGCGGCGAGGCGGGTGACGCGCCGTTGGACTATGACTGGAACATGGACACACCCGGCGGCGGCGGGACCGATCCGATCTGGAAGCTGCCAGCACTTTTCGAGGGGGTCTGGAAGGACCGCGCTGTCGCCATCCAGGCGGCCGGCATCATTCGGGCGAACATGCCGATTGTTGAGGATTCATTGGAAGGTGTGTTCCGCTTTCGTATTCGCCGCGAGCCAGCCGTTGAGCGCGCCGTCGCAAAGGTGGCGCCGGATCAAGAGACGGGCGGCGAGATGCGCGTGTGGCGACTGCAATACCCGATGGAACTTTGGTTCCGAAAGGCACCATGAGCACCATCCGCACCGTAACCATGTTGGGATTCGGGGACAGCGCCCGGTCACTCATGCGCGCCGGCACCCTGACTGACAACATCGTCGGCGAGGTGTGGACCCTCAATAACGCGTGGGACTGCTTTGGTGACGAGTTTCGGGCGGATCGCTGGTTCGCCCTGCACACCGACGCTGCGATCGAGAAGACATACAGAGGCCCGAACGGACACGACCCATGGACGCGCCTGGACTTGGCCGGCTGCGATGTCTTCATGCAGACCGCCCCCCATCCGCGCGTGCGCCGCTCCCGGCCGTTTCCGTTCCGCGCTGTGTTTGAGCGGTTCGGGTCGAATTTCTTCCTCGGCTCCCCGGCGCTGATGCTGGCGCTGGCGATCTACGAGGGCGTTGGGCATATCCGCACGTGGGGGCTGGACATGGCCGACGGCCGCCACGCACAACAGCGCACGTCCTGGGCGTGGTGGGTGCACGAGGCCATGGTGCGCGGCATCACCTTTTCCGGCACCGCCCTCAATTTCATGCGTGAAATCGACAACGACGAAGGCTTGCGCGGGCTGCGCGAGCGCATCGCACTGGACATCACGGCGGACGCCGTAGGAGGGCAGTAGTCATGGCAGAGAAAGCAGTTGGCGGCCCGCAGGCCGATGACATCTTCGCACTGGGCGGAAACTACAAGGCGCAGGGGAGCGACATTGACGCGACCAAGCAAGTCGCCACCGCGGCGAATGACCTTGGCGACGTGATCGCCACCGACACCTATGGTGTCCAGACGAACGTGACGGCCAATTACGTCTACAACGCCACCACGCCAATGTGGGACGCAGACGCCACGAACGCCGCCATGAAGACGCTGCCCTATCCGGGGCTGCTCAAGGGCGGGTACATGATCACGCAGGTGGACGTGAGCTACGCCAACACCGCGCGCCCGACCGTGAGCGTGACGGGGCACTCTCACGGCGCGAACACGCACGACGCGGACGGGGCCAAGTTCCGCCCGACGCTGGATCTGCCTGGCGGTTTTGGGTGCCCCGGCCTGTTCGCCAACACGGACACGGACGGCAGCTCCGCGCCGAAGTCGGAGAGCTACAGCCTCAAGTGCGAGCACGTCGAGGCGGATGACGGTGACGGCAACCATATCGCGGGATCGAACCTCGCCGGCCTTGAAACGTACCAGTCCGAGTGGACCGGCGCGCCGACACTGACGAAGCCCTCCGGCTGGGTCGATCCGTCGAGCAAGGGCACGACCGCCAACACCGATTTCGACAAGACCTCCAAGTCCTACGAGCACCACATCGCGCGCACGACCTGATAGGAGGTTCGCGGTGGGTGAGCGGATCACATTGCACCCGCTGGCCGCGCAGCAAATCAAGCTGCTGCGCGACCAGTTTGGGGTGGACGTTGGGGTGGACGATACCGTCTGGCTGCACGATCTGGCCGGCCGCGTGTCCCGCCCCATGGGTTCACCACACGAGGGCCTTGCCGGGGCTCCCGTGCGCGTCGGCAATGTGGTCCTGTGGCCTCTGACGATAGGGGCCGGGGAATGGCTGCAGGCGGCCTTTGAAATGTTCCCCTCGGGGAATGACGCCACATACGCCCTCGCCTACGCTATGGCCCACGCCCGCACGCCTGACGCGCTTCCGTACGGGCTCCCCTACAGCGAGTCGGTGGCGATGCTGCGCAAGTTCCGGCGCGGCCTCGGGGTGCGTCGTGCGGAGCTTGAGGCGGCGCTGAACGCGGTGATGGAACGCGAGCCGTCCGCGCCGGCCAAGGAGGGCGCCAACGCCACCGACCCGCACCGCGCCTATCGATCTATGGTTGCGACGCTCTGCGGGGCCTATCCCGGCACGACGCCGGATTACTGGCGCTGGGGCGTGGGGCGGTGTGAGGCGCTGGACATGCTCGCGGCCTACACGGCGCAGCTATCCAGCAAGGGGCAACGCATGTCCGGTGGCGATCCGGCTGGTGTGGCGTTTGACGCGCTGATTGCCGCCCGCGCCCTGATCATCAAAGAACACCGAGCGAGGGCCGCCGCGTGAGCAACGAAATCACCATCATCCTCAAGGCCAAGAACATGCTGGCGGCGGGGCTCAAGTCGGCCACGTCGGACATGCACGTGCTAGGCAAGACCGCCGACAAAGTGGCCGGCCAGATGATCAACGGGTTCAAAATGGTGGCCGGGGCCGTGATCGCGGCCGGGGCTGCCATCCTGAGCGCGGGCACCGTGGCGGTCAAGGCGTACGCCGAGAGCGAGGCCGCCGAGCGCAACCTCGCCAGCGCCATCGCGGGGCACGGCGGCGCGGTCGACGCGCTGCTCCCCAAGTACAAGGCGCTGGCCGACGAAATCAGCCGCAAGACCGGCATGGATGACGAGCAGATCCTCGGGCTTGAGACGCTGCTGACGAACATGGGCGTAACGACCGCCGAGATGGAAAAGGCCACCAAGGGCGCCATCGGGTTGAGCAAGGCCCTCGGGATGGATCAGACCGCCGCCGCCAAGGCCGCCGCGCTGGCGCTGGACGGCAACTATACCGCCCTCGCCAAGTACATCCCCGCGCTCAAGACGGCCACCACGGACAGTGAGAAGGCGGCCATCGTGCAGCAGGCCATGGCGAGCGGCTACGCGGCGGAAGAGGCCGCGCTGACCACGCTGGGCGGGCGCTATCGGGAGCTGACCACCACGACGGGCAACTTCCTCGAAAGCATTGGGCAGGTGATCAGCGAAAACGCCATGGTGCAGGACGGCATGGCGTTCCTGTCCGAGAAGATCCGCGAGGCGCAGGCGGACTTTGAGGCGTTTGCGGCGAGTGGGAAGCTCAACCTGTTGATCATGGAGGTTGAGCTGTTCGCGTCGCACTTCTCAACGTCCATGAAAAATATCTGGGCCTACGCCGAGGCCACGTTCAACGCGATCTACGATATCGGGTCCGTCCCGTTTACCTACATCGGCGGCGTGATCGGGGCCTTTGTCAACGCGGCCGTCACGCAGTTTGAGTACCTCCTGAGCACGTGGCAGGCCGTCACGGACTTCATCAAGCACCCCATCGAGATTGGCTTTGTGATGCCGAGCGGCGCCGAACTGCAGGCCGCGAACGAGCAGACACTCAAGGCCCTGACGAAGAACCCGTACACGGGCGACGTTGGCAAGGGATTCGCGGATGCTGGCGCTTCCGTCGACGCCAACAACGCCGCCGATGCCCGCCGCAGCGCAGAGATCCAGGCGGACTTTGACCGGGCCGAACAAGAGCGCCTGGCGAAAGACCTGGCCAAAACCGAGACGACGCTGGGCGCCGCGACCGCGGGCGATATCGCGGACGTTGAGGAAGAGGCGACCGCCGCGAACATCGATACGGCCACCGCGGCGAAGGTCGACAAGGTGGACACCGTGGCCGCGGTCGAGTCTGCCGCCGATACCGCCCGCATCGAAGCCAACACCGCCCGCGAGTTGGAGAGCGTGGATCTGATCGCCAAGGCCCGCGAAGAGGCGTATGCGCAGACCGACCCGTACGACGCGGCAAAGGCGTTCGCGGGTGCCGGTCAGGCGATCACGCCGGAGAGCATCGCTAAGAACGGCCTCATCGCCACGGAGCAGGCCGCGCAGGC
>CAZWQJ010000305.1:0-4796 GCA_964635825.1 uncultured Victivallales bacterium | reverse complement strand
GTGATGTCCCAACCGAGCTGCTGGTCGACGATCTCGTGGACTTCCGGCCCTTTGCTTTGCCAATCCGCCGCCGTCCAGGTCGCGAACGGCGGCAGCAGAAACTTGTGCTCGGCCAAGAAGGCCAGGCTCTGGCGCATGACTTGGTTGATTTCCGAACGCTTCATTGAATCGTCCTCCTTTGCTTATCTTTCTCGATCACATCCCGGGCCAGATCGCGGAGCGCCGCATAGGCACGCTTGTATCTGGAGAACTGCTGTTGGTAATGTCCGGCGGTGTCGGGATTGGGCGCGATGGCTGAGAGCGGTCGCACCCAGGTGTGGGCCACGTCTGCGGGAGCCGTGTTTTCCACCGCGGCATATCCGAGAATGGCCATCCCAAGGCATCCGGCCTCGGTCACGGCCACGCGCGTGATCGGGCGTCCGAGGACGTCCGCTTTAAGCTGAAGCAACGCCGGACTGAGGGCGCCGCCACCGATACCGCGCAGTTCCTTGACCGGTACGCCGGATTGCTCAAGGATCTCCAGGTTCAAGCGCATCTCCAGGGCGACGCCTTCCATCATGGAGCGCAGCACCTCGCCACGGGTGGATGACAAGCGCAAGCCCAGAATCGCGCCGGGGGTTTGGGTATCGAAGTACGGCGTTCCCGAAGGTGTGAAGTAGGGCAGGCTCAACAGCGGCGTCGGCACCGGGCTCATCCCCACCAGGATCCGCTCATAGACATCCATCCCTGATTCCCGGCACAGGCGCACCTCTTCCCTCGACCATTGATCGCGGAACCATTTCAGCAGATTGCCGCCGGTCAGGCTGAACGCGACCGTGGTGTACATGCCGCCCACAGTATAATCGTAGGTGCAGAGGTTGTTGGCAAAGAGTCCGGCGGTCGTGACTGGATGCTCAAATGCCGGGCAGATGCACTCGACGGTCCCCGAAGCGTACATGGCGATTCCGGGATCGACCACGCCGGCGCCCAGCGCGCCGCATGGCTGGTCGTGGCCGCCGGCGACCAGGATGGAGCCATCCGCCAAGTGCAGACGGCGACACATACCCGCGGGAATCACGCCGATGACGGTTCCCGACGGCACCGGTCGCGCCAAACGTTCGGGTGACAATTCCAAGGCGGCGAGGATCTCCGGGCTCCAGTCATGCAGGCGCACATCAAAGAGCATGGTGCGCCCCGCCAGCGGGTAGCCCATGCACGGCTCGAGACCGAGCGCCTGGGCGAAGAGATCCTCGAAACAAAGGAACCGGGTGGCGCGATGCCAGGTCGCCGGATCGTTGTCCTTGAGCCAGGCCAGCTTGAACAGGGTGAACATCGGATGCGGCGTATGCCCGGTGAGCTCATAGAGCGTCTTGGCGCCAAAACGTTCCGACCATCGGCTTACCTGCGCCACGGCGCGCATGTCCGAGGAGACCATGGCGTTGCCCAAAACCGCGCCATCGGCAGCCACCGGAGTGAAGGCCTCGCCTTGGGACGAGACGCCCAGCGCCCGCACGCGGTCGCTGCCGCAGGCCGCGGCGGCCTCGGAAACAACCGCGAGGCAGGCTTCGACAACCTGCCGGGAGTCAAGTTCCGCCCAGCCGTCCCGGGGAGCTGAAAGGGGATATTCCCGGTAGGCCAGTCCCAGTTGCCGGCCACGGCCGTCAAACGACACGGCCTTGCAGCCGGTCGTGCCGATGTCCAGTCCGAGTGTGCTCATAATGACCGTATTCCGTTCAATTGTACCAGAGTTGCAGAAACCGCAGGACGATGGCCCGCATCTGTTCAAAAATCAGGCCTTGGCGGTAGCTGGTGGTGAAGCGCGCCAAAGCGGGTGCCGAAGTGCGGTCGGCGGCCTCGCCAAGGTAGCCCTGAGCGTGGAGTGCCGCAGCCCGCTTCGCGCCCGTGTGACAGGCCGCCTCCTTGACCATCGCCTCCAGCAGCGCCGGGGTCGCGTCGCGTTCGAGGATCGTCCAGATGTTGACCTTGCAGACGCCGTCTTTGAAGAGGTGCCGGATCTGATCCATCGGCACCGATGAGCACCCGTGCAGGACGATGCGCGCGCCAAGACGGTCACGAATGGCGCGCGCCGCTTCGCCCTGATAAGTCAGATCGCTGGCGCCGGCCCGATGTTCGGTGCCAAGATTGGCGACCACCAGGTCGACGCCGGTGGCGTCGGCATAGTGTTTGGCCTCGTCGGCCGTCGTGGTGCGGCAGAGCGCGTTGCCGCCGGCGTCGACAATTTCATCGCAGGCGCCCTCGATGACAATTCTGTCTCCCCATTGCTCGACAAACTGGCGGGTCAGGCGAATGTTCTCATCCAGCGAATGATGCGAAGCGTCGTACATGATCGAGGAATAGCCGCTCAGATCCGAAGCGAGCAGCGCGGCGTCTTCGGTCGGCTGAACGTGATCCAGGTGTACCATCAACCGCAATCTGGCGAACGGCGACTCCGGTGCCGTCAGTTCATGCAACTCCGCCATGAACAGGCGCAACCCCAGGTTGCCGTCCCGGGTCTGCGTGTAGAAGCTGGCCTGGGGGCGTGACGGATAGTTGACGGTCAACGCCACGCTCACCGGCAGATCATCGATGCCCAGTTGCTCGCCGTGCGCCTTGACGGCGCCGAGCACGGCCTCCAGAGTAGTCAGGTTCTCCGCGCAGAAGCAGGGAATCACCCAGCCCCGAGCGGCGGCTTCAGCATAGATGTCCAAAACGGCTTGGCGATCTGTGATCAACATGGTTGACTCCGTGCAAACTCAGCCCTTTGAGAGGCCGCAAAATTCAATGGTTTTGATTTCCATCGGCGCGAATTTCAGGGTTGATTCCCCGTTGTTGCCGATGGGGATTGGGCGTTGCCGCTCTTCCAAGAGGTTCAGTTCCCAGGCTTCCGCGGCGGCAAGCCCGGGCAGCCGCAGGCTTACAGTGGCCTCGCAGGGTTCAGCGGCGGTATTGAGCAGGCGCAGGACAATGCCGTCGCGCTGGTCATGGCGTTTCAGGGCGCAGAGCGTGATCTCCGGCGCGGTGACCGCAACCCCTTGGAGGCGGCCCTCCGGCAGTTGCAAGGGCGCTGGCGGAAGGTAGCCGGGGAGGCTCGAGTCTTCGCAGTCGCGGCCGACCACCGCCGTCAGCTCGACCACGGCGTTGCGCGCCTCGTGCCGGGCCGGTCCAGGATCGGCTCCGAATGGAATGAGGCTGTAGCGGAAGGTGCGCTTGCCCAGGAGTTGCGCGGTCGGCAGGGCGTGCTCGGGGTTGCTGAAACCGCAGCCCAACTGGTCGGTGGCGCGCATCAGGGTCAACGCCAGCGTGGCCGCCGCATCGCCGGCCAGCTCGTACTCGAACAGGTCGTCGCTGGCGACCATGAGGCCGCGGCTGCCATCACTGACAGCGACGTGTCCTTGGAAAGGCAGAACCGACTTCCCGCCGTTGGCCGGGCGACGGACGTCATCATAGGGCATGCCGGCCAGGGCGTACGCGCCGGCGATGCCGGTGGGCAGCAGGACCCGCAGGCGATGGTCGCCGGCCTGGTTGTCGACCGTGGTGACGATGTCCAGCCGCGACGAACCGGCGCACAGACTCATCCGCGTACTGATCTGGCAGGCGGCGAGCCGCTCCCTCCGGCTCCGGCGGTTGGGAGAGAGCCCATCGGGAATCCGTAGCTCCTGGCGGATCTCGAGCGTCGCCTCGAACGGGTTGTTCCGGCAGATGGAGATTTCGGCAGACTGGCCCGGACTGGTGACGACGCGGTCCTCCGCCGGCGGTTGATGGGAAAAGCCGTTTCCGGCTTCGCCGCCGTCCTCGAAGTGGTGTAACTGCCTGTAGGTGTGGCCGGTTCGCTTGTCGGTCAGGTCGAAGCGGCCGTCGGGGCGCAGCTCGACGTGCAGGAACTCGTTTTCCATTCCCTCCGCCGAGACGCTCACGCCGTGGGCGGGCGCCGCACCGGGCTTCTGCGACGCTCGCAGGGTGAAGCGCTGGAAGCCGACGGCCGGAAGCGTTGCCTGGAAGGTGGCGCGCCAGCGGCGGACGGGCACGTGCTGGGGATGGCCGCGCAACGGGTCGTAGCGGATATGCAGCCTGTCGCCCAGATCCTCCATAACGGCCGGAACCTCGGCCGGGCCGTCCGCGACGATGGCGAAATGCTTCCACTTCATGGCCGAGGGGATGTCGATCTCGGCGGTGACGACCTCGGCGCGGGCGTGCCCGAGCGGGTTGAAGACGCAGAGCGTCAACTCCTGTTCATTCGAACTGCCGGCGGCGTTGGTCAGCGCGAGCATGCTTTCTTGAGCGATCTCGCGGGCGATGTCTTCGACCTGTTCGAAGCGCGCCATGACCTGGCGGTAGACGGTTTCGGCGCTGACGCAGGCATGGCTGTCGTGGGCCTGATTCTGCAGCAGGATCCTCCAGGCATGGTCGAGAGCGGCCTGCGGATAGGGGAGCTGCCCCGCCGTCCAGGCCATGGCCGCAAACGGCTCGGCCCAATCCACCAGAAGCTGTTCGACGCGGCGATTGGCCTGCTTGACCTCCGGGCGCGCCGAATGGACATCAGCCAAAATTGCGGCCGCGGGATCGAGCAGTTCCCCGTGAAGCTCGCGCCAGGCGATGCCGCGCGCCGCCAGATCCCGCTCCACCGCCTCGGCGAACTCCCGCAATGAGCTGTGGCATGCCGCCACTCCTGGGCATTCCCGATTGATAAGCTCAATAATCCGCGGGAGGTTCTCCTGTGCGAAGGCGTGGTCGATGCCGCTCAGGCAGAGCAGGTGCGGGCCGACGCTGTTGGGCGTCCGCAGGGCGAGCAGTTTCTGCACCCGGTTGCGCAGCCCAAG
>CAZWQJ010000304.1:0-4831 GCA_964635825.1 uncultured Victivallales bacterium | reverse complement strand
ATCGCGCGGTGCAATCCGGCCCCGGCGGGGAGCCCGGCGGCGGGGCGGTCTACGCCCGCACGCGGGTGGTGGCGTGGACTTGTGACTTCGTCAGCAACGCCGTTGGTTACGCGCACGGCGGCGCGGTCTATATCCCGCCCTCCGGCCAGGGCGGCTTCAGCTACGACCATGTCTTCGCCAACTGCGCGTTCGTGGCCAATTCCGTCGCGAATGCGGCCAACTCGGGCGGCGGTGGGGCGTTGTATCTGGGGGCGGCGGCGACGGCGGCGGCGACGACGGTCGAGAACTGCACCTTCTACTCGAACCGGGTTGCGGCGTCGACCGATCACGGCGGTGGTGCGATCAACATCAACGGGACCTTGCATGCCGTGACCGTCAGGAACAGCATCTTCCGCAACAATCCCGGGTTCGGCGGCACGCGGGAAATCTCGCGACAGAGTGGGACGCTGGCGCTCAGCTACACCAGCATCGACCAGACCAGGATCGTGGCCGGGTTCACCGCCGGCGCCGGGATGATCAACGTGGACCCGCTCTTTGCGAGCGAGAGCGCGCCGTTCGACTTGCACCTGAAGTCCAAGGGTGGACGGTGGAACCCGGTGTCGTCGCAATGGGTCATGGATGGCGTGCACAGCCCCTGCATCGACGCGGGCGACACGAGCCCGTACGCCAACGAACCCGCGTTGAACGGCGGGCGCATCAACCTGGGGCGCTACGGCAACACGGCGCAGGCCTCGAAGTCGTATGTCGCGATAGCGGGCATCCTGGGGCTCAACGGCGCGGTCGTCGCGAATAACGCGGCGGCCTCCGTGTTGGCGGGGACCGATTACGGGACGGTTATTGTCGGGGCGCCGGTCGCGCACACGTTCAGCATCACCAACAGCGGGAATGCCACCCTAAACCTGACGGGCACGCCCGCCATCGCCATCAGCGGCGCCACGGCCGTGTTCGCCAGCAACGGGACCGCGGTGGCGACGAGCATCGCGCCGGGCGAGGCGAGCACCTTCACGGTCGAGTTCGATCCGATCCTGACCCAGACCTACAACGCCGTGGTCAGCATCGCCAACAACGACGTGACGGCCACGCCGTACCTCGTCAACCTCACGGGCTTCGGCCAGATCCAGTACACGTTGAGCTACACGGCCGGCGCGAATGGCACGCTGAGCGGGAACGCGAACCAGGTGGTGAACGAGGGGGCCAACGGCACGGCGGTGATGGCGGTGCCGAACGTCGGCTTCAAGTTCACAACCTGGAGCGACGCCAGCACGGCCAATCCGCGCACCGACCTGAACGTGTCCGGCAACATCGCGGTCACGGCCAACTTCGTCTATGCCGGGACCGTGTTGCGGTTCCAGTAGGAGGCGCGGAGAATGGGGGCTGGCTGCCCGTCAGATCGCTCTCTGGCGATGGGCAGATCGGCTCCCCTGAGAGACCAGGTGAAAATATCGAAGAGATTCGCGTGTACGAGTAGGTGTACGAGTCCGCAAGCCGGCCCTCATACTCATACTCGTACACGCCACTCTCTCGCTGGGTCTCATACTCCGATCCATCTGGCGGCTTTGCGCCAGTGGCCCAACTGAACCGTAAAACGATGACTTTCTTACAACCCTAAACGGAGAACGAACCATGCGGCGAACGCTGTTTTCGGTGACGGCCTTCCTGGCGCTGGGGAGCGCGCAGGCGGCGGTGCGGTATGTGGACCTCAACGTGGCGTCCTCGGGCGATGGGACGAGTTGGGAACAGGCGCACCAGACCCTGAACGAGGCGCTGGTCGCCGGTGCCGGCGACGAGATCTGGGTGGCGCAGGGGACCTATACCCACACGGCTTCCATGACCGTGCACACGCGCACGCTCTACGGCGGCTTTACGGGCACGGAGACCAGCCGGGACCAGCGCGACTGGGTGGCGAACCCGACGGTGATTTCCGGCGAGGGGGTCCGAAACATCTTCACCAAGGAGGGGGCAACGGATCTCCTGACGCTCGACGGCTTCACGCTCCAGGAGGGCCTGGGGGGCGGGCAAGGCGGCGGCGCCATTCGCGTGGGCGGCGGCACGCTGGCGATCCGCAACTGCGTCTTTACGAACAATGCGGCGCCCGCCGCGGGGGGCGCGGTGGCCGTGGACCTCAGCTACTACGGCATGTTCGTGTTCAGCAACTGCGTGTTTGTCGCCAACCGGGTCACGGGCGGCGCGAGCGGCGGCGGGGCGATGGCCCTCAACGGGGACTCGGTGGGGCTGCGCCTGGAGGACTGCCGGTTCGAGTCGAACATGGCGACCAACAGCGACACCTCCTACGGCGGCGCCATCCGCATCACGGCCGGCGGCGGCTCGCCGACGAATGGCCTGGAGGCCGTCGGCTGCACCTTCCGCTGGAACGCGTCGGCCGGCAACGGTGGCGCGGTCTACTCGATCGCCGGCAGCCGGCGGATTTTCAACAACTGCACGTTCACGACCAACGCGGTCACCCCGGTCAGCGGCGAGGATCGCGGTGGTGGCGCGTACTACAGCACTGGGGTCGCCGTGGCCAACGTCTTCAGCAACTGCACGTTCACGGGCAACACGGCGGGCACGACCTACCACGGGCAGGGCGGGGCGGTGCTCATCGCGGATGGCAGCAGCAACACGTTTACGGACTGCCGCTTCAGCGGCAACCGGACGACGGCGAACGGCGGCCAAGGCGGCGCGGTCGCGCACAACCGGGCCGTGTCAGGGGCCAACCTGCTGGAGCTGACGCGTTGCACCTTCACGAGCAACTACTTGACCCAACCCCTCACCACTGGTGATCCCGGGGGCGCGGCTGTTTATGCGCAAACGCGGATCGTGGCGCGGGACTGCGACTTTGTCGGCAATTCCGCGCAACGCGGGCGCGGCGCGGTCTGGGCCACCCCCTACAATTACACCCATCTATTCACCAACTGCGCCTTTGTGGGCAATTCGGTTGGCACGGAGTGGGAAGGCGGCGGCGGATTTACACTGGGTGAGGGCGGGGCGGCCGCGGCGACCGTGATGATCGAGAGCTGCACCTTCTACTCGAACACGGTGACGGTGTCGGGCGACCATGGCGGTGCGATCCATACCGCCGGGGCTGCGCATGCCGTGACGATCAAGAACAGCATCTTCCGGAACAATCCCGGGCGCCCCGCCGGCCTGTGGGAAATCACGCGTGCCAGCGGCACGCTTGCGATCAGCTACACCAGCGTCGACCAGACCAAGATCACCGCCGGGTACAGCAACGGCGGCGGGCTGATCGACGTGGACCCGCTCTTGGCGAGCGAGAGCGCGCCGTTCGACGTGCACCTGAAGTCGCGGGGGGGGCGCTGGAATCCGGCCACGCAAACGTGGGTGGTGGATGGCGTGCACAGCCTCGCGATCGACGCGGGCGATCCGGCGAGCGCCTTTGCCAACGAGCCGGCGCCCAACGGGGGGCGCATCAACCTGGGGCGCTACGGCAACACGGCGCAGGCGTCGCGAGCCCAGCCTTCTCCCGCGATGGCCGTGCTGGGAACCAACGGCGCGGTGATCGCGAATGGCGAGGCGGCGTCGGCGGGCAAGGGCAGCGACTATGGCACGATCAACGCCGGTTCGCCGGTGTCCCACACGTTTGTCATTACCAACAGCGGGCTGGCGACGCTGAACCTGACGGGCACACCGCTGATCGCCATCGGGGGCGACGCGGACGTCTTCCAGACCAACGGGGCCGCCGTGGCGGTCAGTGTTGCGCCGGGCGCCGCGTCCAGTTTCACGGTTCGGTTCGATCCGTTCCTGTCGCAGCCGTACGCGGCCGTGGTCAGCATCGCCAACAACGACACGGCCGCCAATCCCTACACCTTCCAGCTTGCGGGCGTTGGCTTCTCGATTCTGCCCAGCATCGAGGTGCGGGGAACCAACGGCGCCGTCATCGCCTCGGGTGAATCCGCCTCCGCCGCCAAGGGCACCGATTTCGGCCTCGTGGTCACGAATCTCTTCGTGGATCGCGTGTTGGCCGTGACCAATAGCGGCGGCAGCGCGCTGAGCCTGACGGGTACGCCCGCGGCGGTCATCAGCGGCGATGTGGGCGACTTCTTCACCAACGGCGCGGCGCTGGCCACGAGCATCGGCGGCAGGGCGGCCTCGACGCTGCAGATCCGGTTCCAACCGCAGGCGATGGGCCTACGTACGGCGCTGGTGAGCATTGCCAACAACGTGGTGGGCAAGGATCCCTACACTTTCTGGCTCAGCGGCATGGCGAATTCGGGCGCGGAGATCGGCGTGCTCGGGACCAACGGGGCCGTGATCACCAGCGGCGAGGCGGCGTCACCCGCCACGGGTGCCGACTTCGGTCTGCAGGCCTACGGCGGGGCCGCGGTGGAGCACGTCTTTACGATTACCAACAGCGGCGTGAATCCGCTGACGTTCAGCGCGCTGCAGTTGAGCGGGGCCGCGCAGTTCAGCCTGGTGGCGCCCGTGCCGGTCTCGCCGGTGGCGCCGGGTGGGGTGACGGCCTTCGGCGTGCGCCTCGATCCGGCGGTGGGCGGCGCGCTCACGGCCGCGGTGAGCATTCCCAACAACGATCTGGACGAAAATCCCTGCACCGTCAACCTGAAGGCCTTGGTGGCGGTGCCGGCGGTGCCGGGGGTGGTGTACGTGGATCACACCGCGGGCGGGACGCCGGAGGACGGCAGCAGTTGGCTGCGGGCCTACCGCAGCCTGACCAACGCGCTGGCCTCGTCAGCCACCAACGCGGTGCTCTGGGTGGCGGCCGGCGCCCACAATCCGGGCGCGACGCTGAATGTCAGCGCACAGACGCTCTACGGCGGGTTTGCGGGCACGGAGACGGCGTTGGGCCAGCGCGACG
>CAZWQJ010000303.1:0-4871 GCA_964635825.1 uncultured Victivallales bacterium | reverse complement strand
CACTGTTCCGTTTTTTCGGATCATTGTCCTTCACGCCGTGTGCGCGAATAGGACCCTGGGGCGGTCGCGCGCCCAACCATCGGCCACACGAGCCAGCAGCGTGTCCCACGCCGGCACGCCGCTGATGGCGTCGACGGTCTCCACGCTGGCCGAGCCAACCGCAACCGCCATGCGCACCGCCTCGGCGGCGTCCAGTCCCTGCGCCAGCGAAGCGAGGAGCCCGGCAATCGCACAGTCGCCAGAACCGGTCGTGCCCGCAACGCGAGTGGCAAAACAGGGCGCGTGAAAATCGGCCCCCGCCCAGCTCTGAAGCGTCGCGGAGGCGCGGCCACTGCGCGCCAAGCGAGCTCGATCCGAGGTCACGCGCAGATAGGCCCCGAGGTTGCCCAGTTTGATCATCACGGCCGCTACGCCCAAGCCAATCAGGCGTTCGGCCACCTCACGGACGCTGGCGGGCGTCATCCCGCCGAGTGCGACGCCGTCTGCGGCCCGCCTGCGGATGCGTTCGCCTTCGCGCGGATCGAGCATGTAGACGATCTCGTCCAAGCTCGGCATGAACACATCGATCACGGGCAGGCAGTCGGTCAGAATCGCGTTCCAGTTGGTCTGTCCAGCAGGCGATGCGGGATCGGGCAGCGCCATATCCAGAGAGGTGGTCAGACCCGCCGCCTTGACGGATTCAATCATCCGGCGCAATTCCCCTGCCACGGCGTACATCCGCCTCATCAAGGGCGGATAGCCAAAGTGGAACAGATCCATGCCACGCAACAGATCCGGCCTGACGTCTGCGGCGGCGAAGGTGTCGTTCGCGCCGGGGCAATGGAGAAAGCTTCGATCAATCCCAGGCAAATTGATCACCACCGTGTAGGAGGTGGCCACGTTCGGATCGACGATCATCGTCCGAACCAGAGCCGGCTCATGGCCTCGGAACACGTCCAGAATGGCGTGACCAAAGGCATCGTCGCCAACCTTACCCATCAGCGTCACGGGCAAACCCAAGCGATGAAGGGCGAGGCCGGTGTTGGCAACCGCACCGCCGGTGCCAACCACAGCGGGGCCCAGTTGAACCAACTTGCCAGGCAGGACCAGCTCGTCAAGCCGCGACACCGATTGCAGAAATTGAGGAATGATGTCCAGACACACGTGGCCAGCAACAACCGTTTTGAGTTTCATGCGTGCGTTTATCGTTCAACTCTCTTTTGGAAATATCGGCTATTCCGCAAACACATACACCGTCGGCAGGGTTTTCTTCACCCGGCGAACGCCCTCCATGAAGACCGAGATCGGCGCGTCAGCCGGGGCAAAGACAAGCAGCACGCCCTGCCCCCGGCCGAGTGTCTCAACATGCTCGACCAGCTCGTCCCAGTTCTGCAGCGGAGACGGCCGGACAGTGAGTTTCGGATCCAAGCTCGTCTCGTCGTTCCAGTCTTCGTGAATGTGGACAAAGGTTTTCCGCCAGCCGATCTCGCCGTCGCGCTCGATCCGCAGTTCGTACGGTTGCATCAGCCGTTTCTCTCTCTCTCGCCATTCCGGTTTCGGCTGGTACGCCTTGTAATAGAGCTGGTCGTCTGGCGGGCCGTCGACGCGGATGCCGTCCTCTCCCTCGATGGCGGCGATCACGGGGGCCAGCTCAGCCATGGCCTTCACGGTCAGCCGATCATCAAACCGCAAAGCCACGTGCGGTTCGCGCCCCGACCGGACCAGCGTCATCAATCCCTTCACCACCGCATCCGCCGCGTTGGTCATCCCGCCGCCGCCCGGCTCCTGCATCACCCATTCGAGGTCTGCGACTCCAGCGGGAGGCGTGTTCAGGCCAGCGCGCGGCTGCACCGTCAATTCGACCGGCACCACGCGCGGCGGCGCGTCCGCCGCCCGCTCAGGCCGGAGAACCAGGCACCACAGCGACTCTTTGTTCATCACCCCGGGGTTAATCACATACCGTCCATAGGCCGCGTTCTGCGAAATCAGGCGCGGCGCATCGAGCACCGTCGCGGGCTCATTGTACGTGGAAACGACCGAACCGGGGGAAGGGGAATCCGCCTCGCAGGAGCCGTCCTCGCGCCACACCGACCCCACGTAAATGAAGGCATTGGACATCCCCTTCCCCGTCTGCTGATCGGAGACAAATGCGCTGATCGGACGCTCAGGACCGCCCGCAAACGGCCTGATCGTGAGCAAGACCCGTTCGCCGCGAGGCCAGAAACGGAAAGCCTGAGGCTGTATCGGCCGGCCGCGCGGCATCCCGATCGCCTCGAGCCCCCGCGCGACGTCGGAAGGCTTGGCGAGCAGCACAGCCAGCGCTTCGTAGTCCTTCTCGCTGGTTTCGCCGACCACGATGAACTCGGAGGGATAGCGGACGCCCCGGTCCCCCACCGCCTCGATGACGGCTGTCACCGTCCGAGCCGCCGTATCGGCCACGACGCCGGGCCACACACGCCGGGTCCCGGGCTCCTCTTTGAGTTGCGATTCCGTCCAGCGCTTGACCGCCTCCCGATTGGCCTCCCGTCCCGAACCCGGACCGAGCATCTGCGCCTCTGCCGCCAACACGAACGCCATTCCGACCGCCAGCGCCCCAATCCTGTTCCGCATGCCATTCTCCTCTTCTTTCGCGTTGAACGCCCGTCAGACAATAACATGCACCACCAGGGTGGATTGAGCATGTTATTCTCTGACGGACGCTTACGGCGCCGTGCGCACGGCGCGCATGCCGGTTTCGGCCTTCCGTTCCGGAACCCGCAGCGAGGCCGCGTTGCGTTCGGAAACGCGCAGATCCCAGGAGAACCAACTGCCTCCGCGAAGCCCTGTGCCATCGGCCGAGCTGGAAGGCCAATCCAGCGGGACGGACACGGTTCCCGTGCCGTGCGACCCCTGAAACCCGCGCCCCTGTCTATTGCCAATGGTCACGACGCGCTCATAGAGGTTGCCGCTCAGTTCTAGGATGCCCCAATACGACGCCCCGGAGAGGACCCGCGTGTTCCCCGGTTTCGCGAAAATGCCGGCGTGCAGCGGCCCGTTGATGGCGTTGACGGCGAACATCGCATCGTTTTCGCGCCGAACGGTGCCGCTCCACACCGCGTTACCAACCGACCCACCAGGGCCGTTGGCGCCGACCCAAGTGACGGATTCATCCGGTCCGCCGTCCGACTGGAGCGCATACCCATCGGTCGAAGGGACCGGAAAATCGGTTCCTGCAATATCGGCCGTTCCCCACGCATATTCGCCCGGAACGGGATTGAGCGGCCCGCGGCACGCCTTTTCGAACTCGATCTCGGTCATCGGCCGCAGCCCCGCCCACGCCGCATACTTCACGCCGTCAAACCAGGAGAGGAAATTGCACGCCACACCCGGTTTTGACGCGGCGATGTTTGGCCAGTCACCCGTCAGAGAGTAGCGCGACACCGACGCCGCAGGGGCGTAATAGCGCGAACTGGAATCGGTCAGGCTCGCGGTCCTGCCGCACGCATCCCGCGGCAGCGCGTTGAGGAACGCGGCATACTCGCCCTGTGTGACCTCCTGCTTCATGCAGTAAAAGGCGGCATAGCCATTGGGCCAGGCGGGGGAATCGGGTTCGGTGCTGCCGGTCGGACGCCCCCCCGCCGCCGTCGGATCTTTCTGTGTGATCACCGTCAGATTCAGCGCGTTGAGTTCAGGCCCCGTGTTGCCGACGGCAAACGCGCCCTGATCCACATAGACCATCTCGATCGCGTACACCTTAATGTCGACCGCCGCCACGGCGGCTACGCCGTCCGCGCCGTGCAGCCAGCGCACACTGAGGCCCTTCCAATCGTTCTTGCCGCGCCCCGCCTCCGCGCGGTAGACAAACACACCGACGCCCCGGTCATCGGTCAGGCCCACGGAAGCGGCCGCACCGGCCGCCAAGACGTGATCGACGGCCTTCGGCGAAAGCCGCGCGTGCGAATAACCGTCCGCGCTGCCCGTCGCGCGGAACTTGACAAACACCCAAGCCGCATCCCAGTTATTAACCGGAAGCGCCTTCCCCGTGACGTTGATTTCCGCTGGCTCCACGGACTCTGACCGCCAGGAATCCTCCCAGGCCAGATCGAATTGCACGTCGCTTTGCCCGGCGGCTCCGGGATGCTCCGTGCAGCGCACGTTGCTGACCCGGATGTTCCGGCCACAGGCCTCTCCGGAGACGAGCATCATCGCGAAAACAATCGCGGCAACCCTGCGGCAGCCGCCACGTCGAGTGGTTGATGTGTGCGTCGGTTTGTGCATGCGCGCAGGCCCCCTTACATGAAGACTCCAAGTGGCAAACTAGTATCACAGGCGGCGGTAAAACGCAAGGGATTTCTTCGATAGCACGGTTTTTTCACTTCGCCAGCGCCAGGCTTTAGGCGCCATATTCGACAAAATAAGGGGCGGGCACGATTATAGCAACCCCTGCTCGCGGTAGGCATTGAGCTTGCGGATCAGCGTGCGGCGGCTGATGCCCAGTTCGACCGCCGCCTGAGATCGGTTCTGCTGCTTGCCCGCCAGCACAGTCAGAATCCGGTCGCGCTCGACATCGGCCAGCGCCCCGCCGCCGGCCCTCGCGGCCGGGGCGCGCCCTCTGACTGCGTCGCGGATATTGGGCGGCACGTCCCGCACGCCCAGGCGGTCGCTGTGCGCCAGCACCACCATCTTTTCGATCGTGTTGCGCAACTCGCGGACGTTCCCCGGCCAGGCGTAAACCCCCAGCAGTGCGGCGGCCTCGGGCGTCATCCCGGCGATCACACGGCCGTGCTTGCTGGCGTATTCGCGGATGAACGCATCACTTAACAGCGGAATATCGGCGGCCCGCTGGGCCAGCGTGGGTAGGTTGATGTCGACCACGTTCAGTCGAAAGTAGAGATCCTCCCGGAATTTCCCCT
>CAZWQJ010000302.1:0-4894 GCA_964635825.1 uncultured Victivallales bacterium | reverse complement strand
CGGAAATGGGGCTTGCCAGTGACGCTGGCGATTGGTAACCGAATTTACTTTTGGGGTCACGCGCAGGCGGTTCCACGGATTTGGATGGAGAGAGGGGATGTCATGAGCGAGCAGGGGAACGGGAAAGCGAATGGGAAGGCGGCCGCGGCGAGCGGGTTGCGGGAGCGCTTTTTTCAGCATCTGCACTATTCGCGCTGCAAGGATTTGCGTGAGGCTTCGACGTACGACCACTGGGCGAGCCTGGCGGCATGTTGTCGGGATCTGGGGGTGGAGCGGATGCTGCGGACGCACACCCAGCTCTGGAAGGATTTCCCGAAGAGCGTGAGCTACCTGTCGATGGAGTATCTGCTGGGGCGGTTGCTGCGGCAGAACATGTCGGCCTTGCAGGCGGAGCCCGCGGTGGGCGCGTTGATGAAGGAGCTGGGGCTGGACATTGCGACGCTGGCGGAATTGGAACCGGACGCGGGCTTGGGGAATGGCGGCCTGGGTCGGTTGGCGGCGTGCTTCATGGAATCGCTGGCGACCTTGGAGTACCCGGCGGTGGGGTATGGGCTGCGGTATGCGCACGGCATGTTCCGTCAGGATTTTCAAAACGGCTGGCAGGTGGAGAAGCCGGATGACTGGCTGCGGCTGCCGAATCCGTGGGAGATCGAGCGGCCGGAAGACACGGTGCTGGTGCTGGCGTACGGGCGGGTGGAGTCGGTGCGGCGGCGCGGGCGCGACGAGCATGTGTGGACGGACTGGCAGATGTTCGAAGGCGTGCCGCACGACATTCCGATTCTGGGTCATGGGGTGACGACGACGAACCGGCTGCGGCTGTGGAGTTCGCGGGCGACGCAGGGGTTCCGGCTGGACGTGTTTAACCGCGGCGACTACGTGACGGCGGTTTCGGAGAAGAACTGGGCGGAGAATATCACGAGCGTGCTGTATCCGGCGGACAACACGCTGGCGGGGCGCGAGCTGCGATTGCTGCAGGAGTACTTCCTGGTGGCGTGCAGCGTGCGCGACATCCTGCGTCGGTTTGCGATGACGGGCCAGCCCTGGACGAGCCTGCCGGATTACCATGCGGTCCAGATGAACGACACGCATCCTTCGCTGACGGTGGCGGAGCTGATGCGGTTTTTGACGGACGAGCAGGGGGTGCCGTTCGATACGGCCTGGGACATCACGGTGCGGACGCTGGGCTACACGAATCACACGCTGTTGCCGGAGGCGCTGGAGAAGTGGCCGGTGTCGTTGCTGGAGCGAGTGCTGCCGCGGCATCTGGCGATCATCTACGAGCTGAATCACCGCTTTCTGGAGAGTGTGCGGCTGCGCAGCGGGGTGGACGATGCGCTGATCGCGGACGTGTCGGTGATTGAGGAAGGGCCGGTGAAGCAGGTGCGGATGGCGAACCTGGCGCTGATCGGCAGCCATGCGATCAACGGGGTGGCGGCGCTGCACACGGAACTGCTGACGACGCGGGTGTTCAAGTCGTTCCAGCAGTTGTGGCCGGAACGCTTTCTGAATGTGACCAATGGGATCAGCCAGCGGCGCTGGCTGCTGGAGTGCAACCCGGCGCTGGCGGCGCTGATCACGGAGGCGATCGGTCCGGAGTGGGTGCGCGACCTGGATGCGCTGCGGGCGTTGGAGCCGATGGCGGACGACCGCGGGTTCCGGGATGCGTTTCGCGGGGTGCGGCTGGAGAACAAGCGCCGGCTGGCGGAGCGGATCCGGGTGAGTACGGGGCTGCACGTGCGGACGGATGCGATATTCGATGTGCAGATCAAGCGCCTGCATGAGTACAAGCGGCAACTGCTGAACGTCATGCACATCATCACGTTGTGGCATCGGCTGCGGGATGAGCCCAATGCGGAGCGGGTGCCGCGCGTGTTTGTGTTTGGGGCGAAGGCGGCGCCGGGCTACCACATGGCGAAGCTGATCATCAAGCTGATCCACTCGGTGGCGGCGGCGGTAAATGCGGACCCGGCGGTGCGGGAGTGGCTGCAGGTGGTGTTCCTGCCGGACTACAGCGTGTCGCTGGCGGAGTGCATCATCCCGGCGGCCGACATGTCCGAGCAGATTTCGACGGCGGGGACGGAGGCCTCAGGCACGGGCAACATGAAGCTGGCGCTGAATGGGGCGCTGACGATTGGAACCTGGGACGGGGCGAACATTGAGATCGCCGAGCAGGTGGGGTCGGATAACCTGTATTTATTTGGGCACCGCGCGGCGGAGTTGGACGAGCTGCGCCGCAAGGGCTACCACCCGTCGGAGTGGGTGGCGGGCGATGCGGAACTGGGGCGCGTGGTGCGTGCGCTGCGCGAGAATCCGTTCGAGCCGCTGCAGCCGGATCTCTTTGGCGAGTTGCATCGCAGCCTGACGGAGTGGGGCGACCACTACTTCCACGTGGCGGATTACCGTCAGTATGTGGACCGGCAGTCGGAGGCGGCGGCCTGTTTCGCGAGTGGGGCGGACTGGTGGCGCAAGAGTCTGCTGAATGTGGCGCGCATGGGCTACTTCTCCAGCGATCGCTGCATCGGCGAGTACGCCAAGCATGTCTGGTACACGCGCCCGTATGCCGTCAAGCCGGCCTAGGCCGACGGTTGAAAAACGCGGCTCGCCGGAGTCTCGCCCTCCATCGGATCGTAAAGGTCCTGCCCATTGGAGGGCGAGCGTCCACGCGAGCCGCGACGGTTTGTCGATTCGGGGCAGAGTCCGTGAACATACGCGGCCGGGGTGGCACCCGGCCCTCCCCGAGATCGGCTACAGACCTCAATGGGGAACCGCTCCGCACGGATTCATAAGCGGCTGTTCGGGGTGGGCAGCTTGCCCATCGCTCGGTAGTCTGATGGCGTGGACTGGGGTTCAATCATGAAGGAGTGGGCAGCATGCGACTAGCAGGGATGTTTACCGATCACATGGTATTGCAGCGTGACCGCGCGATTCTGGTGTGGGGTTGGGCGGTGGCGGGTGAACGGGTTGCGGTGGAGTTGGCGGGGAGTACCGCGGAGGCGACGACGGACGCGGATGGGCGGTGGAGCGTGCAGCTGCCTGCGATGCCGGCGGGGGGGCCGCACACGCTGACGGCGCGTGGTTCGGACACGCTGATCCTTCATGATGTGCTGGTGGGCGAAGTGTGGCTGTGCTCGGGGCAGTCCAACATGGAATGGCCGCTCTCGCTTTCTTCCGACGGGGCGACCGAGAGTGCCGAGGCCAACTATCCGGAGATCCGCATGCTGACGGTGCCCCGGCAGTTCTCGTTGACGCCGGTGGCCGACGTGGTTGCACGGTGGGGGCGCTGCACGCCACATGAGGCGGCACAGTTTTCGGGGGTGGGGTACTACTTTGGGCGGGAGATTTATCGGGCGCTGGGGGTTCCCGTCGGGTTGATCAGCAGTTCGTGGGGGGGGACGGTTGCGCAAGCGTGGACCAGCGGCGAGGGGCTGGTTGGTGACCCGGCGCTGGGGCGCTATGTGGAGGAGCTGCGCCAGAATGCCGAGCTGATGCGTGGCGGGCAGGCACACGCGCGGTACGAAGAGGAGCGCGCGAAATTTCTGATGCAGTTGCCTCAGGATGCGGGCAATCGCGGCTTGGCCGAGGGCTGGGCGCATGCGGACTGCGACGACACGACCTGGGGCACGATGGAGTTGCCGGAGTACTGGCTGCGCGCGGGGCACCCGACCAATGGCGTCTTCTGGTTCCGCCTCACGGTGGATATTCCGAGCGAGTGGGTTGGGCATGAGCTGCAACTGTCCTTGGGTGCGGTGGACAAGAGCGATGACACCTACTTCAACGGCGAGCGCGTGGGTGGGTTGACCTGGGTGGAGAAGGAAGAGAGCTGGTGCACGCCGCGAACGTACGGCGTGCCGGCCTCGGGCGTGAGAGCGGGGCGCAACGTGATCGCGGTGCGTGTGCTCAGTAATTATACCGGGGGTGGTTTGGTGGGGCCGGCGGGGGCGATGGACCTGCGTCCGAAGGGGCTTGCCGGCGCGAAGGCGATCTCGCTGGCGGGGGCGTGGCGGTATCGGATCGAGCAGGATTTCGGGATGGTGAGGGAACCGGCGCATACCAGTTTGCCGCAGCACCAGAATCTGCCGAGCGTGTTGTTCAATGGGATGATTGCGCCGATCGTTCCGTACGGGTTGCGGGGCGCGATCTGGTACCAGGGCGAATCCAATGCGGCCGACGCGGCGGGGTACCGGGTGCTGTTTCCGGCGATGATCCGCGATTGGCGGCGGCACTGGGGCATGGAGGATCTCGCGTTCCACTTTGTCCAGCTGGCGAACTATGTCAGCAAGGGGTCGACGGCGGAATACGAGGATACGGACTGGGCGCGGATACGCGAGTCGCAGGCCGCCGCACGTGAACTTCCGCATACGGGCATGGCGGTGGCGATCGACATTGGCGATCCGCAAGACATCCATCCGCGCAACAAGCGGGATGTGGGGCTGCGGCTGGCGTTGAGTGCGTTGGCGACGACGTACGGGCAAGCGGTGGAGTATCGCGGGCCGACGTACCGATCGCTGCGGGTGGATGGCTCTGCGCTGCGGATCGCGTTCGATCATGCCGATGGGTTGACGGTGCGGACGGGCCCGCTGCGGAGTTTTGCAGTGGCGGGTGCGGATCGCGTGTTCCATGTGGCGACGGGGCGCGTGGAAGGCGGCGACGTGGTGGTGAGCAGTCCGGCGGTGGCCAAGCCGGTGGCGGCGCGGTATGGGTGGGGAGATTCGCCGCCCTGCACGCTGTACAACGGGGCGCATCTGCCGGCGGAGCCGTTTCGGACGGATGATTGGTAGGGGGTAAGAGAGGCGGGGAGGGGGAGCGGGGAGCGGGGAGCGCGGCAAGGGAAGGCCGCGTGGGGGAGAGGGAGCGCGGAGGGGAGAGTGGGTTGGGCTTGCCCGGCGTCGCCCGG
>CAZWQJ010000301.1:0-4896 GCA_964635825.1 uncultured Victivallales bacterium | reverse complement strand
GCGGCCAGGGGCAGGGACGTGCGAAGGTCGGAGAACATCCAACATCCAACGCTCAACATCCAACGTCCAAGTGCGGAGCGGGGTCGGATCCGGGGGCGGGATGTGAATGCGAGATGGAACGGGGAAATGGGGGCTCGATGGATCGGGTTGGGTTGCATAGGTTGATTCCGGCGCCGCGAAGCGCTAGGCTTCTGATAGTTTACGTACTGAGAGATGAATATCAATAGCAAAATTGCGGGCACGGAGCGTCGGACGCGGCAGCGGGAGGCGTTGCTGCGGGTATTTGCGGCGAGCACGCGACCGCTGACGCCGCAGGAAGCGCTGGTGGAGGCGCGGCGTTTTGCGAAGGGGATTGGGATCGCGACGGTGTACCGGACGCTGAAGCTGCTGGCGCAGGAGGGGAGCCTGACGGCGGTGGAACTGGCGAACGAGCCGGTGCGCTATGAGCCCGCGGATCGCGGGCACCACCATCATTTTCGCTGCGACGACTGCCGGCGGGTGTTTGAGATGCCGGGCTGCACGCCGGATGTGCGTACGCTGGCGCCGGCGGGATTCTCCGTGCGGGATCACGAGATCACTTTGTATGGCGTATGCCGCGATTGCCGGCGGGGAAGCCGGAAGCCCGCGCGGCGGAGCGCACGGGCCACCTGAGGGGCGGGGGGCGAGGGGCGAGGAAGAGCCCGCGCGGCGGAGCGCACGGGGCACCTGTGGAGCGGCGAAGGGCGAAGTTCGGATTTCAGATTTCGGCGGTTCCGCCGCGTGCGGTTGTTGGCGCGGGACGGGAGCCCCGCGCTACGAAGCCCCCGACCCGACGGGACGGGGGTGGGCAGCGTTATTAGCGGTCCATGAAGCGGCCTTTGGGGCCGGTTTGGGTGTCGTCCCAGTCGTCGGGTTTGGCGGGGCCGATGAAAGCGATGCGCTTGGAACTCATGAGAGCGCCGTTGCTTTGGCGCTCGCGCACGGGCAGTTCGCGGATATCGAATTCCTGTTGGCGGATGGTGCCGCCTTCCGCGGGGTCGTAGCGCACATAGAGGGTGTCGTGAGTGTCGAGGCTGCAGAACAGGACGCGGGCGTCTTTGGGGGCGCTGCGGTATTCGCGGTTGGCGACGGCGGTGACGGGGAAGCGCTTGAGGCGGGTGAGGCCCTCGGCTTCGTAGGCGACGGTGATGATGTGCTCGCGGGTGGTGACGAGGCACTGGGCGAGGGTGGTATCGACGAAGAGTTTTTCCGGGGGAGCGACGACCTTGTAGCGGCCATCGAGCCAGAGGAGGAGGAGTTTATCGAGGGATGAGCAGGCGAGCAGGTTGGCGCCGGCGACGCTGTGGCCGAGGTAGCCCTTGGTGCGGTCGTAGCGGATGGCGAGTTCGCTGGCGGTGAGTTCGCGTACGGCGACGGCCTCGAAGGGGGCGATGCGGGTGCGGCGCGGAAACGCGGCGCCGTGTTTGCGTTGGAGGGTGCGCAGGTAGCGGACGGCGTAGCCGATAAGGTTGGCGAGGTTGTCGCGCGATTCGGCGAGGTCGGTGCGGATTTTCTCCATGTCGGCGCGGTTGCGTTCGAGGTCAAAGCGAGAAAGCCGGCGTACGGGGATTTCCAGCAGCATCTCGATATCGGCCTTGCTGAGGTCGCGCAGGAGGTGCGGTGTGAAGGGGGCGAGTCCGTCGCGGACGGCGGCGTCCATGGCCTCGGCGGTCTCGCAGGATTCGAGCGGGCGGTAGAGGCGATGCTCGACGAAGAGTTGCACGAGGGTGCGGCGGTGGAGATCTTCGGTCAGGCGCTTCTGCTGGATCTTCAGGCGCTGCTGGAGGAGTCGGAGCAGGCGTGCGGTGTTGTGCTGAAGGATTTCATCCACGGTGAGTTCGACGGGGCGTCGGTCGCGGATGGCGATGATGCGGCTGGAGACCTGAGTTTCACAGAGGGTAAAGGCGTAGAGGGCATCCACGGCGCGGGCGGCATCGGCCTCGGCCTGCAGGCGGATTTCGATTTCGACGGAGCCGGCGGTGAAGTCGTCGATGGCGCGTAGTTTGATTTTGCCTTTGCGTGCGGCGTCCTCGATGGAGGCGATGAGGGCGTCGGTGTTGACGCCGAAAGGGGTTTCGCGGATGACGAGGGTTTGGGGATCGCGCACCTCGACGTGGGAGCGGAGGCGGACGTGGCCGCGGCCGTGATCGTAGGCGGAGGGATCCATGATGCCGCCCTGGGGGAAATCCGGGACGAGGTCGTATGACCGTTTCTGGAGGATGGCAACCTGGGCTTCGATGAGTTCGTTGAAGTTGTGGGGAAGGGTGCGGGTGGCGATGCCGACGGCGATGCCCTCGGCACCGAGCATGAGCAGGAGCGGGAGGCGCGAGGGGAGGGCGACGGGCTCCTGGTTGCGGCCGTCGTAGGAGGGTACGGACTCGGTAAGGTCGTCATCAAAGAGTTCCTCGCGCGCCAGGGGGGTGAGACGGCACTCGATGTAGCGGGTGGCGGCGGCGGGGTCACCGGTGAGGATGTTGCCGGAATTACCCTGCCCTTCGATGAGAAACTGCTTGTTGCCGAGGCCCACGAGGGCGTCGGCGATGGAGGCGTCGCCGTGCGGGTGGAACTGCATGGTGTAGCCGACGATGTTGGCGACCTTGATGAACTTGCCGTCGTCGTTTTCGTGCAGGGCATGCAGGATGCGCCGCTGGACGGGCTTGAGGCCATCATCGATCTCGGGGATGGCGCGGTCGCGGATGACGTAGGAAGCGTAGCGGATGAAGTTGTCGTCGATGAGGCGCTTGAGGGGGCCGTCGGCGATGGCGTTGGGGTCGGAAGGGGGGGGGGAGATGGGGGGGGGGGAGGGGGAGTTGGACGAGTCGGACTGTTCGGACGAGTTGGACTGATCGGACTCGTTGGATGAGTCCGGTGGAGGGGGCGTGGGGGGTGTGGAGAAGAGGTCGAGTTCGTCGCTCACGCGTCGGTCTCCAGGACGAGGTTGTCCATGATGTAGCGGCGGCGTTCGGGGGTGTTGCGGCCCATGTAGAAATCGAGGATGGCCGGGATGCTGTGGCGGTTGGTGACGGTGACGGGGGTGAGGCGCATGTCGGGGCCGATGAAGCGCTGGAATTCGGATGGCGAGATTTCGCCGAGGCCCTTGAAGCGGGTGATTTCGACGCCGCGGCCGAGTTGGTGCGAGGCGGCATCGCGTTCGGATTCGGAGTAGCAGTAGACGGTTTGCTTGGTGTTGCGGACGCGGAAGAGGGGCGTTTCGAGGATCCAGACGTGGTCTTCGTGGACGAGGGGTTCGAAGAAGCGCAGGAAGAACGTCAGGAGCAGATTGCGGATGTGGAGACCGTCGACGTCGGCATCGGTGGCGAGGATGACGCGGCGGTAGCGCAGGCGTTCGACGGATTCCTCGACGTCGAGGCTGCGCATGAGGTTGTAGAGTTCCTCATTCTTGTAGAGGACATCGCGATTGAGGTCGCAGGTGTTGAGGGGTTTGCCGCGGAGGGTGAAGACGGCCTGGGTGTTGACATCGCGGCAACTGGTGATGGAGCCGGCGGCGGACTGGCCCTCGGTGATGAAGAGCATGGACTCGGCGCCGGCGCCGGTGCTGCGGTCGAAGTGCGTTTTGCAGTCCTTGAGCTGGGGGACGCGGATGGATGTGGCGCGAGCGCGCTCGCGGGCCATCTTTTTGACGGCCTGCAGTTCCTTGCGCAACTTGACGGTTTCTTCGATTTTGAGGAGTGCGCGTTCGGAGGCCTTGGGGTCGCGGTGGAGGAGATCTACGACGGCCTCGCGGACTTCCTGGACGAGTGCGGCGCGCAACTCGGTGTTGCCCAGCTTGTTTTTGGTCTGGGACTCGAAGATGGGATCGCGCAGGCGGATGGCGATGGCGGCGACCATGCCGTCACGCACGTCGTCGCCCTCGAACTTACCCTTGGAGAATTCGTTGAAGGCCTTGACGAGACCTTCGCGGAAGGCGCTGAGGTGGGTGCCGCCGTCGCTGGTGAACTGGCCATTGACGAACGACATGAAGGTTTCTTCGAAGCGGTTCGTGTGGCTGAAAGCGATTTCGAGGGTTTTGGTGCGGTGGTGGAGGACGGGGTAGAGGGCTTCGTCGCGGACCTCGGCATCGACCAGGTCGCGCAGGCCGTCGCGTGCGCTGTAGGAGGTTCCGTTGCACTCGATGGTGAGGCCGGCATTCAGGTAGGCATAGAGTCGCAGTCGGCGATCGACATGTTCGAGGCGGAAGGCGACGGGGCCGAAGATTTCGGGGTCGGGCTCGAAGACGACGAGGGTGCCGTCGGGTTCATCCAGTTTGCCCTTCCACTCGCGCAGGAGTTCGCCCTGGCGGAACGCGGCGGCGGCGAAGCGGCCGTCGCGCACGCTGCGGACGGTGAAGTCGCGCGAGAGGGCATTGACGGCTTTGGTGCCGACGCCATTGAGGCCAACGCTGAATTGGAAGACGTCGTCGTTGTACTTGGCGCCGGTATTGATGCGGGAGACGCACTCGACGAGCTTGCCGAGGGGGATGCCGCGGCCGTAGTCGCGGATGGTCACGCGCGGCCCCTCGATGGCGACGGTGACGCGTTTGCCCTGGCCCATGATGAATTCATCGACGGCGTTGTCGACGACTTCCTTGAGCAGGACATAGATGCCGTCATCATAGTCGGAGCCATCGCCGACGCGGCCGATGTACATGCCGGTGCGTTTGCGGATGTGCTCGAGCGACGAGAGGGTCTTGATCGTGCTCTCGTCGTACGCCTGGGGTTTCTTGGCCATGGGGGGACTCTCCAAAGGGGCGCATTGTAGCGCCCCGGCGGCAGGGGGCAAGAGCGGGCGTCGGGCCCGTGATCTGCGGTTAACGGTTCTGGCCGCGCCGATGCGCACAATCGCCGTCTCCGACACGGCTCAGCCGGAGGCTTCGCCCTA
>CAZWQJ010000300.1:0-4898 GCA_964635825.1 uncultured Victivallales bacterium | reverse complement strand
GGCCCCGAAATCCGCCGCCGACTTCGCCTTCCTCCTGCACGGCTTCCACTACCTGGCCGACCAGGGCGTCATGGCCATCATCCTGCCGCATGGTGTCCTCTTCCGCGGCGGCGCCGAGGAACGCATCCGCACCAAGCTCCTCAAAGACGGCCACATCGACACCGTCATCGGCCTCCCCGCCAACCTCTTCTACTCCACCGGCATTCCCGTCTGCATCCTCGTGCTCAAGAAGTGCAAGAAACCCGACGACGTGCTCTTCATCAACGCCGCCGAACACTTCGAAAAGGGCAAGCGCCAAAACGTGCTCTCCGAGGCGCACATCGACAAGATCGTCGCGACCTACCAGCACCGCCGCGAAGAACCCCGCTACTCGAAGCGTGTCTCGATGGATCGAGTCGCCGAAGAGGGTTACAATCTCAACATCTCTCGCTACATCAGCACCGCCCAGCAGGAGCCGGAAATCAAACTGGATGAGACGCACGCCGAACTGGTTAGAATCCAGCGGGCCATCCAGAAGGCGACGACCAAGCACAATGAGTTCCTGAAGGAACTGAAGCTTCCGTTGCTGCCGACGGAGTAAACGGCCGCATGAAAGTGACCATGGAGCGCGAAACACGTAAGCAGGGGGCCATGTCCACTCCCCGATCACGCCATGTTTGGCTGCTCGTCCTCGCCATCGCCGCGCTCGTCGCCTGGGCGGTCTGGCGGCTGTCGACACGCCCGGACCGCGGCGCGGCGGCGGAGGTCGTCACCGCCCGCATCGGCACGCTGGAGGTGCACACCCGCTACACGGGCGCCATCGAAGCCCGTCGCGCCCACGCCATCGCCTCGCGCCTCGCGCAGTCGTCCACCATCATCGACCTCGCCGCCGAGGGCACCCGCGTGGAGCCCGGCGATCTCGTGGTCCGCTTCGACCCCGCCGGCATCGAACGCGATGTCATCCGCCTGGAACGCGAGGCGCGCCTGGCCCGCGCTCAACTGGCCAGCCTGGAGTTCGGCGAAATCCCCCTGAAGATCGGCGAGCTCGAAGCCCAGCTCGCCGAGGCCAACGCCGAGCGCGACGAAGCCCGCGTCGTCCTCAACGATACGCGCGAGTTGCGCGCCGAAGACCTGGTGGCTGAGCAGGAAGTTGTCGAGCAGCAGCGCCGCGTCGCGCAAGCCGAGCAGCACGCCGCCTCCATCGAACAGTCCCTGGAGCTGACCCGCACGCAACTGCATCCGGCCGCCCTGGAGCGCGCCCGCGCCGCTGTCGAAGGCGCCGAGCGCGAGCTCGCCCTGATTCGCGAGGAGCGCGCCCAGTGCGAAGTGAACGCACCCGCCGCCGGCGTCGTCATCTACAAACCCCTGCACGTCGGCGGCGAGTTTCGCACCGCGCGCGTCGGCGATACCGTCTACCGCAATCAACCCTTCCTGCTCGTGGCGGATATGTCCGATGTCGTCGTGCGCTGCACGATCCCGGAGGCCGAACTCGCCCAGGTTCCCGCCGGCGCCCCCGCCGAAGTCACGGCCCCGGCCTTCCCCGACGTGCGCCTGCCTGCTGTCGTCGAGTCCATCGGAGCCATGGCCCAGAGCGTCGCCGGGTTGCCCGCCTGGCAAAAGTATTTCCTTGTGACCCTGCGCCTGGAGGCCACCGACGCGCGCCTGCGCTCCGGCATGACCGTCGACGCGCGCATCCAGTCGGTCCGCCTGGAGGACGCCCTGTTGCTGCCGCGCCGCGCCGTGGCCTGGAGCGCCGCGGGCCCCTGCTGCCGGGTGTGGGAGCGCGGAGCCGCGCCCCGCGAGATCCCCCTGGTGCTGGGCGCCGCCAACGACGCCGATGTGCACGTGCGCGAAGGCCTCGAACCGGGCGCGCGCGTGGTCGTGCCATGAGTGCCTCGCCAGAAGCGGTCCTGCGATTGGAGGGCGTGAGCAAGCGCTTCGCTTCGCCGGGCGGCCCCGTCCATGTGCTACGCAACCTGAACCTGCGTATCGAAGCCGGCGAGTTCATCGCCATCACCGGCCCCTCCGGTTCCGGAAAAACCACCCTCCTGAATATCGCCGGGCTACTGGATTGGCCCACCGAAGGCCACGTCTTCCTCGACGGCGTGCGCGTCGCCCCCGAAGACGCCGAGTCCGCGCGCCGCCTGCGCGCCGAGCGCCTGGGCATGGTCTTTCAGCGCTTCTTCCTCCTGCCCCATCGCAGCGTCCTCGATAACGTCCTCTTCCGCTTTCGCTACGTGCGCCACGACCCCGCCACCGCCCGCGCTCGCGCCATGGACCTGCTCGAGGGCTTCGGCATGGCCCACGCCGCCACCCGCCCCGCGCGCGTACTCAGCGCCGGCGAAATGCAGCGCGTCGCCCTCGCCCGCGCCCTCGTGCTCGAGCCGCGCCTGCTCCTGGCCGACGAACCCACCGGCAATCTCGACCGCGCCTCCACCACCCTCATCATGGACCACCTCGCCCGCCTCCACCACCGCGGCCTGACCATCCTCATGGTCACCCATAACGATGCCCTGCTCCACGCCTGCACGCGCCACTGGCGCTGTGCCGACGGACAACTGGAGGCCGTGGCATGAACGCGAGAGCCCCGCACCCGCTGCTCCTGGACGTGTGGGAAGGCATCCGCTCGCGCCCCGGGCATCTGCTCCTCTCCCTCTTCACCCTCGCCACCGGCATGCTCACCCTGACCATGTTGATGGCCGTCCTCGCCGGCTTCGCCCGCCAATCGGAACAAATCCTCTCCGGCGTCGGCGCCAATGTGGCGGCCCTCTTGCCGGCGCAACCGTCGTCCTCCCCGCGCGGGGGCATCTCCGCCCCCCACGCCGCCCTCCTGCGCCATCGCTTCCCCGCCTACACCATCAGCGTCCTCCGCCATGAGCGCGCCCCGACCCTACAGGGCAAACCCGCCGTCGACATTCTCGCCGGCGACGAACACCTCGCCGCCCTGCGCGGGTGGCCCCTGCTCGCGGGTCGCCCCCTCGACGCGCTCGACATCCAGCGCGCCCGGCGCGTCTGCGTCCTCACCAGCGTCCTCAGCCGCGAGTGGAACGCCCCCGTCGGCGCTGTCGTCCGGTTGACCAGCGTCCCCTTCGAGGTCGTCGGGGTCCTCGCGCCCGCCGGTGCCGCCGCCGACTCGCCGCTCCCCACCGGCGACCGCCTGCTCTGGATCCCCCACACCGTCGCGCCGTTCTGGCGATCCACCACCGAACCGCCCAACGACCGCTTCGATGCCGTCCTCGTGCGGGTCGACCGCCTCGACGCCCTCGACACCCTGGCCACCCGCGCCGCCCCGCTCTTTGCCACCGCCACCGAACTGTCCTCCGACTACACCTGGGTCAACCCCGACACCCTCCTCTCCGGTGTGCGCCGCCTGCGCCTCGCCGTCGGGTTCACCGTCGGTGCGGTCGCCCTGCTCTGCCTCACACTGGGCGCTGCCATGCTGGCCAACGTCATGGCCTCGGCCGTACGCGAACGCGTCCCGGAAATCGGCCTCCGGCGCGCCCTCGGCGCCTCCACGCGCGACATCGCCATGCTCTTCATCGGCGAGGCCGCCCTCACCACCGCCGCCGCCGCCACCCTCGGCGTCCTCGCCGCCGCGCTGCTGCTGGCCCTCGCCGGCGATCGCTTCCAGGTCCCCCTCGCCATGTCCGCCATGGCCTGGTTCACCCCCGCCGCCGCCGCCCTCGCCACCGCCGCCCTCTGCGCCGCCGGCCCCGCCATGGCCGCCGCCCGCATCACCCCCTACGAAGCCCTCCGCAACGATTGAGTGAATGCTCTGCCGCCAATCTGCGTTCTTCTGCGTTCATCTGCGGTGGCCTGTTGAGTCGTTCCGACGTAGTCCCGGCTTGCCATCCCCGCCGCCCATGCCGCATGCTCACCCCATGGGTGTGGATGAACGCATTGACTGGTATCGGTCGCCGATCGATCGCGACACGTTGCGCCAACTGACCGAGCGCAGCGACTGGAAGGGGTTTCGACAGGTGGGGCTCAACATCCTCCTCCTGCTCGCCACCGGCACGTTTACCTTCGTCTGCTGGCGCATGCGCTGGTGGATCCCCATGGCCATCGGCCTCTATGTCCACTGCGCCTTCTTCGCCTTCTTCGGCATGGGCGTCGCCGGCCACGAACTCCAGCACCGCACCGTCTTCAAAACGCGCATCTGGAATGAGGTCTTCTGCTGGCTCGTCTCCGTCACCGGCTGGTCGAACTTCATCCACTACCGCAACAGCCACACCCGCCACCACCAGTTCACCGTCTATTCCGTCCTCGATCTCGAGGAAGTCCTGCCCAAGCGCCTACCGCCCATCGAGTGGTTCTGGGCCTTCACCATCCATCTGCCCGGCATCCGCAACGCCATCCTGCGCTGCATCCGCCTCAGCACCGGCCGGCTCTCCGGCGAATGGGAACTGCGCATCTTCCCCGAATCGGATCCCGCCCTCCGCCGCCAGCTCTTCCGCTGCTCGCGCATCGTCCTCGCCACCCACGTCATCCTCGCCGCCCTCTTCATCCACTACCGCCTGTGGATCCTCTTCCCGCTCTTCACTTTCGCCCCGTTCATCGCCACCGCCCTCTCCCTCCTCTGCTACTTTCCGCAACACGCCGGGTTGCCCTCCAACGTTCCGGACTTCCGCCTGTGCAGCCGCACCATGATCCTCCACCCCTTCCTCAGCTTTCTCTATTGGCAGATGAATTACCATGTAGAGCATCACATGTATGCCGCGGTTCCGCTCTACAACCTGCCCAAATTGCGCCGCCTGATTGAGGCCGATCTGCCCCCCGCCCCGCGCGGCCTCTGGCAGACCTGGAAGGAGCTGCTCCCCATCCTCCGCCGGCAGGAATCCGACCCCACTTACGTCTTCGTGCCGCCGCTCCCTCGAACCGACGCGCCCTGACCCCCAAGGCCCCCGCGCATGTCCACC
>CAZWQJ010000299.1:0-4903 GCA_964635825.1 uncultured Victivallales bacterium | reverse complement strand
GTTGTGGCTCGCCGAGTTGGTGTGGGCTGTGTCCAATCCCAGCGCAGCCAGAATGGTATCGAGGGTATGCCGGGTGGTGGCGCTGTCGGGGGCGAGGCGCAGGGCTTCTTGGGCGAGGGGGAGCGCGGTGGCGAAGTCGCCGCGTTCCTGGAAGATCCAGGCGAGGTTGTTGAGGGCGGCGGGTGTGGAGCGGCGGTTGAGGCTGCGGCGGAAGGCGGCTTGGGCGAGGTCGGAGTGGCCGTGGCGGTAGAGCAGAACTCCGAGCGCGAAATTTGCGGTGGCATTGCCGGGGTCGAGGGTCAGCAGGCGTCCGAGCAGGACGCCATCGGGGATGGCCTCCGGGTCGTCGAGTTGCATCCGCAGCGCGGTTTCCAGCGCGTCGACGTGTCGCGCTGTGAGGTGCGCGGGTTGTCGGGTGGGCGTGTCCGGGCTGCGCATGGGTTGTGGTGGCGAGAGGCGTGCGAGCGCCTGTGGGTTGCGGAGGTGCCCGTATCGGGCGGTGAGGAGTGGCAGCGGGACATGCTGATCGCGATCGAGGGCGGCTGCGAGGGGATCGGTGGCGGAGTCTGTCGGGGGGCCGTCTAGCTGTTCACGGTTAAGCAACGCGCAGAGGTTGTCGGGCCGGACGCGTAGCGCAAGTGCATAGGCCTCGCGAGCGTGGGTGGGGGTTCCGAGATTTTCCAGGGCGAGCCCGAGATCGTTGGCGTGGCGGCTGAGGGCGTCCAGCAGGAGTGCGGCGAGGCGCGCCGTGGGGCCTTGCGACTGTTGCAGGCGGGAGAGGTCATCGGCGAGGGCGAGGACGGTGGCATTTTCGTGTGCGAGCAAGGTGTCGGGGGTGCAGTTCGCGGGCGTGCGGGTGCCGAGGTAGAGGGTGCGGTCGGGGATGAAGGCGACGCCGCCGGCCAGCCAGGGATCGGGATTCGGCAGGATGGCGAGTTGGTCGGTGGCGGCGGGTTGGGTGCGGATCCACTCGCGCAGCGCGACGGCGGGGCTGGCATGGGCGAGGGCGCGAAGCGGGGCGGTGGGGAACTGGGCGGTGAGCCAGCGCTGGTCGTCGGTGTCGTGCGAGCGGCTGAAGTCGAGGCAGGTGATGCGGCGGCCGGCGGCGCGCGCGGCGAGGTGGAGGAGATTGTCGAGGGAGCCATCGGTGACCAGGCGGTTGCGAGGGCCCAAGGCGTCGATGGTTAGGCGCGCCCACGTGTAGAACGGTTGGGCCGGTCGGGTGGCAGCGAGGTGGGCAAGGTGCGCACCGCCGGCGAGAGCCAGTGCGAGGGTGAGCACGCGTGTGAGCCCGGCGAGGATAGCAGGCCAACGTTCGGGGTGGCAGCGGAGGGGGCGCATGGAGCAGCAGACGTAGGCGGCTACGGCCTGGATCGTCAGCGCGGAGAGCAGGGCGGCGAGCATGAAGGTGCTGGTGGTGCCGACGAGGCGCCAGGGCGCGAGCGGCATGTTCAGCGCGAGCAGGACGGGCGGCAGGGCCAGCGCCAGGGCGAGGAGGAGATGCCCAGGGCCCGGGGCGCGCTCGCTCGGATGGCGTGCCAGCCAGCGGGCCAGCAGAAAAGGCGTGGCCGTGATCAGGAGCAGGTATAGCCAACCGAACCCGCCGATGAGCGCGCGAGTCAGTTGCCATTGAATGGCTGCGATGGAACGGATGACGGTTCCCGTGGTGAGATCCTCGCGCCAACCATTGGCGGGATCGACCTGGTAGCGCCATGCCGCCAGCAGGAGCGCGGCGACGATGCTGGCGGCGGCAAGTGGCAGCGCGGCCGCGAGCGGGCGCCAGCGGCGCGGGTGGCAGCGCCAGTCGCCAACCAGCATCAGGGCGGCGACCGCGGCGGCGGCAACAGGAACCGCTTCGATCTCGAGTGCAGCGGGGCCCGCGAGAGCGGCGGTGCCCAGTGCCCACGCCAGGCGGCCGGTGCGGGCGAAGGTTTGCGCGCAGAGCAGCCAGGCCAGCAGCAGGACCAATTCGAAGGAGCCGGGATGCGCGCGGGTGGCCGCCTGGGCGATGGGCAGCATGAGCGCCAGGGCGACCGTGGCGGCGAGGACGGACGCGCGCTGAACGGGTGCTGGGATTTCGGCGTCGGGCGGTGCGAACCGCAAGCGCTGGGCGAAGAGAGCAAAGAGTGCGATTCCCAGCGCGCCGGCGGCGGCACTGAACAGGTTCAGCCAGAGCGCGGGCTGGGAGGAGAGTGTGACGGTCGCCCGCACGAGCAACCCCCAGCATGGATGCAGCAGTGGCACCTGGCGCGACAGGCCGCCATGTTGCACGATCCACTCGGCGGAGGACCCGGGGTCCGGATGCGGGCTTGTCAGCGCCGCATAGCCGGCGATGGCCAGGAGTCCGCAGCCCAGCGGCAGGGATTTCAGACGGGCATGCATGCTGGCTGAAGAGGAAAGTCGCCGCGACTCACGCGCGCGGACCACCCGTTCGTCGGCGCCGGCCGCGAACCAGCACGGCCACCGCACCCGCTGCGGCCAGTGACAGCGTCGAGGGCTCCGGCACCAGTCGGAAGTTGTCGAGTTGGAAACTGCTGTCCGCATCCTGGAAATTCAAGTCGTGAACTTCGAAATACGGGATGATGTAGGTGGAGGAGTTGGCGAGGGTCACGGAATAGTGCGACCACTCGGACCCGAGGTCACTGGCGCTGATGGTCCCGGTCAGGTTGTAGGTGCCGAATGCATCGAGGTCGAAGAGCGAAACGGACGAATCGTAGCCGCCGTTGTCGGGGTCGAAGGATTGCGGGTCGTCGGTGAAATAGATGCTGGCGAAGGCGACATCGGGCAAGGTGCCCTGCGAGAAGGACGGGGAGAGGTCGCTGCGAAAATCAAACTCGAGCGTGAAACTGGCGGCGGGCCAGGCGATTGGCTGATAGAGCGCGCTGGCGGTGGCCCCGCTGTCACTGATGGTGGCGGCGCCGTTGGCAGCGGAGACAGAACCCTCGGTTGACCATCCGCTCAGACCATTGGAAAAATCGCCGTTGGAGAATGCGGCCGCCGCCGCCAGCGCCCCGGCCAGAAAAACCACTAAAATGCTGGGAGTTTGGCGCCTTGTCATGGCCGCATGATGACAAATTTAGACGGGACTGGCAAGCGGCGCGCGGTGTGAGGCCCAGGAGCGTGCGGGTTAAGGCGCGTAGGCGGGCAGCCTGGCGTGGGGGATGGCGCGGAGGGCGGGGTAGACCTGGTCCTTGGCGGAGACGATGGGGGTGGTGGTCGGCCAGGGGATGCCGACGTCGGGGTCTGACCAGAGGAAACCGCCATCATCGCCGGGCTCGAAGTAGTCCGAGCATTTGTAGAGGACGTCAGCGGATTCGCTCAGCACGCAGAATCCGTGAGCGAAGCCCGGGGGGACATACATCTGGCAGTGGTTGGCGGCGGAGAGCCGGCGTGCGGTCCAGCGCCCGAAGTCGGGCGAGCCGACCCGCACATCCGCGGCCACATCCAGGATTTCGCCGTGGATGACACTGACGAGTTTTCCCTGCGGGCGTTTCAACTGGAAGTGCATGCCGCGCAGGACACCTCCACGCGAATGCGAGTGGTTATCCTGAACGAACGTGCGGGCGATTCCCATCTCCGCGTAGCGCCGCTCGCTGAAGGTTTCGACGAAGAATCCGCGCTGGTCGGGGAAGGCCTTCGGGGTGATCAGCAGCACGTCGCGCAGTTCTGTGGGTTCGATGGTCATATGGAAAGTCAGAAGTTAGAAGTTAGAAGGCAGAAGGCAGCCCGATCCCTGATCGCTGCGCCCCCTCATCCATACTGCTGCTGGATCCACTTCTGGTAGTCGCCGCTGCGGACCTGGGCGACCCACTCGTGATTGTCGAGGTACCAGCGAACCGTCTTGTGAATGCCGGTTTCAAAGGACTCGCGCGGCTGCCATCCCAGTTCGAGTTCCATGCGTGAGCAGTCGATGGCGTAGCGCCGGTCGTGGCCGGGGCGGTCTTTGACATAGGTGATCAACTCGCGCCGGCCTTTGCCGCTGGTGAGCGGCCCGGCCCGTTCATCGACAAGGTCGCAGATGGCGTGAACGACGGCGAGGTTCTGCATTTCGTTGCGGCCGCCGACGTTGTAGGTTTCGCCGCGCCGGCCGCGCTGCATGATGGTCCAGATGGCTTCGCAGTGGTCGCGGACGTAGAGCCAGTCGCGCACGTTGAGACCGTCGCCATAGACCGGAAGCGCCTTGCCTTCGAGTGCGTTGAGGATCATCAGCGGAATCAGCTTTTCCGGAAATTGGTAGGGGCCGTAGTTGTTCGAGCAATTGGACAGGGTCGTGGGCAGCCCGTAGGTGTGATGATAGGCGCGGACGAGGTGATCGGACGACGCCTTGGAGGCGGAGTAGGGGCTGTTGGGCTGGTAGGGGGTGGCTTCGGTGAAGAAGCCCGTATCGCCGAGGCTGCCGAAGACTTCATCGGTGCTGACATGGTGGAAGAGGGTGATCCGGCCCATGCGTTCGCGCGCCAGTTGCAGGAGGTTGTAGGTGCCGATGATGTTGGTCTGGATAAAATCGTCAGGCCGCGTGATGGAGCGGTCGACGTGCGACTCGGCGGCGAAGTGGCAGATCGTGTCCACGGCGTGGGTATCGAGGATGCGCCCCACGGCCTCGCGGTTGCCGATGGTTTCTTTGACGAAGACGTAGCGTTGCGGGAAGCGCAGCTCCAGGTCGCGCAGGCTGAGGGGGTTGCCGGCGTAGGTCAGGGCGTCCAAGTTGACGATGCGGCCGGAGAAGTCGGTTTCCTCAAAGAGGTAGCGTATAAAATTTGCGCCAATGAATCCGCAACCGCCGGTGACCATCATGGTAGACATACGGCGCATCATGTCTGCCGCGCGCGTGGGTGTCAAGGCGGCAGCGAGGCCCCAAATGTGCGGCTAAGGAGAGGGCCCCATGAGTACGGCCCTGTGGGCG
>CAZWQJ010000298.1:0-4921 GCA_964635825.1 uncultured Victivallales bacterium | reverse complement strand
CCGTTCTAAGTTCGCAGGCGCCAGTGATCAAGCCTTCGTATCGTCAGGCCGCATGATAACCGCCGCCACGGTCTGAAATTGGCCCGAACGCGTGGCGGCAGGCTTCCATGCCTGCCGGTCCCCAGCCATCATGCATCCTGATGCCCTCGCCGTTCAACCCCAAGCCGCACGGTGCGGCAGTAGAAGCAGCCGCAGGTGCCATTGCTGGCGATACTGACGAGCGGATTGGCGCGGTTCACGGCCACGCTGATGTCGGCCATGGCGCGCGCCGGCGCCAGGTAGAAGTTGGCGTCGCCGAGGGTGACGCGGCGCATGGCGCCGCTGCGCAAGAGCGGCGCGGCCATGGTGGTCTCGAAATGGTCAACGTGCCAGGGCGCCTGCGGGATGGTGAACACCCGCCGCCCGCGTCCGTTGCGGGTATGGACGACAAACGATGGCTGTGGCACGCCGGTCCACGCTTCGCCGACGTGAAAGATGGTGGCGCTGCGCAGCGGGCAGAGCAGGAGCACATCGCCGTTTGCATCGTAGAGCTTGCCCCAGAACCCCTCGCGGGCCAGCGGCGCCAGATCCTCGCGCGGCAGTTCCGTCAGCGCTTGGGCGGCGGGGCCGAGGGCGGTGACGGAGTGCGTCGGGTGGCCGCTGCGCCGGACGCCGGGGCGGCGGCGGAAGTACTCGCTGACCGCTCCGACCATGGACGGCGACTGGCTCGGGTCATAGGGGGTGTTGCCCAGGACGCTCAGCGAATGGGCGGGCATGCACAGCGTGCCCTTGGGGCCGAGCACGTCGAGGATGGCGTCCACCAGCGTCGCGGGGCCTCCTGGGATGTAGCCGAACTGGCTGAGCGAGGCGTGCAGGCAGAGGATCGAGCCGCGCCGGACGCCGGCCGCGCGCAGCGCCGTACGCAGCGCGGCAGGTCCGAGAATAGGGCGCAACCGTGCCTTGCCGATGCGCACCAGGTACTCGGTGAGGGCCACGGCCTTGCCCATATCGGCGGGGACGCCGTCGCGGCGAAGGAGGTCGACGACGTCGGCGAGCGTGGCCTTCCCGCGCAAGCGGGCGGCGAGCGCCCAGGCCCACGTTTCGGTGCTCCATCCCGGCGCCAGGCCGACGGCTCTGGCGAGGGCCGCCTTCTGCCCGAAGGAGGTCTGGTCCTCGAAGGAAAGGAATCCACGGAAGGTCACCTCGGGGGCGAGCGCAGCGGCGGCACGGCGTGCCTTGGCTTCCGACCGGGGGGTGGGACGAGCCGGGGGCGGCTTCGGCAGGGCCGGCAGCGTCGCCGCCAGCGCGTCGAAGCGCAACCTGTCGGCTACCGCCGGCCAGAGCCCGTCGGCGCGGCGCACGCCGGCGCGGTAGATCTCGGCGGACGATGGCCAGGGGTCGAACAACTCGGGGGTGGTTAAGGCCCGCCGCAGCGAATCGAGTTCGGCCTTGGCCCGCGCGGCGAGTGTAGCGGCTTCCGCGGGCCGCCGCGACATCTCCCGCCGTGTTTGGGTGGTGATTTTTCGCGCCAGGCCAATCACCTCGCGGTTGGAGAAGCGCGTGGCCGCGACCAGGAAGGCGACCGCGGCCGTACCGGACCACTGCAGGGCGCGCAGGCTGAGGACGGCGGGCACATCTGCCGACGTGTGGTAGACCGTGTCCGGCGTCTGTTCGATCGAGCAGTGTCCAGGCTGCGGGCAAAGGCCGATCATGGCATCGGAGACGGGGCAGCGCCGGATGACGGTGTCCATGCGGCCGACACGCGAATTGGCGAGGCGGGCAGCGTCGTCGAGCAGGTGATGCGCGAAGTGCGCCTGCCCGGCGAGGCCGCGCCCCAGGATGAAGCGACTGGCGCCGGCGTGGGGTTCGATGCCCACCATGTCCAGATTCAGGCCCGCCAGGAACGGTGGAATTCGCCCCATGGGATTGAGCCAGGCCTGGAGCCCCCGAACTTCGCTCCCCATCAGGACCCGGATGGCGCGCACGGGCGGCGCGCCGCCGCGTTGCTTGGCCACCAGGGCCAGCACGCGGAGAGCTTCGATGGCGACGCCGACACCGGAGGCATTGTCCTGCGCGCCGATTTCATCGAAGTGGGCGCACAGGTAGATAGAGGGAGTGCCTTGGCCCAGCGTCGCCGTGACGAGGGGCGCGGTGGCGGCGGTGCGCTGCGCCCGCACCCGCGCGCGCAGGCGCAATCCGGGAGTCGTGCGCAGCAGCGCTTGCAGCCGGGCGCCCTGGGCCGGTGTGAGCGAGAAGCATGGCACGCAGGGCCGCCCAGCATCGAAGGGGACGGCATAGTTCAGGTAGCGCGCCGCGTTCGGATCGGCGTTGGGGACGGACACGATGACGCCCAGGGCGCCCGCCTTTGCCGCGAGGGCGTTGAGGTCCGGGGAGGTGCGTCCATCGTTTACCAGCAGGAAGGATCCGCGCAGCCGGGGGCGGTGGACGGCGGCCATGTCCGCGGCAACCGCCACGGGCCCCTCCACCCAGTGACCATGCGGCGTCTCCGGACTGTACATGGCCAGTGTCTGGGGGTTCGCGGCGTAGTCCGCCAGCACCTTGCCGCCACGCCCGCCGATTTCGAGACGCGCATCGGTGACGCTCCAGGCCAGGGGCATGATCCAGCCCCCGGGCGCGGTTCGCCCATCGGCGGGTAGCTCCTCGATGCGCACGTTGTCGAGGCCGGCCGCGCGCAATTCACCAGCAACGAATTCAGCCGAGGCACGAACGGCCAACGAATCCATGTGGCGCGCGGTTTCCCAGAGGCGCTGGATCGTGTTCAGCGCGCGTTTGGGTTGGAACGCATCCCTGGCGGCTGCGGTCTCTGGCGTCACGGGCACCCGAACGCCTCGTCTCTGCGAACTCTGCGTGCTCCTGTACACATGCCCTTCCATGCGTCGCCATCATCTCCACCCACACCCGTCAAACTGATACACCTATCATAGACAGTCAGAGAGGGGGAACTATTATCGTGATCCTCAAGCATACGTGCACTCCCGGTGGGCCGTTTCGTACATGGCCAGGATGTTCGCGAGGGGCACGTCCGGCTGAATGTAGGTATGACCGGGCCCCACGATGAAACCGCCGTTGGCGCCGAGGATGCGGAAATTCTTGAGCACTTCGGTGCGCACGTCGGCGGGCGAGCCGCGGCTCAAGACGTTGATGAGATCGATCGAGCCGTAGAAGGTCAGCCGGTCGCCGAAGTTGCGCTTGAGACCCTCCACCGCCATGCCGGCCGCCGACGTCTGGATGGGCTCGAGCACATCGACGCCCGCCTCGATCACGTCCGCCAGCAGCGGCCGCACCGCGCCGCAGGTATGCAGGAGAAACTTCTTGCCGTGCCGGTGGACGATACCGGCCATCTGCGTCAGATACGGCTTGATGTGCTGCCGGAACATCGCCGGCGAGACGAGCGGACCGAGGGCGGTACAGAAGTCGTCGGCGATGTAGAAGATGTCGAACGTTTCCTCCGCCTCGCGGCAGAGCCGCTCGAGGGCGGGGATGAGATAGGCCAGGATTTTGCGCAGGATCGCCGTGGCCAGTTCCGGCTCGCTGGCCAGGTCGGTCATGAACGCTTCCATGCCGCGCATGTGGGTGGCCTTGAAATAGGGGGCATGGGTAATGTGCGCGATGATCGCCTTGTCGGGGTACGCCGCCCGCGTCGCGCGCAGCGTCTCGAACGACAGCTCATTGGGCGAAGGCCAGTCATACGCCTCGATCTCCGCGACCGTCTCCATGTCTGCCAGCGGGAAGACGCAGTACTCGCTATAGGTCCCGCCGCTGTAGGCCTGTTCCTTCGATCCGATGCCCAAAAAATCGTAGCTGATGTCGCCCTCGGTGCGGATGCGCGGATCGTGATGGTCCACGCCGATCAGGCGCGTATCGACGTGCAAGGCGTCCCACACCGCATCGCGGGAGGCCACGCCGAAATGCTGTTGCAGGGCGGCGATGACTTCCTTCTCGGCGTCGAAGGTGATCGGCACCCGGTCCGGAGTCCGGTGCGCTATGGCGGTCAAGACACGTTCACGACTGTTCATGGGTGCTTCCTTTCGTGGGCCCCGGGCGCCCCGAAAGCGATCATCGTTTCTTGGCTCACCACCCGCCTTCGCCTGGCTTCGGCGAGGCAGGCAGGTTCGCCCTCCACCGGGCGGTCTTCAAGCCTGCTCAGTAAGCCATGGAGAGCCGAATCATACAACGGATGATCGCCCCATCCGCACATCCACCTTCACCTCGCCCGCCGTATCCCGGTGTGGCACCACGTTGCCAGGCACTCGCACGCCGTCCACCAGCATCTGTCGCACACCCTTGCTGACCCCGTCGGGGTTGCGCACGGTGATGCGGTAGGTCACGCCGCGGAAGACCCGCGTGACCTCGAAGCGCTTCCACCCGGGCGGAATGCACGGGTCGATGCGCAGGCCGTCGAAGTCGGCGCGGCAGCCGAGGATGCCCTGCAGCGCGCCAATGGCCATCCAGGCGGCGGAGCCGGTGAGCCAGGCATTGCGGCCGCGGCCCACGATGTGGAAGGGCGGCTGGCTGACGAACTGGCACATCACGTAGGGCTCGACCTCGTGCCGTTCGGCGTGGCGGCTCTTGCCGGCGGCGCAGAGGCGCTTGAAGTACGCCATCGCCTTGTCGCCGCGACCGGTCATGGTCTCGGCGGCAATCATCCAACTGGCGGCGTGATGGAAGACCGAGCCGTTCTCCTTGATGCCGGGCGGATAGATGCCGGCCGAGCCGACTTCTTCCATGTCGAAGCGCGTGAAGGGCCGGTCCATCACGCGGTGCCCAAACGGCGTGCCGAGATGGCGCTCCACGCTGTCGAGCGTGCGCGTCGCGCGCGCCCCGGTGGCAAAGCCGGCCAGCACCGCCCACGGCTGCGGCTCCAGGAAGATGCGGCCGTACTCGCGCGTGCGCCGCGAGCCGAGGACCTCGCCGCTGCGCT
>CAZWQJ010000297.1:3354-4954 GCA_964635825.1 uncultured Victivallales bacterium | reverse complement strand
GCCGGAAACCTCAAGGAGGATGTGGAGGCGACTCCGCGGACTCCCGACTTCACCGCCGTCGTCGCCAAAGAGGCGGGGCTTTGGCCGAACATCGTCTGCCTGCCTGATGGAACACTGCTGGCCTTCGGCTACATCGCAATATTCCTGCTGACACCACTCCTCGCCGTGTTCGTTGAGGCGTGTCGCAATGGCGTTGACGCCTACTTTGCCGCCATCACCGAGAAGGACGCACAATCCGCCATCTGGCTGACGCTGACGGTTGCGGCGATCGCCGTGCCGCTGAACACGGTCTTTGGTCTCGCCGCCGCCTGGGCCATCGCCAAGTTCGAGTTCCGCGGCAAGCAACTGCTCGTCACCTTGGTCGATCTGCCGTTCGCCGTTTCGCCGGTGGTCTCCGGCCTGATCTACGTGCTGCTCTTCGGCGCGCAGGGCTGGTTCGGACCCTGGCTCCAGGACCACGACATCAAGATCATCTTCGCCGTGCCCGGCATCGTGCTGGCCACTGTCTTCGTCACGTTTCCTTTCGTGGCGCGCGAACTGATCCCGCTGATGCAGGCGCAGGGCACGGACGAGGAGGAGTCCGCCGTCGTCCTCGGCGCCAACGGCTGGCAGACGTTCTGGCGCGTGACCTTGCCGAACATCAAGTGGGGCCTGCTCTACGGCATCATCCTGTGCAACGCGCGCGCCATGGGCGAGTTCGGCGCCGTGTCCGTGGTCTCCGGCCACATCCGCGGCGAAACCAACACCCTCCCATTGCATGTCGAAATTCTCTACAACGAGTACAACTTCGCCGGCGCCTTTGCGGTGGCCTCGCTCTTGGCCATGCTGGCGCTCGTCACTCTGGTCGTGAAGAACATCGTCGAATGGCGGGCCCAGCGCGCGTGGGATCGCGCCGCCGCCCTCCCGGAGGATACCCCATGAGCATCGAAGCCCGCGACATCGTCAAGTCCTTCGGCACCTTCGAGGCCCTGCACCGCGTCTCCCTCACCGTCCCAACCGGCTCCCTCGTCGGACTGCTCGGTCCCTCCGGTTGCGGCAAAACCACCCTCCTCCGCATCATCGCCGGGCTGGATACCGCCGACAGCGGCACCGTCCACCTCGACGGCCAGGACACCACCACGCTCCACGCCCGCAAGCGCCGCGTCGGCTTCGTCTTCCAGCACTACGCCCTCTTCCGCCATATGTCCGTCTTCGAAAACGTCGCCTTCGGCTTGCGCGTCAAGCCGCGCAGCGAACGCCCCTCGCGCGAGGATATCCGCGGCCGCGTCCTGGCCTTGCTGAAGCTCGTGCAACTCGATGTGCACGGAGACCGATACCCCTCCCAACTCTCCGGCGGCCAGCGCCAACGCGTCGCCCTCGCCCGCGCCCTCGCCGTCGAACCCAAGGTCCTCCTCCTCGACGAACCCTTCGGCGCTCTCGACGCCAAGGTCCGCAAAGAACTCCGCAAATGGCTGCGCCACTTGCACGACGACATCCACGTCACCAGCGTCTTCGTCACCCACGACGTCGAAGAAGCCCTCGAGGTTTCCGACTTCGTGGCCGTCATGAACGGCGGCGAAATCCAGCAGTTCGGCACCCCCGCCGAGGTCTGCCGCAACCC
>CAZWQJ010000297.1:0-3254 GCA_964635825.1 uncultured Victivallales bacterium | reverse complement strand
CACTTCCCGCTTGCAGCGCATCGATGACTATGTTTCGCTATTAGGCTAACTCGCGATCAGGTGCAAAACAGGGGCTTCCCCATTTCAATCAAGGAACTCGTATGAACGCCGTCCTCAAGGGCAAGCAGCTCGCCTTCTGTCCGCGCACGCACGATCTCAAGGAGTTTGAAAAGCTGGGCCGTGCCGCCAAGGCCGTCGGCTTCACGCACCTCTTCATCTCCGATCTCGCCGAACGCACCGACTTCACCGGCGAGGACGCCGACAGCCCCTGGTGCGACTGGTCCGTCATCCTGCCTTCGATCTTCAAGCACGTCACCCCCAAGGGCCTCGAGGACGCCTACCCCGCCCGCAACGTGAAGGCCCAGTTCAATTTCCTCATGGCGAAGTACGCCATCTGCGAGAAGCTCGGCATGGGCGCCGCCTACTACGGCACCGAGCCCCATTGGCTCAGCGAGCGCGTCTACGAGAAGCATCCGGCCTGGCGCGGCAGCCGCTGTGACAACAGCCTGCGCGCCACGGGCATGTACTACGCCCCGAACACCGACCACCCCGAAGTCCGCGCCGCCTACCGCGAGGGCGTGCGCATGCTCTGCAAGGCCTGCCCCAAACTCGATATCTTCACCTTCAACACCAATGACTCCGGCGGCTTCTACCCGTGGGACAAGCGCCTGTTCAGCGGCATCAACGGCCCCACCGGCACCCAGGGCAAGGACATGGGCCTGCGCGTCTCCGAGTTCCTCCAGGAACTGCATGCAGGCGCCATGGATGCCGGCACCGACGCCCGCATCTTCACCAACGTCTACGGCTGGTTCAACGACGACGAGACCCACCTCGTCCTGCGCTCCCTCACGCCCGGCATCGGCGTCAACGGCCTCTGCCCCGGCGAGCACCAGGCCGAATGCTCCCTGCTCGGATGCGGCGGCTCCACCTGGTTCGTCAGCCCGCTCGTCAACAAGGACAACGCCGTCATGGACGGTCTGCGCGGCGCCCTCAACGTCGTCGCCGGCAAGGCCAAGCGCTACATGGGCGGCGGCAACAGCCCCGAATTCTTCAAGGCATTCGAGTTCGGCCTCACCCAGAAGGCACCCCAGCATCAGCTCGAATGGCTCCAGCTCTACACCAAGACCGCCGCCGCCGTCTACGGGCCCGAGGTCGCCGATGATGTGGTCGACGCCTGGCAGACGCGCGAGCGCGCTCACGTCCAGCGCGGCACCATCGGCGTCAGCGATCAAGGCATCCGCCTGCGCTGGCTCACCCGCCCGCTCGTCGCCCGCCAGGAATTGCTCAGCCCCGAGGAGCTCGATTACTGGGCGCCCTACGCCTACTACTCGAAGAAGGCGCAGGCCGACAAGTACCTCGATTACCTCAATTGCAGCGGCTACAACATCGTCGACAACTGGTCGCAGGCCACTACCATCTGCTGCGCCATCGACGGCATCGAGGGCACGCTGAAGCAGGCCGCCAACCAGTTCCTCGCCGCCGCCGCCAAGGCCAAGGACAAGCGCGTCCGCCGTGAACTCGAACAGGAGGCCTATCGCGTCCTCGCCGAGCGCAGCTTCATGCTCACCTCCCGCCACTTCCTGCAGGTCGGCACGCTCATCTACCTGCGCGATGAGGCCAACAGCAACGAACCGCGCATCGCTTCCACCGCCCCGAACCGCCCCACCATGCCCAAGGGCGACTTCGGCGACGAGGGCCTCTGGTTTATGCAGCGCGCCCTGCGCTGGGAACTCGATAACGTCAACGAGTTGATCGAGCTCATCGAGAAGGCGCACGAGCCGCTCTTCTTCACCGCACCACACCCGTCCTTCACGGGCCCGCTGATCCTCGGCCGCGACGTGCTCCAGCAACTGCGCAAGAAGGCCAAGATCATGCTGCGCCACTGGCGCGACGCCGAGATCGGCTACTACAAGCCGACCTTCGGCGGTTGAGCCCTGCTCGTCTCCGTCACCTTGGCCGTCTGTGGTGGCCCGTGCGCTCCGCCGCGCGGGCTCCCAGCGCCGCCCAGATCCGCTTGCGCTGCTGCTACAGGCGGGCTAGCGTGCCTGCCATGCAACGCGATGACATGCTCCGGCAGCTGGATTCCCGCGGCGCCCACCCCTGGGACCTGCTGATCATCGGGGGCGGGGCCTCTGGCCTCGGCGCCGCCGTCGACGCCGCCGCCCGCGGCCACTCCGTGTTGCTGCTCGAACAGTCCGACTTCGCGAAGGGCACGTCCAGCCGCAGCACGAAGCTCGTGCACGGCGGCGTTCGCTATCTCGCCCAAGGCGATGTCGCCCTGGTGCTGGAAGCCCTGCGCGAACGCGGACTGCTCATGCAGAATGCCCCGCACCTCGTGCGCCACCTCCCCTTCATCATCCCCAGCTACACCTGGTGGGAGGGCCCATTCTATACCGTCGGCATGAAGGTCTACGACGCCATGGCCGGCCGCCTCGGCCTCGGCGCCTCCTCCCTGCTCTCACGCGACGAGGTCTTGCGCGCCATCCCCAACCTCAACCCCGACGGCCTGCGCGGCGGCGTATCGTACTTCGATGGCCAGTTCGATGATGCCCGCCTCGCCATTCACCTCGCCATGACCGCCGCCGACCTCGGCGCCGCCCTCATCAACTATGTCCGCGTGGACGGCCTGCTCAAAGACGACGCCGGTATGGTCGCCGGCGTGCGCGCAACCGATCAGGAATCTGGCCGACGCCACGATGTGCATGCCCGCGCCGTCATCAACGCCACCGGGGTCTTCGTGGATGAGGTCCTGCGCATGGATTCCCCCGGCGCCCCGCCGCTGGTCACCCCATCCCAGGGTGTCCACCTTGTCCTGCCGGCGGACTTCCTGCGCGGCGAATCCGCCATCATGATCCCGCACACCGCCGATGGTCGCGTCCTGTTCGCGGTACCTTGGCATGGGTGTATTGTCGTCGGAACCACCGATACCCCCGTCGCCTCCCCCTCGCTGGAACCCCGCGCACTCGATCACGAAATCGAATTCATCCTCAAGACCGCCGCCCTCTACCTCACACGCCCCCCGCGGCGCGCGGATGTCCTCAGCGTCTTCGCCGGTCTGCGCCCCCTCGCCGCGCCCGACCACGAAGGCGCCCCGACCCGCGAGATCAGCCGCAGCCATCGCGTCCTCGTCAGCCCCTCCGGACTCGTTTCCATTGTCGGCGGCAAATGGACGACCTATCGCAAAATGGCGCAGGATCTCATCGACACCGCCCAAACCGTCGCCGGCCTCCCGGAACGCCCATGCCCCACCGCCA
>CAZWQJ010000296.1:0-4959 GCA_964635825.1 uncultured Victivallales bacterium | reverse complement strand
GCGCGAAGCGCTTAGCGACAGATCGGAAGGTCGGGCTGACTAGACGGCTGGATCTGGAAAACCGAATAGACCCGAACAAGACAATTCTGGCTATCGTCGCTCCGCTCCTCAGCCAGATTGTGACCGTTCGAAGCGTGAGACAAATGCTAACACGTGCAAAGACGTCACAAGATGCGCAAACCGAAGGCGCTTCCGGGTTTATGGGGGGATTTTCAGTTACCAGTGTGCGATGACTGCCGCGGGCGTACATCGTGTAAGCCGGTTGTTTAAGGGTATCCGGTCAAGGGTAGCGGTTAAGTGTCCGAGGAAGAGGGCGCGCACGCAACACACTTCATCCCCACCCTTACTCGGATACCCTTAACCGAACCGCTTAACCGGCCCCATCGGCGCGCAGAACGGCCAATAGAGAATCCTCACAAGAACCCGGAAGCGCCAAACCGAAAGCCTTCTGGCACTTGTTGACGAATCGCACTTAAACATGGTTCTGGTCCGCCATGGGCAGGCAGGCTGCGATGGCGTAGGCCTGAAAGGTTTTGTGGGGCCCGCGCTCAGCATCATCGGGCAACAACAGGCAGCGCGAGCAGCCCAACGTCTAGCGGCACTGCCGCTGGACCATATTTACGCATCGGACATCGGGGTCGATCAGGCGGTCCTCCGTGCGATTCCCGCGTTGCAGTGAGCCGCCCTGGCCTTACTCCTGCGCGGCGGTGACGTCCACGTACGGCAGGTTCAGCGACTCGGCGACGGCGCGGTGCGTGACGTGGCCGCGGTGGAGGTTGACGCCGTTGCGCAGCGCGGGGTTGGCACGCACGGCCTTCTCGAACCCCAGGTCCGCGATCTCCAACCCGTACAGCAGCGTCTGGTTCGTCAGCGCCAGCGTGGAGGTGAGCGCCACGGCGCCGGGCATGTTCGCGACGCAGTAATGGACGATCCCATCCACCAGGTAGATCGGGTCGTCGTGGGTGGTGGGGTGGCTGGTTTCGATGCAGCCGCCCTGATCGATCGCCACGTCGATGATCACGGCGCCCGGCTTCATCAAGGCGAGATCCTGCCGCGAGACCAGGCGCGGGGCTGTGGCGCCCGCCACCAGCACGGCGCCGATCAGCACGTCGCAATCGCGCAGCGCGTCCTGTGTGTTGGCCCGCGTGCTGAACAGGGTCTGCAGGGAGTTCCCGAAAATGTCGGCCAGGTACGCCAGGCGTTTCTGGGAGACGTCGAGGATGACGACGTCCGCGCCCATACCGACGGCGATCTTGGCGGCATTGAGCCCCACGACGCCGCCGCCGAGGATGGCCACCTTGCCGCGGCGCACGCCGGGCACGCCACCCAGCAGCACGCCGCGCCCGCCGAGCGGCTTCTCCAGGTACTTGGCGCCCTCCTGCACCGCGAGCCGCCCAGCAATCTCGCTCATCGGCGTCAGCAGCGGCAGAGACCCGTCGGCGAGTTGCACGGTTTCGTAAGCGATGGCAGTGACGCGCCGCGCGAGCAGTGCCTCCGCCTGCGCCCTATCCGCCGCCAGGTGCAGATACGTGAACAGAATCTGACCCTCGCGCAGCAGGTCGTATTCCTCCGCCTGGGGTTCCTTGACCTTGACCACCATGTCCGCCTCGGCGAACAAGCGGCGGTGGTCCGCCTCGATCCGGGCGCCCGCCCGCACATACTCTTCGTCCGCAAACCCCGCGCCGGCGCCCGCGCCCGCCTCGGCCGTCACGGTGTGCCCGCGCCGCACGTAGGCGTCCACCCCGGACGGCGTCAGCCCCACCCGGTATTCGTGCCGTTTGATCTCCTTGGCCACCGCGATCTTCAAGGAGCCTCCGTTGGTTGCGGGTGCAGCACCTTGAAATAAACCTCGCGGTACTTCAGGAACGTCACGTAGTTGCGCACCGCAAAGCCACATTTTGCCAGGTTCTCTGGCGTGAACACATGGCCATCGCCGCCGGAGGGATGCACGCCGTCCTCGCTGATGAGCGTGCGGTCCCACTCCCCTGCCGGCGCGTATTGCATGATGGCCCCATGGAAGTCCACCAACGGCACTTGGTAACGCGCCGCCGCCGCCTCGATGATGGCGTTGGCCTGGGATACGCTCTGCGGGCAGCCGCGCCGCGGCGGGATCGTGCTGAGGATCGGAATGCACTCCGCGTCGAGGCACAACCGCACGATTTGCTGCAAGTTGGTGGCGTAGTCCGCCGCCAACTGGTCGGCGGCGGAGTCGTTGCTGCCGATCATGATGATGGCGACCTCGGGCTTGCGGTTGGCCAGAACGCCCGGCACGGCCTTCAACAGGTCGGCGGAGGTCCATTTCGAGTAGTTTCCCTCCGCTTCGCCCTTGCCCTCGTTGCCCGCCCCGAGGATCGTATCGCGCCAGCGCTTCCCCGGGTTCCGGGGCAGCCCGTCGTCGGGAAGATACTCATCCGGATTGGTCCAACTTATAAACTTCCAGAACGCCATCGAGTAGGTGATGGAGTCACCGAACTGGGCGACATAGTTCTTGGTGCCGTCGAAGCGGGCGTTCAGTTCGCGCATGGCCTGGACCCAGTCGCCGCCGGTCGCGCTCGCCGGCGCGCCTTTGGCCAGCGCGGCGACTCGCGCCTGCTCGCGCAGGTCGCGGATCGCGTCCTCGAAGAGATCGATCGCCGCTTGCTGGGCTTCCGTCGGCAGCGCGCGCTTCTGCGTGAGGTTGAACCAGCGGGTCCTCTCGGTCTCATCCAGTTTAGCCTTTTGGGCGGTGGCCTTCTCCATGGACGGCAGCGGTCCTCCGGCAGCGGCGACCTTGCGGGGCTCCAAACGGACAGTCGGGAACGGCGTGCGGGCGCGGGTGGGGTCCTGCATCCATGCCTGCTTCGCCTGGGCCAGGGCCTGCTGGAACATCTGGTTCTCAAGCGCGTTCTGCGCCACCAACTCCCGGCTGCGCGCCTGCGACACCATCTCGAACGTCGCGGACCCGTCATGGTCTACGCGCTTCACAATCTGGTAGCTCTCGGTCGCCACCGGCGCGGCCGCCGCACACATCCAGCCCGCCGCCAGCGCGGCTGCCGTATACAACACGCGTCGTTTCATGGTCATCGTCTTCATCATTCCTTCCCGCGCTCGATCATTCGGACTTCAATGTCCAACAGCCAACCATCGATTAACTACGAAAATGCGCGAAAGATGCTCCCCCGAAACCAGCAATTCGCATGATGGCCGTCCAACCGGTTCGCAGACCGGCTGAAGCCGGTACACCAACGCGGAAAAGGGCCATTTCCGGGCCGTTGGTGTACCGCCTTCAGGCGGTCCATGGCCATTATGCGAATTGCTGTCGCGAACCGTGGGAGGATTGACGGAATGCCCGATCCCAGTTTCGCGCCTTTCGCGTCTTTCGTAGTTCGTCTGCCTTTTCTTGGTTCTACCTCTCCGAAATATCCTCGAACGCCGACTCCGGGTCGCCGCACATGCGGTCGCGCTGGTAGAAGCTGTCCGTGCCGATGGTCTTGCGGCTCTTGCCTGTGACAAACAACTTCACCACCGCGCAGTTGGTGTAGTCCGGTAGCGGCACGGCGATGAAGGTGCCGTCGAACTTGAACGGCACCTTGCGCCACGCCGCATCGCCGGGGAGCATGAGGCCGACCTTGCCGACATTGTGGCCGTGCTTCACCCGGAACAGCGCGTACGGGGTCTTGGCGTACGTGATCGAGTCACCGGCATCCACGTGCTTGTTAATGATCCCTGCGACATATCCGTCAGCTACGGTGTACAGCTTGCCCAGCGAGCCCTTGGGCGCGCGCAGCGGGTCGGGCTCGAAGCACAGCACGCGTTCGCGGAACTGCGCGTACAACGGCAGGTACTTCTGATAGAGCACGCCTTCCTCATCCGTGGGCTTGTACGAGCAGGTCGGGTAGCAGGCATGCAGAATGCAGCGGCGCAGGCACTCGTCCTTGCTCATCCCAGAGTTGTGTCCCCACATGTAGAACAGCGGCATGGCGATCGAGGCCCAGAAAAACTTCTCCTCGTACATGTCGCCATCGCCTTCCAGCAACTGCCCGTCGCAGTAGCGCATGGAGCGGATGCTCATGGGCTTGTTGGCGAAGCTGGTGAGGTTCCTGGGCTTCATGATCTTCGTCTTGATGATCCGCTCGATGTCATCATAGCTGTGGTTCATGCTGTAGCAGGGTTTGCCGTTCACCACGGTCACGCCGTCGTCGTGCGCGAAGTCGATCTCGTAGTGCCGGAAGCAGTCCAGGAAGAAACCGTCCAGCAGGTCGCCGTAGTCATCGAAGATCTTCCTGGCCGACGCGATTGTGAACTTGCCAAACGACCAACGCGGATCGGCGTTCATGTTGTGGCTCATGTACCAGCCACTGGGCATGGGTGAACCGTCCTCGTTCCTGGCGATGGAGTCGGGGAAGTTCTTTTCAACATACGGCCGGTAGCCGTCGGTGTAGTTGAAGTACCAGTGGTTGGAAATGCCGTGCTTCTTCAGCGTGGCCAGCCGGCGCTTTAGATCCGCGCGCTCGTGGTACCAGGAGGATCGGAAGGCGTCGCCGGCGGAATCGGCGCCGACCTCGGGCTTGAAGCCGCAGGCGACCAGGCATTCCTCCGCAGTGTGGCTGGCGATATACGCCTCCGTCACCTCGGGCGTCACCTCCTCGGCCTTGCGCCCCTCCGCGACCGCCTGGCGGCGCATCGCCTGCCAGAGCGCTTCTTTGCTGCGGGGCCAGCGCTCCTTTCCGTCCTGGTAGTAGTCGCCGTAATGCTCGAAGTGGCCGTGGACCTCGAAGGTCTTCAGGCCGCAGGCCAGGAGCTTGTCCACGTGCTCGTCCACATAAGCCGTGCCGCAGAGGAAGGTGCCTTCCCGGTCGTAGATCGCGCGGTTGAACGGGTCGAAGAACTCCTGCCAGCGCCGGTAGACTTGGCCGAGCCCCGGGCGCCAGTCGCCCTCGTGGAAGAAGAGCATGACCTTGGTCTTCATCGGGCGGTCGC
>CAZWQJ010000295.1:0-4962 GCA_964635825.1 uncultured Victivallales bacterium | reverse complement strand
GCGCGCCCAAGGCGGGGCGGTCGCTGCCGGATGTGTTGTCGGTGGATGAAGTGCGCCTGTTGTTGGAGGCGCCGGCGCGGGCCATGAAGCCGGGGCGTGGGCGTGGGCGCTCCAGCGCGGCGCAGGAGCAGTACGCGGTGTTGCGCGACACGGCACTTCTGGAAACGCTGTATAGTACCGGGGCCCGCGTGAGCGAGGCGGCGGGGCTGCGCGAACGCGATGTGGATCTGCTTTCCGGGGTTGTGAAAGTCAGGGGCAAGGGGCGGAAAGAGCGGCTGTGCCCGCTGGGCGGGCCGGCGTGCCGGGCGCTGCGGGCGATGCTGGAGAGCGGGCAAGCGTTGTGGGGGGGCGGGCGGGAGATCCCGGTGTTCCGCAATCTGCATGGCGCGGTGCTGACCACGCGGTCCATGGAGCGGCTGATGAAGCAGCACCTGCTGGCGGCGGGGCTGAAGAGGGAGTTTTCCCCGCATGCGCTGCGTCACTCCTTCGCGACGCATCTGCTGGATGCGGGGGCCGATCTTCGCAGCGTGCAGGAATTGCTGGGGCATGCGAGCCTGTCCACGACGCAGATCTATACGCATGTCTCGGTGGAGCGGCTGCGCAAGGTGTACAACGATGCGCATCCGAGGGCGTGAGAAGAGAAGGAAGAAGTGAGAAGTGAGAAGGAAGAAATAAGAAGGAAGAGTAAGAATTGGAATGAAGTGGTGGTTGTACAACGTGTTGTTTGCGGTGGTGTATGTGGCGATGCTGCCGCGGTTCCTGATGCGGATGGCGCGGCGGGGGGGGTATCGCGAGGGGTTTCTGCAGCGCTTCGGCTGCTACACCGCGGCGGTGCGCGCGCGGTTGGCGGCGCGGCCGCATGTCTGGATACACGCGGTGAGTGTGGGTGAGATGTTTGTGGCGCTGCGGCTGCTGGAGGATCTGCGCCCACGGCTTGCGGGGACTGGATTTGTGGTGACGACCACGACATCGACGGGGCACCGGATTGCGGCGGAGCGGCTGGCCGCCGAGGACGTTCTTTTGTATGTGCCGGTGGACTTTCCGGGGGTGGTGCGGCGCGTGCTGGGGTTGATACGTCCGCGCGCGTTGTTGCTGACGGAGAGTGAATTGTGGCCGAACCTGATTCGTCAATCGCACGGTGCGGGTGTGCCGGTTGTGCTGGTCAATGGGCGGATATCGCCATCTTCGTTTTCGGGATACCGGCGTCTGCGTTGGTTTGTGAGGGACATCCTGCGGATGATGAGCCGGTTGCTGGTGCAGACGGAGGGAGACCGGGCGCGGTTGGAGGAACTCGGGGCGGATCCGGGGCGGTTGATGGTGACGGGGACCGCGAAATACGACATGGGGATTGGGGCCGCGGGCATTCCGCCGGGACCGCGCGCGTGGCTGAACGCGCTGGGTGTGACGCCTGAGATGCCTGTCTTGATGGGCGGTTCGACCTGGGCGGGGGAAGAAGCGGCGCTGCTCCAGGTGTTTCAGGCGCTGCGTTCGGAGCATCCGGGCTTGCGGCTGATTCTGGCGCCGCGGCATGCGGAGCGTGGGGACGAGGTGGAGGAGTTAATTCGGCAATCCGGTTTCTCGCTGGCGCGGCGAAGCGGGAAGGGTGGTGGTGCGGCGGCGGGCGGGGTGGCCGACGTGATGTTGGCGGACAGCACGGGGGAGCTGATGGGGTTCTACGCGTGCGCGACCGTTGTGTTTGTGGGCAAGAGCCTGACGAATACGGGCGGGCAGAATTTCATAGAGCCGGCGATGCTGGGGAAGGCGGTGCTGACGGGCCCGCACCTGGAGAACTTCCCGGCGGTGGCGGAGGATTTTCTGGTGGCGGGCGCGCTGAGGCAGGTGCGGGATGTGGCGGAGCTCGAGGGGGCTGTGCGGGAGTTGCTTGCCGATGCGGCGGCGCGCGAGGCGATGGGGCAGCGCGCGCAGGAACTGGTGGCGGCGCGGCGCGGCAGCGTGGCGCGGATGGTGGATGCCATCGTCCAGGAAATCGAACTGAGGACGTGAGCCATGGTGCGCCTTGCGTGCTGGTTCCTGCTGGTGGCCCCGGTGCTGGCGTCACCGGAGATGGTGGATATCCCGGGCGGACGTCTATCCATGGGTGACCACAGCGGGGAAGGGTCGCCGGATGAGCGGCCGGTACACCGGGTGGACGTGGGGGCGTTTCGCATGGATCGGACGGAGATCCGCAATGCCGACATGTGCCAGGTTCTGCAGTGGGCCTGGGGCGAGGGGCTGCTGCTGGCGGGGCCGGCGAGCGTGAGCAATGCCGAAGGGCGGGTGCAGGAGTTGCTGGATCTGGATGACTGGAACAGCGAGATCGTGTTTACGCCGGGGCAGGGGTTTTCGGCGGTGGCGGGGCGCGAATCGTTTCCGTGTGTGGAAGTGACGTGGTATGGGGCGATGGCCTACGCGCGCTACCGCAGCGTGATGGAGGGGCTTGAGCCGGCGGTGGAGCTGGGCGGGTGGACGTGCGACTTTTCCCGGCCGGGCTACCGGCTGCCGACCGAGGCGGAGTGGGAGTGGGCGGCGCGCGGCGGGTTGGTGGGGCAATTCTTTCCCTGGCGCAGCGCGGGTGGTGTGAACCGCGATCATCTGGCGGGACACCAGGCGAACTACTGGGGCAGCGGGGATCCCTGGGAAATGGCCGAGGTACTCAAGACAAGTCCGGCGGGGTATTTCAATGGTCTGCAGCAGCCGGCGGGTGTGGACATGGCGAATGGGTATGGGCTCTACGACATGGCCGGCAATGTTTATGAATGGTGCGGGGACTACTACGACGAAGGCTGGTATGTGAATGCCGCGGCGGTTGAGGCGGACACGCGCGGGCCGGCCATGGGGTACGCGCGCGTGGTTCGTGGCGGTTCATGGCTGAGCGGGAATCGCGAAGACGCGCAGGGGGACGCCGCGCGCGGGTCTGGATTCTATCTGCGTTGCGCCAACCGCTCGCTGAGCGACCCCGCCAACGCCACGCACAATCGCGGCTTCCGCTGTGTGCGGCCGTGATCACGCCCTGACCGCGGGAGTGTCCTGGAGTACGCGAGCGAGTTCGGCCCGCAGGGTGTCGAGGTCATAGGGTTTCTGGACGAAGCCGGAGAGGTGGGCATCGCCGAAGCGGCGGGTGATGTCGCTCTGGGTGAAGCCACTCGACAGGATGATGCGGGCGTTGGGTTGAATGGCGCGGATTTCGTGAACGCAGCCGACGCCATCCATGCGCGGCATGGTCATGTCGATGATGGAGCAGGTGATCGCTTCGGCGTGCGCCTTGAACGCGGCGACGCCGGCGAGGCCGTCGGTGGCGGTCACGGTCTCATAGCCCAACCGCTCCACGATACGGCGGCAGAGGGCGAGGACGCTTTCCTCATCATCCACGATCAGAATGAGGCCGGACTTGGGTGTTGAGTGAGGTGGGGGCGTGGTGCGGATGGCGGGTTCGATGGCGGCCCCGATGGCGATGGGGAAGAGCACCGTGATGCCGGTGCCGTTGCCGGGGGCGGAATCCACGATGATGGCGCCATGGTGGCCGCGGACGATGCCCATGACGGCCGACATGCCGAGGCCACGGCCAGCGCGCTTGGTGGAGAAGAAGGGATCGAAGAGGCGTTGCTGGGTTTCCGGGGTCATGCCGCAGCCGGTGTCGGAGACGGTGAGGCAGACGTATCGTGCCGCCGGCGGTTTCTCGTCGAGGCGGCTGAGTTCCAATTCGGCGTCGAGGAACTGGCGGCAGGATGTGGTGAGGGTGATCGTGCCGGTGTTGTCGCTGATGGACTCGGCGGCATTGACGATGAGGTTCATGACCACCTGCTGGATCTGGCTGGCGTCGGCCCGAATGGGGGGTGTGTTGGGGTCGAGATTGACGTCGAAGGCGATGGACCGCGGGATGGCGGTGCGCAGCATGTGCACATTTTCGTCGACGAGGGCGGTGAGGCTGAGGTTTTCGACGACGAAGTGGCCGCGCCCGGAGTAGGCGAGCATCTGGCGGGTGAGATCGGCCGCGCGGCGGACGGCGCTCATGGCGTCATCGAGGCAGGGGCGTGCGGCGGAGTGCGCATGGGTCTCGCGGATGGCGAGGTCGAGATTGCCGAGGATGGCGGTGAGCAGATTGTTGAAATCGTGGGCGATGCCGCCGGCGAGGAGGCCGAGGCTTTCGAGTTTCTGGCCATGGAAGAGGCGGCGTTCGAGGTTGATGCGCTCCTGTTCGGCGCGGCGGGTGTCCGTCATATCCACACCCATGCAAAATAGGACTGGCTCGCCGCCCGGGGTGGGGACGACGGCATGGCAGGAGTAGACGGGGACGAGGGCGCCGCCTTTGCGTTGGAGTTCGAGTTCGGCGGCGGGGATGGGGATGCCGGTGGCGGCCATCTGTTGGATGGCCTGGCTGACGAACTGGCGCATGTGGTTGGGGATGATGAGATCGACGAGGTTGCGTCCGATGGCTTCCTCGGCGGTGTAGCCATAGATGCGTTCGCTGGCGGTGTTCCAGTAGGTGACGACGCCATCGGCGCGATAGGCCTGGACGGCCACGGAGGGGACGTGCTGGAGCAGGGCGCGGATGCGGTTGTCGCTTTGGCGCAGGGCCTCCTCGGCCGTCTTGCGGGCGTCGATGTCGCGCACGGCGACGAAGAAGCGCTCGAGGTTGCCGATGCGGGCGAAGCGGATATTGACTTCGACCCAGAAGGTGCGACCGGAGCGGTGGCGGGCGTGCCATTCAAAGATTTGGGGGCCGTCGGTGCGTGCGCGTGCGAGCCAGTCCATCGCGTGTTTCTGGCTGTATTGCGAGGTCTGCTCGCTTAAGGCCCCGATGTCGAGGGCGAGGAGTTCTTCGCGGCTGTAGCCATACATCTGGCAGGCGGTGGCATTGACATCGATCATCTGCCCGGTCGCGGCGTCATCCACGAAGATGGCATCGTTGACGGCGTCGAAGACGGCCTGGAAATACGCATGCTCGGCAACCAGGGAGTCGGG
>CAZWQJ010000294.1:0-4975 GCA_964635825.1 uncultured Victivallales bacterium | reverse complement strand
TGGTGCCGCTTGCCGTTGGCGCCCGGATGCGGCTATCCTTTCCGCATGCAAATCGACGTCTTGCCCGCCTTTGAGGATAACTACATCCACGTGTTGCACGATGGTGCGGACGCGGCGGTGGTGGATCCGGGGGATGCGGCGCCGGTGCTGGCCTTGCTGCGGGCGCGGGTGCTGCGGCTGCGGGCGGTGCTGCTGACGCATGCCCATCCCGATCACATCGCCGGTGCGCCGCGCTTGAAAGCGGAGACCGGTTGCCTGGTGGTGGGGCCCGCGGGTGCCGGGATCCGGGGGCTCGACCGCGAGGTGCGTGCGGGCGACGCGGTGGCGGTGCCGGACGGCGCGTTGCAGGTGCTGGACACACCGGGCCACCTGCCGGTGCACCTGACCTACTGGGAGCCGCGCCATGGCGCCCTGTTCTGCGGCGATACGCTGTTTGGCGCGGGGTGCGGTCGCATCATGGGTTCGACGGCGGCGGTGTTCTGGAACTCCCTGCAGCAGTTGCGCGCGTTGCCGGGCGCGACCCTGGTCTATGGCGGGCACGAATACACCGAGGAGAATCTGGCATTCGCCGCGCACCTCGAGCCGCACCACGCCGCGGTCGCGGAGCGGTTGGAGGCGGCACGCGCGCTGCGGGTGGCGGGGAAGTCCACGGTGCCGTCCAGCCTGGCGCTGGAGTGCGCCACGAATCCCTTTTTGCGCGCCGACGACGCGGACCTGGCCGAGGCGATGGGGATGTCGGGGGCGGACCCGCTGGCGGTGTTTACCGCCCTGCGCCAGCGGCGCAACCAATGGTGAGCGATCGCGGCGGCGGGGTCAGCCCACCGGCGTGAACCAGCCATGGCGATCGGGCGCCACGCCATTCACGATGCGGAAAAACTCCGACTGAATTTTTTCCGTGACGGGGCCGCGTTTGCCGTCGCCGATCGGGATATTGTCGATGCGGCTGACGGGGGTGATTTCGGCGGCGGTGCCGGAGAAGAAGACCTCGTCGGCGATGTAGAGCGCTTCGCGCGGGATGACCTGCTGGTGGATGCGGATCTTGGCATCGCGCGCGAGCTGGAAGACGCAGTGGCGGGTGATGCCGGGCAGGATGGAGGAGCTCGACGGAGGCGTGTAGATCACGCCGCCGCGGACCAGGAAGATATTTTCGCCGGAGCCTTCGGAGACGAATCCGGAGTGGTCGAGGGCGATGCCTTCCTCGTAGCCATCCTGGGTGGCCTCCATGCGGATCAGCTGTGAGTTCAGGTAGTTGCCGCCGGCCTTGGCAAGCGAGGGGAATGTGTTGGGGGCGGCGCGCTGCCAGGAGGAGACGCGGACGGACACGCCCTTTTCCATGGCATCTTCGCCGAGATATTTACCCCAGGACCAGGCGGCCACGGTGCAGTTCACCGGGCACTGCAGCGGGTTCACACCCATCTGGCCGTAGCCGCGGTACACGATCGGGCGGATGTAGCACGACTTCAGGTTGTTGGCGCGCACGGTCTCGAGCACCGCGCTCTCCAGCTGTTCGATCGTGAACGGGATCGGCATGCGGTAGATCTTGGCCGAGTCGTAGAGGCGGCGCATGTGGTCGCGCAGGCGGAACACAGCGGGGCCGCTGGGGGTCTCGTAGCAGCGGATGCCTTCAAAGACGGAGGAGCCGTAGTGCACCACGTGGCTCATCACGTTGATCGTCGCTTCCGCCCACGGCACCATTTTGCCGTCCATCCAGATCTTGCCTGCGCCGAAGGTCATGAGTGCTCCAACAAACCGCCGTTGCCATTGCGAACCGAGTCCGATACGGTACGCGAGGCACCGGCAGACGTCAAGGATGGCAACGGTTCGGATCGGTGAGGAAATCGAGAGAAGAAATCGAGAAAGGGCGGCCGGGGTGGCACCCGGCGCCCGCGGAACCGGGCGGAAACGGCGCGGTTCTCGCGATAGACAGCGGCGGGTGCGCAGCCCCCGCCGTACGGCAGAGAGCGGCGGGTGCGCAGCCCCCCCGTACGGCAGAGAGCGGCGGGTGCGCAGCCCCTGCCGTACGGGTGGAAGTTGCGGTGACCGAGGGAGAACGCATGCAGAACGTCGACGACATTGATTGGGCGTCGTGGCAGCCGCGGCAGCGGGCGACGTTGATGTTCGTGGTTCGGGACGGGCAGGTGCTGCTGATTCACAAGAAGCGCGGCCTGGGCGCGGGCAACATCAATGGCCCCGGCGGGCGGTTGGAGCCCGGCGAAACGCCCGAGGTGGCCGCCATCCGCGAAACGCAGGAAGAGGTCGGGGTGACCCCGACCGGCGTCACCTATTGCGGCGATCTGCATTTTCAGTTTGTGGACGGGTTGTCGATTTACTGTTCCGTGTATCGGGCCTCGGGTTGCGTGGGGACTCCGTGCGAAACGGATGAGGCCATCCCGATGTGGGTTCCGGTGGATGGCATCCCGTATGACCGCATGTGGGCGGACGACGCGCACTGGCTGCCGCTGATGTTGGCGGGGAAGCGCTTCAGCGGGCGGTTCCTGTTCGATGCCGCGCGCATGGTGGATCACCGCCTCGACGTGGAGGGGTAACCGGGGTCGGTTGGCGGGGGTGAGCGCGTTCAGGCGCCGCCGGCGCGCCGGCGCGAGACGAGGCGATGGAAACGGCTGGGGCTGGCCGCGGCCAACCCGGCGAGGGTGGCCTGCTCCCAGCCCGGTATGGCCAGGATTGCCTCCAGCACGGCGGCGCAGCCGACGGCGTCATAGAGGGCATCGTGCGGTTCGCCTTCGGCCAGCACCTCGCGCACGCGCGACTCCAGATTCAAGGAGGCCAGCACATCCGTCAGGGTGTGCGCGTGCAGCGTGGGGAAGGCCATGCGTGCGAGCTTCAGCGTGTCGATCCAGGGGCCGAGCGGGTGCATGGGGAAGGCGGCGCGGAGGAAGCGTTTCTCGGTGGCGGTGTTGTGGGCGGCGAGCGGGGTGGCGGTCAGCCGGGGGCGCAGTGTGGGCCAGAGATCCGGCAGGCGAGGGGCGGCGGCGAGCTGCGCCCGCAGGGTGGCGTGGCGGCCGGGGGCGTGGCGGCTGAAGGGGCGATCGCCCACGTGTAGCAGGGATGTGTAGCACGACGCTGAGACAATGCGCCCGTGAGCTACACTCACCATGCCGAGTTGCCACGGCTCATCGGGGTAGGGCGTGACCACGCCGGTGCTCTCGAAATCCAGGACGGTGATCGCGCAGTCCCGCGCCAAGATGGAGTTCTGTCGTTCGGGTGACATGCGGGAGCCATTGTGGGCGGCGCGCGCGCCGGATGCAACCCCGGGCCGGTGCAAAATGTGGCGAAGGCGTCAAAGAATGGAGGCGCGGCGGCGGCGAGTGTCTCGCCTGTGCGTCCCGCCGGGTGCGAGACAAGACGAGGCGTTGAGGTGGTGGGGAGCGGCTGCGGGGTCCGGTTGCGGGCGGGTTGTCACCATTGTGTCAGGAAACCGTAATTCGGGCGGGGGTAGGCGGAGTTGGCATTGCGGATGCTCCATGTGGAGCTAACCCTGCTGGAGGGGAGGCACCTGTGAAAGACCCGAGATACACGATCACATGTAACCTGGTGGTGGAGCCGCCGAAGATCGACCGCTTCTACATGGACATGCGGGTCTACACGGTGGTTCCCAAGGCGACGCCGGAGATGGAGGCCGAGGTGGGTTCACTGGTCTGGCGGGGCGTCTATCTGGCGGTCGAGGTTGGGGACGTGGCCGACAAGGGATAGGGCGTCGGCCATGCCCGCTTGCGGCGGCTTCATCCCTCTGCTATAGGCCCGAGGGATGAAACCGCGTTCCTCAACCCCGCCGCGCTCCGTGGATCCACTGGCCCAAGTGGCTGCCTGGGTGAAGACGGCCCGAGCGAAGGATCCCGCGTACGGCCATGCCATGGTGCTCAGCTCCGTGAATGCACGGGGCGCACCGTCCTCCCGTGTGGTGCTGCTCAAGGACTGCGGGCCGGATGGGCTTGTCTTTTTCACCAACTACGAAAGCCGCAAGGGCCGCGAGCTGGGCGGGAACGGCGCGGTATCGCTGGTGATGTGGTGGAAAGAGTACGGGCGCCAGATCCGGGTCGAAGGCGACGCGACCCCAGTGCCGCGGGCGGACTCGGAGGCCTATTTTTCCACGCGCCCGCGCGGTTCGCAGTTGGGGGCCTGGGCCTCACGCCAGAGTTGCACGATTCCCAGCCGGGCGACGCTGCTGCAGCGGCTGCGCGCGGTGACGCGCCGCTTTCGGGGGCGCCCCGTGCCGTGCCCGCCGCACTGGGGCGGTTACCGCGTGGTGCCGCACACGATTGAGTTCTGGAGCGATCGCCGCAACCGCCTGCACGAGCGCATCGTCTATCAACGCCGTGGGGCCGGCCGCTGGACGAGGCGGCTGCTGTCACCATGAGGAAATAGGAACGAAGGAACCGCAGATGCACGCAGATGGACGCAGATGCGACAGGGGACGCGCGGGGAGTGGGACATGACCGAGGTCTACACGTGGTCTGAGCTGGCCGAGGCGGTGGGGAAGTCGGTGCCGTTCATTCGAAGTATCCTATCGCAAATTGGCGTGGACATGCCGCGGCGGGTGGACCGGCTGCCGGAGTCGATGGTGCAATTTTTGCGCAAGGTGGTGGCGCTGCGGATGTTCAGTGTGCCGATCGATGACATTGCCGAGCTCTTCCGCAAGGAGCGCAAGATTCTGGACTTGCTGCATTTCGACACGCTCAGCAACGAGGCGTTCTGGTTTCTGGCGCATGGCGACAATCCGGTGCGGTCGGATCGCCACCTGCTGCTGACGGGGCAGGATCTTGGCTTTCCGCTGGCGTCAGGGGCGATCCAGTGCAACCTGGATTTTCGCGTGCGCAATCCGGAGTTGTTTGGCGGGCACGAGATGGGAGAAGACGTGCGCCAGGTGGTGGACTTGTACCTGCGGCAACTGCGCAAGATCGACGGCCGCGTGAAGGCGGAGCGGCCGGTGCTGGTGGATGCCCTCTCGTGGGTGGGG
>CAZWQJ010000293.1:0-4984 GCA_964635825.1 uncultured Victivallales bacterium | reverse complement strand
GCGGCGCCAGCCCCGCGAGCAGCGCCAGTGTCAGTCCCACCGCCAGTCCGATGCGTGTTTGTGTTTTCATCGCGTTACCCCCGTCTTTGAAGAAGTAGTCAGTGTTCAGTATTCAGTATTCAGATTAGAGACGAAGAGTTCCTCGGGCGAACCGTACGCGACGGATTCCTCGCGAACGCTGGAGTATTCGGCGCCTTTGAAGGACTCGGCGCGGTCGATCATGCTCTGGAGCATCTCGAAGACCTGCTTCGCCACCGATCGCGCCTTCTGATACACGATCAGCTCCCGGAAGCCCCTCGCGTATGGATTCGCGCTCATCTTGTTCCCAATCTGATCTGAGACACCAAACGACGTTTGAATGCACAACCCGTTCATGCCGAAAGAGAACCGCAGAATATCGAACAAGGAACGGCGAACGGCGAAGTCCGGTCCGAACTTCGCCGATCTGCGGTTCCTTGTTCTGCGGTTCTGCGGTTCAACCCAACTCCATAAAGTCTCTTTGCTTCGTTCCATCCGGCCCGCCGCGGGCCGGGGGCGGGACTGAATACTGAATACTTCCTACGCACGCGCCCCGCGCGTGCTGCTCCCCTCCACCCACTCGAACCCGATGCGGTGAATGCGGTTCACCGGCGCGCCGGGCCGGGCGATCTGCTCCCGCAGCGCCTCCACCGCCTTGCGGCCCATCTTGTAGAAATCGAACCGGCAGTACGTCAGCCCGGACTCCTCCGTCGGGCCCCCGGCGCCGGCCACGGCGCAGACGGAGACATCTTGCGGCACCCGCAGCCCCTGTTGCGCCAACCCGCGGATGACATCGGGGGCAGTTATGTCGCTCTCCAGCACCACGGCCGTCGGCCGCTTGCCGGAAGGGTCGAACATGCGGGCCAGGCACTCCTCCAGCAGCGCGCGGTCCGGGAACGCAATCGAGAACACGCTTATTTCCGGCAGGCCGCAAGCGGCCGCCGCGGCCAGGACGCCCTCGCGTCGCTCCCGCGCGTCGGAAGGATAACCGACGCGGAAACGATCCTCTCCTGTCACGGCGGCGCCGCCCGAGTCGGGAGATCCAAGGTAGGCGATCCGGCGGTGGCCGAGCGAGGCGAGATGCTCCACGCAGCGGCGCGCCGCGGCGCGGTTGTCGCAGGCCACGCAATCCATGGGTACGGACTCCGAACAGTAGTCCGTCACCACCAGGGGACGCCCCCAGTTCGCGGCAAGCTGCAGGTACTCGTCATTCTCCACGCCCATCATGACCACGGCATCCGCTTTGACACGTTCCACGTAATCGCCATGGACGATCCCCTCGCTGGTCATGGATCGAATGCTGCCCAAGCCCTCCGGCTCCAAGGCGGACAAGACCCCGCGCGCCTGCTCGGCCTCGTAGAAGTTTGACATGACATAGTGGAGCGAGCTCGGGAAAATCAGCAGGGCGTGCCCGATCACGGCTGGCTTGTGGGTGAACTCCCTGGCGACGAACACTCCCTTGCTGGGGATCGACTTCACAAACCCGGCCACCGCCAGGGCGTCCACCCCGCGTTTGATGGTCATGTAAGCCACATCCAACTCCAGGGCCAAATCCCGGTAGCTTGGCAGACGATCTCCGGGGCGAAGTCCCTGACGCAGGATCCGTTCGCGCAATCGGTTGCCAACCTGATCCACCACCGAGCTTCGCCACTGTGTTTCCGCTGTGGTCATAGCCATGATCCTTCTAACCGATATACATATTAGATCGGCTGTGCCGGAGATGCAAGATCCAATTTCATCTTTTTCGCCGTTTTCCAGCGAGGCTGTGCCGAGCCGCAGGCTTAAGTAAGCGCCATTCCCGTCAGAACCATTCACACCTCCGCCGGCCACCACTCGGGGTCGGGCGGCTGGGTTCGGAATGACGGGCAGTCAGGAGTCGGTTTAGTTCTCGGCAAAGTTGACGTGGTAGTCAGGATCGCTGTAGTTTGCGGCAAAGTTTTCGAGGGGGGACCTGTCGTTGGTACGAGTGGCGCAGATGACCGCCAGAAGGGACTACGTGGACTGACCATGCAGCCAGGACACCCTATCGAGAACCTTGCCGAGAACTACATCGGATTCAACGGTTCCGTCGTCTTTGCCGAGAACTCCATCGAAGCAGCCCGTGCGATCGAGCCCGTGGCGCCGGTGTCCCTGCATCCCGTCTCATAGCGGCACGCCACGATACAAGCGCAGTCCCCGCAGAAGTGCCATGCGCCCGCTGCGGCTGGGTGATTCACATGCTTCCGGCGCACCCGGAGGGTTTACCCGAATTCGACCCCATCCGAATTTGAGAAAGGCCTACAGCAGATTGCGGAACTCTTCCGGAGAGTACCCGGCATCACGCGCGATTCCGCCCATGGTGTAGGCGTTGATCGGATTGTGCCGGGGGAGCGTGACGCGCACGCGACCATTGGACATGACCGTGTGCTTGCCCTCGTGAATCACGACAAACCCTGCCTTGCGAAGCGCACGCAGGCATGCGTGGTAGCTAACGCCAGGGATCTTCGGCATGCTTCTTACACCGTGACGGTTGCTTCGACCACCGCCGTGACATCCGAATCCGCGGCCGCAAGCCAGTCGCGGATGGCGTCGCGAATGTTCTGCAAGGCTTCCTCGCGCGTAGCCCCTTGGGACCAACACCCCGGCAACTCGGGGCAGCCGACGGCATATCCTTCCTCGGATTCAATCAGCATGACGCGATAGTCTTTCACGCCTCAATGCTCCCACTTTCTGCCTTCTGGGTCAAGATGGTCTCCGTCGACAGCATCCGGAAGGGTTCCATCGGCAGCCCGGCGGCGTTGTACAGGTTGCAGACGGGGTTGTCGCCCCAGCCGTAGCAGGCGGCGGCGGGATCGGGCACGGCCGCGCAGGCAAGCTCGACCGCCTGACCGCGGATCACGGCCTCGGCCTTGTGGAACACGCCATCGGCGCCGGCGATGCCGAAGCGCTCCGGCGGACCGCGGCGGGAGCATAGCCCGTCGGCGTGGTCGAAGGTCAGAACCAGTGTGGCACCGTCGCGCCTGAGCGAACGGTAGCGTGGCCCGCGGCACGCGACGTCTTGCCCATAGGTGAGCGCCAGGGCATTCAAGGCCAGGCGCAAGCCGACGTCCTGCTTGTTGCGCGGGTGAATGTTCTTCGGCTCGCCGATGTCGATCGCCACGGCCATGCCGGTGTTGGGCAGCGCCAGCGCGGCGGCCTGCGCCTCGCGCAATTCCGCCCAGCGGCTGTCGCGGAACTCCGGATGCCGGCTGAACTCGTAACTGGCCAGTTGGACAAAATAGAACGGAAAGTCCCCGAGGCCCCAGTGGCGGCGCCAGTCGCGAATGAGGGCGGAAAAGAGCGTACGGTATTCTTTCGTGCGGTGTGCGTTGGCGTTGGACTCGCCCTGATACCAGATCGCCCCGCGCAGGGAGAAGGGAATCAGCGGGGCGATCATGCCGTTGAACAGGGCCGTGGGCATGTTGCTCCCGGTCGGCCGGACCGGCGGGGGCGCGGATTCGACCGTGCCCAAATCCTTCTCGATGCGATAGCGCCAGGGGCCGTTGAGCAGCAGGGGTCTTTCATCCGCCAGCCGGGGCGCGACCAGTTGCAGCAGCGGGCCGGCGATCCCCCCTCCCGTGAAGGCGCTCATCACCCGCACCGCGATGACATTGCGGCCGGGGCGCACCAGGCGGGCGGGAACGGGGTAGCGCCGCTCCGTTGCCCAGCTATCCTCGTTCTCCTCCCAGGTGAGGCTGCCGACTTGCTCCCCGTTGAAATAGGTCTGGTCGGACTTGTCGACGGCGCCCAGCCGCAGGCTCAGGTCCTGCCCCGCCCAGTGGGCCGGGACGTCCACTTCGCGCCGGAACCAGCAGATGCCATGCACCAGCTTGCCGGTCTGCGCCCAATAGATCGGCTGGTCCATGAATTCCCAGGCGCCGTCGTCGTGTCCGGCTTCGGCCCAGCCCTCGGCGAACCCGCGGTTGTGGGTGTCCGGCGGGAGTGTTTTCAGCCACGCCTGCCGGGCGGCTTCGTACTCCGCCAGCAGCTTGGCGGAGTCACCCCCCTGCAGCCGGTCAAGGTTGTCCAGATGGCATTTCAGCGCCGGCTCGGCCGCCAGGCCCTCGCGGCTGGTCCAGGCTTCGGCGAGCGTGCCGCCCCAGGAGGCGTTGATGACGCCGACAGGGACGCCCAGTTTCTGGCGCAGGGTGCGGGCGAAGAAGTAGGCCACGGCGCTGAATGAACCAGCGGTGTCCGGCGAGGCCGATTGCCAGGCGGCCGGCACGTCAGCGGCCGGCGTCAGGCTGGTGGTGAGCGCAATTTTGCAGTGACGCAGCAGCGGGTCATGGGCCGCCTGAATCTCCGCTGCCGCATCGCGGGCCGAATTGAGCGGCCATTCCATGTTGGACTGGCCGCTCGCGAGCCAGACCTCCCCGATCCACACGTCGTCGAATGTCCGGCTGGATCGCCCGCTGACGGTGAGCACATGGGGGCCGCCTGCCGGCAGCGGCGGCACGAACACCTTGAAGCGGCCGTCGGGTCCTGTCTCGGTGGCGCCGGTGTGCCCGGCCAGCGAGACGCTGACCCCCTCACCCGGCTCAGCCCACCCCCAGACGGCGATCGGCAGATCGCGTTGCAGAACCATTCCGTCGGCAAACAGTGCTGGCAGTTTCATGTTACCTTTCCCCGTCCAGTGGCCGATAAAGTCGGTTTCGGAACTTCGCCTCGCGCAGCAGGACCGCCTGCAGGAAGCGGAAGCTGTCGGCCAGATACCCTTCATAGCCCGATGGCTTGCCGTCCCAGGTCGTCCAGTCGATGCCGTTGGGATAGGAGTCTGTCACGCCGTTCTGGAACCCGCCGCGCCCTTGTCGCTCCAGCATGGCACGCAGGATCCTGTCGGCCGGTCCGGACTCGCCGACGACATAGTGCGCGGCCAGGAAATGCAGGACGTGTCCGGCGGTGATGCCGCCGTTCATGTACTGCCCGAACGTGTCCGTGCCGTCCTCCT
>CAZWQJ010000292.1:0-4987 GCA_964635825.1 uncultured Victivallales bacterium | reverse complement strand
CCAGCAGCAACTTTTCGGCATACGGCTTGATGTATTTCTTCATGCTGAAATTGCCATTCCTGATGGTGAACATCAACAGGCCGATCTTATGATAATCCTGGCTGCCGAAGTCGGTGATGTCCCACCCCAGCATGTTATCCCGGATCTCATCATAGTCATGACCCTTGCGAGCCCACTCCTCCGGGCTCCAAAACGCGAAAGGTGGCAACCGGAAATTCATGCGGTCGAGGAACTTCACCGCGTCCTTCATGATGCCATTGATTTCCGACCTCTTCATGTCGCCTTCTCCTGTTGATCCCGTTGTATTTTCCTCAAACTCATCGAAAGCATCGTTTACCCGTTACCCGATGTCAATCGCGAAGCGCCACCAGACACTCCGGGTCACTCGGGTCGACTCGGGGTCACGTCCGGACAATGGCTCCATTCTTCGCACCGCCTTAACCGCTGCCGCCCCATTCATCCCGCCGGTCGCGGCGCCCATCCTCGGCCGTTCGACCTCTCAACCATGCCGGCGGCCTGCTGGCGGCTTACTCGATTTCGATCGCCTGAAGGATCGCGTCGTTAGCACCCACCGCCCGGATGCGGATGGCGATGCATCCCGCCTTGTCCGGCGTGATGTTAGACGTCCGCAGGTCGATCGCCATGCCGCATTCACCGGCGGCGCTGGCGGGATCCCAGCCCTGCCAGACGCGGTGACCGTTGATCTCGATGTCCAGCGGGCGTTGGCCGGCTTCCGTGAACCAGAGTTCGGCGAACTTGAGGTGGACGTCGTAGAGGCCGGGAGGCAGCGGGAGCGCGTAGCAGAGTTCACGTCCGCAACTGGCGGTCTGGTAGAGCGCCTGGTCGTAGCGCGTGGGCGTTGCCTGCGTCACGCGACGCGCGGAGCGGATACTCTTACCCGCGGAGCTGTCACGGCTCCAGACACAATTGTTCCAGTCGATAAAGTCGCTCTCGGCCCCGCAGGCGATGCGCGCGGCGGGCTTGATCTCCGGCACGATTTCGATGGCCTGCACGATGGCCTCGCCGGTCTTTTGCCCGGGGTCGAATCCGCCCGAGAACCGCAGGGCGATACGGCCTTCGGCGTTCGGAACCACGTAGCGGAACACCCGGTCGTGGGCCTTGCGGAAACCCCTCGCATTCTGGCAGATATCGTAGTTGCGCAGCACCTCCTGGCCATTGATCTCGATGTTGAACGGCCTGGCGAAGAGCGAGTCATACGTGGGCTCGGCGAACTTAAGCCGCACGGCATAGAGGCCCATTTCGACGGGGATGTCGTAAGTGAAATCCCGGCCCCTGCGCCCCTGGCGGTAGAGGGACGGATCGTCCGCGCCCCGGGCGTCAAACACATTGCGGGTGACGCGGCCGCCGCGAAAACAGCGGTCCTCCGACCAGGCGTTACCGGCCAAGTCCACGCAAGGGCGGAGGGCTCCGCAACGGATGCGCACCACGTTTGCAGCGTGACGGGATGTCGGACCGTCCGTGTAGACGATCCGCGGCATCCAGGCCACGATGTCATCTTCGTCGGATTTGGGAACGCCCACATCCAGCCGGAAGCCGACTCCACCGCTGACGTAGCGCAGAGCCAGCACGTGGTCCCCGGCGTCCAGAAGGACGTTGACCGGATGGAGGTCGCGGCCGGCGGAGCGATCATCGCGGCCCGTGGCAAGAGCCCCGGGATCGGTCGCGCCTTGATTCACCATGAAATCGGCGATGGTCGTCGTATCGCTCACGCACTTACCGTCCAGCCAGGCGCAACACCACCCCTCGGCGCCAAGTCCGATCCGGTAGCGGTCGGCCTGGGGCGCGTGGACAGGAATGAAGATGTATGCGCACCGCCCCTCCTTAACACCGCCCATCAGCGGCGCCAAGTCCACCAGCCCGGCGGCTGACGCCACATCATGCCGGGCCAACGGTTTGCCGCCCACGGTCAGGCCGTCGGGAGTGCGCACAAGTTCCGCATCTGGCACGCGGCACTGTCGGTCGCAGGGGCCGAACACGGTCCAGCGCTCGCCCATGCGCAGTTGCGCGGCGCGGGCGGCGGGCCGGCGGTCCAGCACAAAGCGGATGGCGTCGCCAGCGACCACCGCCGCCTCGATATCGTGCGTCACGCCCGTCAGATCGTTCAGGGGCACGACGGCCCAGTCATTGGCGGGCCAGAGCTGCCTGGTGCCCTGCAGGATGCGGGCGCGTTGGACCGCGCCAACGCTCTGCGAATACCACTCTTTCATGACGCGCCCGATCAGGCGTACCGTGCCGGAATGCGGCGCGATCCACGTGCGGACACAGCAAGCCTCACGCGAGGCCTGCATCCAGGCGCGGCCCAGGCGCGCGCCGCCCGGGCCGGCCCAGCAGCCCTGAATGCCGCCCGGCTGATTCGGGGTTCCGCCCTCGTCTGCCGACGACGTCTTGGGCGGCGCCTCCCAGGCCATGGGCTCGAAGGTGACACCGTCGGCGGTGGTGTCGGCATACCAGCCGTCGCGGCCTTGTTCCGGGAACAGGCCGCCCAGGGCGCAGAAGGTGTCGGGCTCGGCGGCGGACACGGCGCCTGGTGTCCACGGGCTGGCATTCCCATTGCCGTCGATGGTGCGCACGGCGTATGCGGCGGCGGGGTCCCAGCCCTGCGAGTGGTCGAAGAAGTAGGTGCCGATGCTCGCTTTGCCGAGAATGCACTCGCCGCGTTTCACCTCGTAGTAGCTGATCCAACGGGCATTACAGCCTGGCGACCAGTAGAGGCCGACGCCGGCATGGCCGATGTTCGACTCGCGTCTCACGAGCAGGTTGGCGGGCGGTTGCGGCGCCGTGGTGTCGCGACCGCTGCCCGGGCGGTCAGGCAGCCCCAGGAAGATCAGTTCGCCCGGCGCCGGCGCCGCAAGGGCGATGCCGTTCTTCATGAGATCGGCGCCGGTCCGGATGCTCCGCTCCGGGCTGACGGCGAACTCCACGGCATACCGATGCCTGGGCAGCAGCCCTTGCGGGAACAGCGTCACCGGGCCGGTTGCGCGGTGCTTGAAGACGATGCACGCCTTCGTGCGGTCATAGCAGGTGCGTTGGCCGTAGTAGATAGGCTCGTCGCCGGTGACGCGCGGATGAAACAGATACGACCAGCGCCCGACCACGCCCTCACGGCGCAGGAAACGGAACAGCTCCAGGTCCTTCCGCAGGCATTCCTGGTCGTCCGCTGTCGCCTTGAGCCCCCACATGGGGACCATGGTAAGGAGTTGGCGTGCCGTCTCGGGCCGATAGGCGCCTTTGCCGGCCCAGGGCTCGATGATGTCCACCCACTTGTCTGGCGGTTCGACGTAGGAGAAGTAGTAGTTGGTCTGCGGGCCGCGGCCAAAATCGGAAAAGTAATTGGTGTTGGCATAGCGCTGGATCTCGAAGGTGTGGCTGTAGGCGCTGCCGCCGCTGCAGGTATGAAAGGAGGAGCGTGGACAGCGGTCGAGGAAACGCACGATCTTGCCCCGCAGGTCCTGGTCAGCGGCCCAATCCGGCAGGTCGACGCCGTCCGTGCGCCATTCGAAGTCGCCCCAGGCGCCGACCTTGCCGGCAATGATCCCCGGCGCCGGGCGCCCGCAGAACCAGGCGAGCCAGCCGATGCCCATCTTCTCGAGGTAGCGCCGCGTCACCCGGAAGTCCGGCCCCTCGTACTGGTGCACAAACACGCTGCTGTAGCTGTCGGGCGGCAGGCTGTCATGCGAGGCCCAGCCGGCGTCGTCCCAGAGCATCTCGAAGCCGACTTGCCGCGCCAGGTCCGCGTCCATGTCCAGATAGGCCAGGCGTGACGCAAATTGTTCCTGCAGATTCTGCGCACAATAGGTCCACGGCACGGCCCATTTCGTTCGGGCGTAGTAGTCGCTGTTCGTGTAGTCCCACTGGTAACGATATTGCCAGTCGTAGGCGCGCACCGCCATATCGTCGAGAGTCCCGGCAAAAACGCCGACGGTAACCGTGGGCAGGACCATCGTCCGGCCGGGGGCTAGGGTGACTGCCGCGAGATCGGGCACCGCGACCGAGAGGAGCAGCGGTCCCGAGTCGGCACCTTCTTGCAGCGCCAGGCGCCAGTTGCCCAGGTACTCGAGCTCCATGAACCAGCCGTCCTTGGGCGCGTGGTCGCGCTGGAGCGCCGTCCAAGGCATGAACGCGTGGCTGGAGCGGGCTGCGATCTCGCTTTGATAGCCGGGTGTCACCGGCGCACTGTGCAGTTGCCCCTGATCGGCTCGGCTGTTGCCGCCCACCATCCAGTAGTGCATGAAAGGCGTCGCTGGATCGGCACGCAGGGCGATGGTCCACGGTGCGGCCGCCGCGCTGATATCTGCATTTCCCGAGTTCTCCAGTTCTATCCACTGCCTCAGGACGGAGGTGCCCGGGCACGCGACCGCATGGACGCGAACCGTCAAGGCCTCCCGGCGCAGTTCCAGCACGAGCTGTGCCGCGGCCGCGCCGCCCACATGTGCTGGCATGGCGACCGTATGCTGGAGCACCCACGGAGTGCCGGCGCCGTGTTCCACGGAAAAGAGCGTCAAGGCCTGGCCTTCGGCAATGTATTCCCTGGCTGGCGTGACGGCCTTGTTCCTGAACCCCGCGAGCCACAAGGCGCCGTTGCCGAACGCGTAAGTCCATTCGACGGCACCGGTGCCGATCTTCCAGTGCGAGCCATCTGCGCTTCCCCGGACGTAGGCATCATCAACCCTGATGGATTTCATAAATGCGCCTCCTGCTGAAGCGGCCGCCGGACCGTGCCTTCTTCCTGGCGTTGGCGTTCAAACCGCGTGCCGTTACCTCGCTCGTCAGTCACAAGGTCCAAAGGTCGCTCAGGGTCATGTCGCCTTCTCCTGCTTGCCTTGTTCCTTATTTCGCAATATCTCCAGCATCAGCTCATAGTTTCTCAGCGGAACCCCCTTGAAGATGGTGTTGCTGGAGCTGTAGATGAAGCCCCCGCCGGGGGCGGCGTGCTCCAGGCAATAGCGGGCCGACTTGACGATGGCTT
>CAZWQJ010000291.1:0-5008 GCA_964635825.1 uncultured Victivallales bacterium | reverse complement strand
AGCGGCCGGGCCACCTTTCGGAATGAGCCCGGCCGCGGCTTGTCGCGCCGAAGCCTCTTGGCGAAGGCGGAAGCGGACGGGCCACCTTCCAGATGCACGGAGCGGATCAGTCGGCGGCTTTGACGGCGTCCCAGACGTGGGAGTAGAGGATGTTATTGGGGCCGAGGTCGAAGACGACTTCGCTGCGGTCGAGGACTTCGGGGGGGAGGAAGACGGCGGGGTCGTTGCGGACGTCTTCAGCGACGAGTGCATAGGCGGGGAGGTTGGGGCAGAGGTAGTAGACGAACTCGATATTCTGGGCGGCGATTTCGGGTTCGTGGAGGAAGTTGAGGAAGGCGTGGGCGAGGTCGGGTTCGGGTGCGGACTTGAGGATGGCGACTTCGTCGAGGGCGACGGATGTGCCTTCCTGAGGGACGACGTAGGCGATGTCTTCATTCTCTTCCATGATCTGCATGATGTCGCCGCTGAAGCCCTGGACCATGACGAACTCGGAGGAGATGAGGCCGTTCTTGTACTGTTCGGATTCAAACTTGGCGAGGTTGCGCTTCCAGGTGATGAGGAGGGCCTGTGCGGCGGCGAGTTCGGTTTCGTTGGTGGTGTTGAGGGAGTGGCCGAGGGTCTTGAGGGCGGCGCCGATGGCCTCGCGGTAGTCGTTCAGCATGGTGAGGCGACCGGCGTAGGCGGGGTTTTCGAACATGCGCCAGGTGGGCTGGAAATCCTCGACCTTGCTGGTGAGGTAGCCGATGCCGGTGCTGCCGAGCATGTAGGGCAGGCTGTACTCGTGGGTGGTGTCCATCGTGAAGCGCTGGGCGGCGGGGTCGAGATTCTTGACGTTCGGGATCTTGGTGTGGTCGAGCTTCAGGAGCATGTCCTGGCTGGTCATGATGTTGATCATGTAGCTGCTGGGGAAGACGATGTCATAGCCGCTGCCGCCGGCCTGGAGCTTGGCGTACATGGTTTCGTTCGAGTCGTAGTAATCCATGACGACTTTGCAGCCAAACTTCTGGGAAAAGGCCTCGACGATTTCGGGTTTGATGTAATCGGACCAGATGTAGACATGAAGGACGGGCTGGCGTTTGGCGCAGCCGACGGCGAGGGCGACGGCGGTGGCGAGCAAGAGCACCGGGGCGAGCAGGCGGGCGCGGCGGCTGGACTTCATGTGCGTTTCTCCTTTAGGCGTTGACTCAACCATATCAGCAGGAAGGTGGCGCAAAGAATTAAGGTCGAAAGTGCGTTGATGAGGGGCGGCTTGCCGTACTTGATCATGCTGTAGATCTTGATGGGGAGGGTGGTGGAGCCGGGGCCGGAGACGAAGAAGGTGATGACGAAGTCGTCGACGGAGAGGGAGAAGGCGAGCAGGCCGCCGGCGAGGATGCCGGGGGCGAGGAGGGGGAGCATGATGCGCCAGATGATGGTCCAGAGGCCGGCGCCGAGATCCTGGGCGGCCTCGACGAGGGCGAAGTCGAAATCCTGGAGGCGGGCGAGGACGACCATGGCGACGTAGCTGATGCAGAAGGTGACGTGGGCGATGAAGATGGTGGTGAGGCCGAGGGGCATGCGGATGGCGCCGAAGAAGAGGAGGAGGCCGATGCCCATGAGGATTTCGGGCATGACGAGGGGGGTGTAGATGAGGGTGTAGTGGGTGTCCTGGAGCCAGCCGCGGTAGCGGTGAAGGGCGAAGGCGGCGAGGGTGCCGAGGAGCATGGAGACGATGGTGGCGGAGATGGCGATGATGAGGGTATTGCGGAAGGCGGCCCAGATGTCGGCCTGCTGAAAGAGGAGGGCGTACCACTTCAGGGAGAAGCCGCCCCAGACGGTGCTGAAGCGTGAGGCGTTGAAGGAGTTGACGATGAGAACGAGGATGGGGAGATAGAAGAAGGCCATGCCGGCGACGCAGACGGCGAGAGGGAAGCGGCTCTGCTTCATGCCCGGCTCCCCTTGCGGCGATAGACGGCTTTGCGTTCCTGGCGGCGCTGGGCGGAGAGGACGGCGAGCATGGGGACGACGGTGGAGACGGTCAGGAGCCCGGCGAGGCCGGCGGCGTGCGGGAGGTTGCGATCCATGAACGTGCGCTGGGCGATCTTGTTGCCGATCATCTCGCTGGCATTGCCGCCGACGATGTCGGGGATGACATAGGAGCCGAGGGCGGGGATGAAGACGACGAGGGCGGCGGTGACGAGGCCGCGATCGATGCTGGGGATGAAGACGCGCATGAAGGCGGTGAAGCGGTTGCAGCCGAGGTCCATGGCCGCCTCAAAGAGGTGGAAGTCGAATTTCTCGGCGGCGGCGTAGACGGGGAGGATGGCGAAGGGCAGGTAGGTATAGACGAGGACGAGGAGGACGGCGCCGGGGTTGTAGAGGAGGAGCTGGCCGTCGCCGATGAGGCCGCAGGCGTGGAGGAGGCGGTGGAAGTAGCCCTCGGGGTGCAGGAGGATTTTCCAGGCGAAGATGCGGATGAGGAAGCTGGTCCAGAACGGCAGCATGACGAGCATGACGAGCAGGGATTTGCGTTTTTCGGGGGCGCGGGCCATGTAGTAGCCGAAGGGGATGGCGATGAAGATGCAGATGGCGGTGGCGACGACGCTGATCCAGATGGTGCGCCAGACGATGGCGGGGTAGTTGGGGTTGCCGAGGGAGCGGAGGGTTTGGAGGGTCCAGCCGGCGCCGATGTTGCCGTAGGGGTCGGTGGGCTTGAAGGTGATCGCGAGGACGATGAGGGTGGGGGCGAGGAAGAAGGCGATGAGCCAGACGTACGATGGCAGCGTCACGATCCATTCGTGGAGTCGGTGGCGGCGATGGTGAGACGCGCCTCCGCTCACGGGTGGGGACCTCCGGGAGGAGGGGCATCATCGGGGTCAGGCAGGATCAGGAGCTGCTCGTCAGCGGCGCGATATTGTTCGAGCATGCAGCCATCATCGGCATGCCAGGAGAGCCAGACGCGATCCTTCCAGGTGATGACTTCCTGGTCGAGCTTGAAGCGGCTGTGCTGTTGAAGGACGGCGACGCGGTATTCGCCGGCGCGGACCCAGTAATTGGTGTGGTCGCCCTGGTAGATGATTTCCTCGACGGTGCCCTCGATGCGGTTGACGAGGGGGTTGTCGGGGAGCGGTTGGCGATTGATGCGAAACTTTTCCGGGCGGATGCTGAGGTGGGCGAGCTGGCCGGCGCGGAGGCGCTTGTCGTTGAAGCAGAGCAGATCGGCAAAGCCCTCGACGGCGATGCGGCAGTAGTCGGTGTTCTCCTCGATACTGGCGACCTTGCCATCGAAGAAGTTGGTATCGCCGATGAAGGCGGCGACGAAGCTGGTGCGGGGCTCCTCGTAGATTTCGGTGGAGGAGCCGATTTGTTCGACGCGGCCCTTGTTCATGACGGCGATGTGGTCGCTGATGCTCATGGCCTCGCCCTGGTCATGGGTCACGAAGATGAAGGTGATGCCGACCTCGTCGTGGATGTTATCGAGTTCAAGGAGCATGCGCTGGCGCAGCTTGAGGTCGAGGGCGGCGAGCGGTTCGTCGAGAAGGAGGACCTGGGGTTTATTGATGAGGGCGCGGGCGACGGCGACGCGCTGCTTCTGGCCGCCGCTCATCTGGGCCGGTTTTTTGTCGGCGTGCTCTTCGAGTTGCATGATGCCGAGTGAGCGATCGACCTCGCGGCGGATCTCGGCGGCGGGGCGGCGGGCGACGCGCAGGCCGAAGGCGATATTTTCGCGCACGGAGAGGTGGGGGAATAGGGCGTAGTTCTGGAAGATGGTGTTGACGCGGCGGCGGTTGGGGGGCAGGTCCGTGATGTCCTCGCCGTCGAGGATGACGCGGCCGGCGTCAGGGTTTTCGAAGCCGCCGCAAACGCGAAGGAGGGTGGTTTTGCCGCAGCCGCTGGGGCCGAGCAGGGCGAAGATTTCGCCCTTTTGAATTTCGAGGGAGACGTTGTCGAGCGCGGTGAAATCGCCGAAGCGCTTGGTAACGCCGTGGAACTCCAGGAACGCGGACACCCTGTTACTGCCTCCCGTTCGCGCCGACTCGCTTACGCGGGCGCCGATTGCGACGATCGTGGTTGCCGTGAATGCGAGATGGATAATGGAAAATGGTCGCGGGGTCCAAGTGAATTTTCAGGTTGGGCGGGGTTGGGCGGCGAGCCAGTCGGCGAAAGCAGGCGGTTGGGGGCAGGCGAGTTGGAGCGGGTCGCGGCCGGGGAGTGGGACGGTGAGGGCGGCGGCGTGGAGCATGAGGCGGGGGAATGAGGCCTGCTGGTCGCGCGTGCCGTAGCGGAGGTCGCCGACGATGGGGTGGCCCATGGCGTAGAGGTGGGCGCGTATCTGGTGGCGGCGGCCGGTCTCGGGCATGACTTCGAGCAAGGTGAAGGCGTCCAGGCACTGGATGACGCGGTAGCGGGTGACGGCGGGCTTGCCGCGCGGGTCGACGCCGACGCGGCCAGAGCCGAACTCGTGCAGGGGTTGGCGCAAGGTGCCGGACTTGCCGACCACATGGCCGTGGACGATGGCGAGGTACGTTTTTTTGATCAGCCGTTCGCTGAAGAGGGCGTTGAGGGCGCGGTGGGTGTCGGCATCGAGGGCGAAGAGGATGAGGCCGCTGACGGCTTTGTCGAGGCGGTGGACGACCCAGACGGGGGCTTGCAGGTGTTCTTCGAGGAGGACGCGCAAGCAGACACGGTCGCCGGCGTGTTCGGCGATGGCGGCGATGCCGGCGGGCTTGTCGACGGCGACGAGGGTGGCATCGCGGTAGAGGATGGAGGGGGCGGGCAGGGGCGGTGGTGGGGAATCGGTGGTGGTCATGGTGTGGGGCTTCCGGGCTTCGATGTCATGGAGGTGGTGATCATAGCAGGCCTTGTGCGGGGAGACTAGTGTGGTGTCCTGTGGTGTCCTGACTGTTGTGTGAATGCAGCGGCGGAAGAGAGTGTCATGCGGACGGTGGAGCGCGTTTGGTGCGAAAGGGGAGTGCGGGAAGGCGTCATCCGCGGCGTCGCGTAGGGGTGGCGCATACCGGGAGTATGG
>CAZWQJ010000290.1:1368-5063 GCA_964635825.1 uncultured Victivallales bacterium | reverse complement strand
GTTAAGGAACAAGCTTCGCGTCCATCGTGATGGTGGCGCGCAGGACCTTCGACACGGGGCACCCGTCCTTGGCCGCTGTGGCAGCCGCCAGGAACGCGTCCGCGTGGGCGCCCGGAATCTTGGCCGTGACTTCCAGATGCACCTCGGCAATGGCGAACCCATCCGCGTCTCGCGCCACGCTACGGCGTCGTCTTGAGGTATCGTTCCAGGCGGCAGTCATAGCCGCCGAGATCGACCACCTGGCTGGACTGAAGTTGCAACGAAGGATCCTGCGGGCGCAGGCGCAGCGGATTGGGAAAGACCAGGCGCCCACCCGGTTTCAGCGCCGTGGCGGCGACCGCAAAGAAGTCCGAATACAGCCCCCGCATGTCGGGGATGCGAATCCGCCGCCCCATGGGCGGATTGGACACAACCAACGTCACGCTACTCGGTCCGAGCCCCGGCAGCGTGGCGCACTGGCGAAACTCGCACTGTCGGAAGGACGCCACCACCGGCGCCAGCTTCGCCGCCGCAAAGTTCGCCTGGGCCACCGCGACCGCCTCCGGGCTGATGTCCGTTCCGTAGACCTGCTTCACCCCGCCCAGCAGCGCACATTCCACCAGCTCCAGCCCCGACCCGCAGAACGGATCCCAGACAATCTCGTTGGCCACGCGCCCCGCGAGCCGCGCCATGCAGGCCGCCAGCGGCGGATGTGAGGCTGCGGCCACATCGCCCTCGCGGTAGTAGAATCGCGGGTCGGGCGACAGCCGCGGCCGCAATTCCACAGACAGCCCAAGGCCGGCCGGGTGGATATCCATCGACCAGGGCGCGCTGCGCGCATCGTTGAGCATGTCCGGGCACTTCGCGAACGCCCGATTCGCCAGCTCGCGAACCGCGCCGCGCTGGTGGCTGCGGGCGACGAAATCCAGGCGGTAGCGGAGCGATCCTTCCGTCAGCGTGGTCAGCAACTGGCGCGACAGCGGCGAGGCAATCACGCCGGCCAACGCGTCCGTGGTCGCCTCCGGCGTGCCGGCGGGAACAGTGCCCAGCGGCAGGTTGATCGTAGCGAAACAACGCAGCGCATACAGGTTGTTCAGCGTAAATGGAGTCAGCGCCGTGAGGGCGACCAAGCCGCTGCGCACGTCGGCGATGCGGAACTGACCCGTCCGCCCGAGCCGCTCCACCACCTCGTCACGAACGATGGACTCCAACCCCCGGCGGCAGCGCAGATGCACACGCAACCCGGCCGGCGGCTTCAGCAGCTGGTCCAGGCGAATGGCACTGGGTCTCTCTTTGCGGGCCAGGCTCGCCTTGACCTTCAGTTCCGTCTGGGGCAGCAGTCCCGGTGCCCCGCGCACCACATCCAGCGTGGCCGCCCCACCGATCTTGTCCAACGCGCGGCCCAGGTACTTCTTCTCCCGCTCACCCGTGGTGGTCTTGAGCAGCGAGAGCAGCTCGGTTTCCTCCCGCAGCCCGGCGCCTAGCTTGGGCATGGCCGCCATCGCATAGCGGCGGATCTTCTCGGCGGGGTCCTGCAGCAGACGCGCCAGCCACACCCGCGCCGCCGCACGCTGTTCCACCGTCGCCGTCGCCGCAAACACCACCCCCACCGCGCGGATGACGGCCACCCGTTCGACCCGCTCCTGGGGCGACGCCTGATCGAAGCGCGCCACTTCCTCGTTCCAGAGCTTCTCGCAGGATAGGGTGCGCAGTTGGCGGTAGAGATCTTTATCGGTCTTCATTGCTAGTCAAGTTCAGCCAGCGGCCAGCATGGGCTTACGGCAGGGGAAAGACAAGCCGATGAACGCAGACGGCTAGGCCCCCCGTTCGGGGAACCCGGTCGCCGGGCCGGCGACCCTCCAACGCCCGGAGACCTGGAGGGCCCGCGGCTCGCGGGCCGCGCCCCCCGCAACGGTGGCGCTACCGCCGATTGACGCGGAAGCGGTTCACAGTCCAACTTCGGCCATGTTCGCGATCACGTGCTCCGCCGCCCGCATCCCGTCGATGGCGGAGCTGACAATGCCACCCGCATAGCCGGCACCCTCCCCCGCCGGGTAGAGGCCGCGGGTGTTGATGGACTCGCCCTCGGTGTTACGCAACATCCATAGCGGACTGGAACTCCGCGTTTCCGGTGCATAGAGAATGGCCTGATCCACGTTGATGCCCCTCAGCTCATCTATCATGAGCGGAATGGCCTTCTCCAGCGTGTGCGTCACGAATTCCGGCAAGATCTCGCGAATCTCCACCGGGGTCGAGCGCGGGCAGGAGCGACCCTCCGGCAGGCTGGTCGACACTCGCCGCGCCAGAAAATCCGTGAGCAGGCAAGCGCCGACCCCGTAGGCACCGCCCGCCCGTGCGAATGCCTTGCGTTCTACCGTGCGCTGAAACTCCATCCCGGCCAGGGCGGAATTATCCTGGTCCGGGTAGTCCCCAGGCTGCACGGGAACAAGGAAGGCCGCGTTCCCGTAGGTTAGCGAGCGCTTGGCATAGCTCATGCCATTGGTGGTGAGCATCTCCGGCTCAGAGGCGCAACTGATCACGCGCCCGCCGGGACACATGCAGAAGCTGTAGCAGGAACGGACGCCGCTCGACTCATGGTGCGTGAGCCGAAAGCTGGCGGGCCCCAGCAACGCGTGCCCGGCATAGCGCCCATACTGGCTGCGATCGATGGCATCCTGCGGCACTTCCAGCCTCACGCCCATGGCAAACGGCTTCGCTTCCAGTGCCACGCCGCGCCGCGCCAACAGGGCATGCACATCGCGGGCACTGTGGCCAACCGCAAGCACACAATGACGGCACGCCATCTCGTGGCCATTCACGACCACGCCGCGCAACTCGCCACGCTCCACCAGAATGTCATCCAGGCGCGACTGAAATTGGACCTCCGCACCGGCCGCGATGATGCGCTCGCGCAGCCGCGGCACGATTTCCATCAGGCGATCGCTGCCCACATGGGGATCGGAATCGATCACGACCGACCCGTCCGCGCCACAGGCATGCAACAATTCCATGAAGTCGCGAATACGTCCCCGCGCTTTGCTCCGGGCTGTCAGCTTGCCGTCGGAAAACAACCCCGCGCCCCCTTCCCCATAGAGCACGTTGCTCTCAGGATCCAGTACGCCCCGGTTCCAGAACTGCGCCACTTTCGGCGTCCGCGCGGCGGCGTCCTCACCACGATCGATCAGCAGCGGCCGGGCTCCGGCTTTGGCGAGCTGGTACGCCGCCATCAAGCCCGCGGGACCCGCGCCCACCACCACCGGGCGCAAACGCCCCGCGTCCATGGTCACCCTCGGAAGCGGCACGTCGGGTGGCGACGGCACGATCACCTCGATGCCGGCGGGCGGCGCCGCGTCGCCCCACGGCGCGGTGGACAACGTGACGTCGACCGTCAACACGTAGACGGGCTCCGCGTGCCGGGCGCGCGCATCCAGCGAACGGCGCACGATCGCAAGGTCGGCCACCGCAGCCGGTTTGCATCCGAGCTTGCGGCTGGCGCGGTTCAGGATGATGGCGTCCGTGTACGCAAGGGGCACTTGGATCTGCTGGATGCGGATTCTCATGTCGCTACGCACTTTCGAAGCACCGCATGCTGATGCTGGCATTCTGAAAACTCTCGTCCCGCACAATATTCATGGGGCTGCCATGACCGATGAAGAGCACCGGTTGACGCGCCGACCGTGGTTGCCCCTCCACCACCTGCGCCAGCCCTCGAAGAT
>CAZWQJ010000290.1:0-1268 GCA_964635825.1 uncultured Victivallales bacterium | reverse complement strand
ACCGCATCGACCGCCGCCGCCGGAGCGACCACCTGGATGGCAGGCGCTGGAGCGGGAGCAGGCGTGCGGGGCTCCTCCTTGACTGGAGCGCAGGACGGCAGGACGCTGGCTCCCACCAGCAGCATGGCGCACCACCGCCAGGAGCAAAACAGGCGCTTCGATCGCGTAGGTGCCAGCATGGCGATTGTCATAGGGAGCCTCCGCCAATCTTCTTAGCAGAACCCGGCCCGCAACGCCAATTCCCCCCTTCTGAAAATGGCCGAAGTGTGCTTTCCGCTTGGCGACGCTGCAGGTTTCCCGCAGGATTGCGGGCTTGCCATGCTTGCCCCCCTGACCATTCGCGGATTGACCCTTCAGCCCGCCCTCTTCTGCGCGCCCATGGCGGAGCTCACCCACAGCGCGTTTCGCCGCCTGCTCGCCGATTTCGGCGGCTGCGGGGCCCATGTCACGGAAATGCTATCCGGTCGCAAACTCCTCAAGGAAGACCTGACGCGCTCGCCCTACAGCAAACGCCACCCCACCGAGAAGCGCCTCTTCTATCAACTCATGCTGCGTCCGGATGATCCCATCGCCGAGATCATCGCACGCCTGCGCACGGTTGAGCCCGACGCCATCGATCTCAACCTCGCTTGCTACGCCCCGGTCATCCGCAAGATGGACGCCTGCAGCCGCCTGTTTGAAAACGTCCCGGCCCTCGCCCGCGTCCTCCAAACGGTTCGCGGTTGCTGGCCCGGGCCGCTGACGGCCAAGATCCGCCTCGGCAGTTCCACCATCGGCAGCGAGGATCGCTTCGTGGAGCGCCTGCGCGTCATCGAAGAATGCGGCGTGGACGCGATCACGCTGCACACCCGCTACTTCGAGGACAAGTTCAAGCGCCGTTCGCGCCACGAGTTGTTCGCCTGGGCCACGGCGCAGACCCGTCTGCCCATTATCGCCAACGGGGATATCCTGGGGCCACAGACCCTGAGCGAAGCGCCCGACCGGTTTGCCGCGGTGTCCGGCCTCATGATCGGCCGCATGGCCGTCGCTCGCCCGTGGCTGTTCGCGTCATGGAACGCCCCCGTGTCGGTCGATTACCCCGAGGTCTGGCACCGCCTCTGCGGGTACATCGGCGACGACTTCCTGCCGGCCGTGGCCCTGCGCCGCATGCGCCTGTTCACCAAGTACTTTGCCCGCAATTTCCACTTCGGCCATACGCTCGACAAGGCCATGCAGAGCGCCTCGACACTGGACGACATGCGCGCCCGGGCCGACGCCTTCTTCGCCAC
>CAZWQJ010000289.1:0-5121 GCA_964635825.1 uncultured Victivallales bacterium | reverse complement strand
CCTGCTCTCGAAATCGACTGAACGCGCCAGTGGTAGTTCAACCCTTCGAATTCCAGGGTGATCCGGTCGCCTTCTTCCACGACTCCGACCCCGGCGATGCTGGCGACAAATTTTCCGTTCGGCAGTTCGGTCAGGCCGCGCAAGGACAGGCGCTTGGTGGCCTCTTCCCAGCGGATCGGGCCTTTGGGGCGGGCCGCATCGTTGTTGGCGGCGGTTGCGGTGGCCTCGACGGGTGGCGGAGTCCAGCCAATCGGCCAGAAGGGATCGCGGAGTTGGTCGAGTGGGTCGGCGGCGACGACGGCGGCGGGTGCATTGGTGAGAACGGCTTGCGCCGTCGGTGTGGCCTCCGCGGTCGCGGTAGCGGTGGCATTGGTATCCGCGGCGGTTGCCGTGGCGGCGGCTTCATCGGCCATGGCCAAGCGGCCGCCGAGCGTGACGATCACGATCAGCACCAAGGTCCAGCGCGTTGTGGGGCAGCGAGGCATATCAGTGAGCGGCCTCCGCCGTGGCGGCGTCGCCGGGCCGCACGGAATCATTGAAGGCCATGGCTTCCTCCAGCCGCAGCTTGATGGTGTCGTTCATCTTGGCATCCGCCCAGACGGGCCACTGCAGTTCGACGTCGATCTGGTGTTTGCCGGGATCTTCGGGGCGGGTGTTGATGGTGAGGCTGGAGAGGCCGATGTAGGGGTTGGCGTTCTCGAGTGCCACGAGCATGCGCATCAGGTCGTGGAGCCCGGCCTCCAAGTCCACGCGCAGCGTGTAGAACTTGAGCGACTTTTCGTTCTTGAGGTCCGGCGACTGGGGCATTTGGGTGACGCCGATTTCGCGGATGGCTTCCATGGTGACGCCGGCCTGGACCGCGATGCTCTCCAGGAACTCGCGTGCGCCGAGTTCGTAGTTGCCGAGGCGGGGGTGCAGGATGAGCCGGCGCCGGTCGCTGATATCGGTGATCGCTTCCAGCGAGCGCACATTGCCTTCGCGCTCCCGCAGCATGTGGTTCATATCGCGCTGCGAGGCCATCAAGCTTTCGTTCACCTCTGCGATTTCCTTGCGGTAGCGTGCTTCCGCGCCGAACAGGGGCTTGATGACCAGGGCGATGGCCATATAGATGACCGCAACCGCGCCGATGCCGATCAGCGCGAGGATCTTGATGCGTTCCTTGGGATCTTCCGGAAGCTTCATTTGATGGCACGCGGGGTGTACTGGCTCGCGATCTCGAAAACCCGGTCATTGCGCGAGGCGTTCGGGGACTCGTCCGCACCGTAGAGGGGGACGCTGACATTGGTGGTGAACATGCGGAACGGATCGCCGTCGCGCAAGGCGTTCTCGAGGAGGCGGACGCTGCTTTCGGCCTGGTCGCCGACGGCCCGGCCGTTGAGGGTCGTGGTGAACAGGCGCACCGGCGTCGCCTCTGCATCCAGTTGAAGGGTTTGGCTGACGGCCAACGAGCGCAGTTGCATGTTGGTGGGGGTGATCGTCATGAGGCTGCTGAGCTGCCCGTGCCAGGAGATCAACGAGTTGGTCCAGGCGGAGAGCTCCTCCAGAATGGCGCGGTGGGACTGGAACTCCGTGACGAAGGCCTTGGCGCGCTCCTGTTGCGGTTTGGCGCTCTCCAGGCTGCGCGTCAGGTCGCGCAGTTCGCCGCGCAGTTGGCGAACCACGACGATCTGGGCCATCAGCAGGATTCCGAGCAGGACGGGCACCAGGATGGAAATGACCCGGATCACCAGCTTGGGATTGATGACGCTGGCGCTGCGCTTCTCCGAGTCCAGGATGAGATCGACGCGTAAGTTCATGGGGTTTCCAGCACTCCCAGGCATGCGCCCGTGGCCGCGGCCATGCGCCATTCCTGTCCGACGAGCTCGTCGGGGAGCGCGTCCTTGGCCACGGTCAGACCTTGGAAGGGCGACCACGGCTCGAGTTCCACATCCATGGAAGAGCGAATATCTTCGACGGCGTCGCGGGAGCGTGAAAGTCCGCCGGAGATGTACATGCGCGTCAGGCGGCAGTTTTCACGGCGCTCGACGAAATCGCGCGAGACCATGAACTGTTTGATCAAGGGTTCGAGGATGTCATTGAGCGATTGGGAAATATCGAAGGAGCCATCGGTGACGATGCCCTGGGCGGTTTCGCGATCCACGCCGAGGGTGCTCTGCACTTTTTCGAGGAGGGCGATGGTGCCGAATGCGAAGCGCCGAACCAACGCGAGGGCGCCGCGGTTGAAGAGGGCATAGGTGGTGACGGTATCGCCGAAGTCGATGACCCCGGTGGCGGAATGGCGATCTTTTTCCGGCAGGGCGTTCAGGAACGCCGTCATGGTGGCGAGTCCGGAGATTTCCAATGAGTAGGGGGCTGGGATGCTGGTGGGAAGGATCAGTGGTGCACGTTGGGCGTCCGCTTCCGTCCAGGCGACCGCCAGCAAGCGCGACTCACCACGGGCGGAGCCTTCGCTGATGACCTTGTAGCCGATGCGATAGCGCTGGGGATCGTCGAGCCCCATGTTGTCGGTGACCTTGGATTCGGCGCGTTGATCGAAGACTCCGGGGAAGGTGAGCAACTTGACGATGGCGGACGGGGCGGAAAAGGTGATGGCTGCGTGGCGGGCGCGTAGTTTGGCCGGCAACTCCAGCGCGGTGGGGGGCGCCCCGGGCGCGCCGGTCAGGGGCGGCAGGACGGCGGCGGCCACAACCGTCCTTTCGGTGCCATGCGCGCGCATGCGTACGGCCTTAATGCCGCTGCTGGCCACGTCGACACCGACGACCTCGGTCGGGCGCCGGCTCAACCCGGCCAGAATTTCGTTCAAAGGCTTCATGCTGTAAGGGTATTCGTCCGCCTTGCGAGAGAGTATGAGCAAGTTCCGTGCAAGACAACAGGAAAGTGAGTGAACGGGCCAAAAGATGGGGTGGCGGTGAACGGGCATGGGGGGAGCGGCACATGTCTATTCTCATTTGGGCAATTCGACGCAGGGCTGAGAAGGAAACGGTGGGCGGCAATCGGGGCGTGAATATCGGGCCGCGCTGCAAGTTTCCGATGGGCAAGCCAGGGGGCGGCTGATAGTGTGAAGACTGGGTATTTGATGTCGAGGAATCGGTCCGCCGAACAAGCATTTCCCACACCATGGCTGGCAACGAACATCTGTCTCGCACGATGCGGATCGATCTGATCCCAGACGTGCCGGCATCGCCCGACGCGGAGAAGCACGCGCGCGTGCGCTTCAGCAAGCGGGCGGGCTCACCCGTGCTTCGGTTGCCCAAAGTGGAGGGGCGCCGGGAAGAATCGCATTTCCAGCGCCTGCTGCAACAGTTGTACGACGCGGCCCTGATTTCGGATCTGAGCGGGCGCATCATCGACGTCAACGTGCGCGCCGAGGAATTTTTCCGCTGCGAGAAGGCCGAACTGCGCGACATGATGGTTGCGGACGTGATTTCGGGGGCGGATGAGCAGGTGATCAAGACGGTCAGCGACAACCTGGAGAACGAGCGGCACACGCTGATTCAAGCCTATTGCACCCGCCAGGATGGCACGTATTTTCCGGCGGAGATTGCGGTGAGCAAGTTGGATCTGGGGAGCGTGCTGCTGTGCTTCTTTGTCCGGGACATCACGATTCGCCGGCAGGCGGAGGAGATGTTGATCACGGAGCACAATGCGCTTCAGAACAGCGGGAGCGGAATCGCCGTGGTGGATCTGGCCGGGCGTGTGGAGTACGCCAATCCGGCGATGGAGCGCATGTGGCAGTGCCCCACGCGCGAAGGGCTGCTGGGGTTGTTCCTGCAGGATCTGATGGCGGACCATGATTCGGCCACCGGGATGATCCGGGAATTGCTGGAAGGTGAGACCATGTCGTCGGTGGCGGATATGCGGGCGCGGCGGCTCGATGGCAGCGACTTCAGTGTCCAGGTCTCCGGCACGCGCAATCGGAATGCGGAAGGGGAGACGGTGGGGTGCGTGTTCTCGTTGGTGGATACGGGGGACCGGAAACGTGCGGAAGAGGCGGAGCGCGAATTGGAGCGCCGGCGCGTGATGCTGGAAAGTCTGGGTGCGGCCTGTCATCACCTGGGGCAGCCTGCGACCATGCTTTTGGGCAATCTGGAACTGCTGCGGGAGCGCTTGACGGGTCAGCAGGATGCGGAGACGCGCAAGCTGGTGGAGGGGAGCCTGGACGCGATGGAGCGGCTCAGCGAGGTTTTGCGGCGGTTGACGTCGGTGAATGAGTATCGGACGACCGAATACCTTCAGTCGGGTGAGGGAAGCGGGGGCGCCGGTGACCGCATCCTGGAGATCTGAGAGTCGCGTCCACGACGCTGCGGTCGGCGAGCCGCCGACCCTCCCTAAAAAAAAGAGAAAGCAACCCGCGGGGGTTGCTTTCTCCATTCAGACCTGAACGTGTCTGTTACAATTGGTGCGCAGGCGAGGCCGTGGACAACGTGCAGGACGGATCGGTGCCGATGGCGCCAAACGTGTAGGTCCCGTTCGCCGGGCACTCGGCCGCGCCGCCCTTGATGTACGCCAGGACGGACAGTTCCTGCGTGCTGCCGGCGGCGACCGTCTGCGTCTGAGCCCAGCCCATTTCCATGGCAGCCTGCTCCTTGGCGGCGTCCATGATGCGCAGGTTGTTGATGCAACCCTTGGCCTGGGACTCGGAACGAGCCTTAAGGAACGACGGAATCGCGATTGCGGCCAACAGACCAATGATCGCCACGACGATCATGATTTCCACCAGCGTGAAACCTTGCTTCTTGCTCATCTCTCTACTCCTCTTATGGTTTGGGCTGCGACTTGCCCGTTTCGTACTACTGCCTGACGGGGACTAATTAAGCAGCCACCGTGCCAACCTCCGGATGCACCCCTGAAAGGGGCTATTCTCGAAAGTGATAGGCTTGTTTTGGTGGTTATGCTCTATAAAGTGCGAAATCATCGAGCTTCGATGGGCGCCTGGTCAGGAATGCGAATACGGTTTGCGAAACTGATAATCGGAGTGTTCATAAATGCGACATTGAGAATCGCAGTTTTGTGCACCTATGTTCCATATTGGACGCGATTGTCCGAATCGGTGGGTCAGCCGGCACGTTGCCCAGCGCGGCGCAGCCGCAACCGAAGAGGATTTGAACAGAAGGAAGCAAA
>CAZWQJ010000288.1:0-5148 GCA_964635825.1 uncultured Victivallales bacterium | reverse complement strand
CACGTTTTCAAGCACTTACAACTTTTGGCTGCCCCAGTAGCGGAAGTCGGGTTAAGCACTGCGTCCAGACATAATCCTAATCCTAATCTTAATCGTAATCCACTCCATACGAGTAGGTTAGGACTAGGATTAGGATTAAGATTACGATTAGGATTAGGATTAGGATTAGGATTAGACTGTTCCGTTTCGACATATGACGCCGATGCGTCAGATCTTTGTCGGGATCTTTGTCGACAAAGTCCCCGACAAAGCTCGCGACAAAGCTTAGGCGCCGCCCCGCCCTCCTCATTCGCACCAAATGCACTCCACCGTCCGCCACGCGCCGCGCCCCCGCCGGCGGCTGGCGGGGGCGCGGCGCCGACTATGCGATTGCGCGGTGCTTGGCCGCGTGATATAGCCACCATCTCAGGGTTTCCCGATGAACGTGGAGGAGCAGCGCTTGTGTATTTAAAAGCCCTCGACATGGTGGGGTTCAAAAGCTTCGCCGATAAGACCCACCTGGAGTTCGAGCCGGGGATCACGGCCATCGTGGGGCCCAACGGCTGCGGCAAGAGCAACATTGCGGATTCGTTGCGCTGGGTGCTGGGGGAGCAGAGCGCGCGGGCGCTGCGCGGCACCCGCATGGAAGACTGCATCTTCAATGGCACCGACAGCCGCAAGCCGCTCGGCCTGGCCGAATGCAGCGTGACCTTTGCAGACTGCGAAGGGGTGCTGAACACCGAATTCAATGAAGTCACGATCACGCGCCGGGTTTTCCGCTCGGGCGAGGGCGAGTACCTGCTGAACAAGACGCCCTGCCGGCTGAAGGACATCCACCGGCTGTTCATGGATACGGGCATCGGGACTTCGTCCTACTCCATGCTGGAGCAGGGGCGGATCGATGCCATTCTGAGCGCGCGCCCGGAAGACCGCCGCACGATCTTCGAGGAAGCCAGCGGGATCACGAAGTACAAGTCCGACAAGAAAGAAGCGATTCGCAAGCTGGAGCACACGGAAGCGAACCTGCTGCGGTTGTCGGATGTGATTCGCGAGGTGAAGCGGCAGATTGGGTCGCTGCAGCGGCAGGCCGGCAAAGCGCGGCGCTACCAGGAGCTGCAGACGGAATTGCGCAAGCTGGATTTGTACGTGACGCGCCAGCGCCTGGGGACCTCGGGGCAGGAGATCACGGATATTGAGTCGCGCCTGGCGAACCTGACGGGGCAGCAGGATGCGCTGCAGCGGGAAGTGAAGGCGATCGAGCAGGAGAGCAGCCAGAAGCGCGAGGCGCTGATGGAGATCGAGCGGCGGGTGGGGGCGCTGCTGGAGGCGGGGGTGCAGGCCCGCAGCCGCCTGGCCCACACGCGCGAGATGATCACGCTCAACAGCCAGCGCATTGCGGAATACCGGACGCTGACGGACCGCGACGCGCACGAGATCGAGCAGACGGGCCGCCAGTTGGAGGAGCAGCGCACCGTACTGGCGGGCCAGGCGGAGCAGTTGACGCGCGTGCGGACGGAGCGCGAAAGCGCGGACCGCGACCTGCGCGCGGCGACGGCGCGCTACGACCAGCACCGCGACCAGGTCGATAAGCTGCGCACGCGGCTGCAGCACCTGCGCGACGAATCGGTGGAACAGGAAAGCCTCGCCTCGCGGCTGCAGAACCAGCTGACCGAAATGGAAGCGCGCGAGCGCTCCACGATTATCCGGCGCGAGCGGCGGGCGGCGGAGAAGGCGCAGCTGGCGACTGTCGTCGAGGATTTCAACCGGCGGCAGTCGACGATCGGCGAGGAGCTGGGGACGCTGCGCCAGCGGGTGGCGGCGGACGAAGCGCAGATGGTGGCGCTGGAAGAAGCGCGCGCGGCGACGCTGGAAGAACTGGAAGCGATGCGGCAGCGCAACGCGGACCTGGAGCGCAAGACGGCGGCGGTGCAGGCGCGGCTGGATGTCTTCGCCGAGCACGACTCCAAGGACGAGGGGTTTCCGGAAGGCGCGCGCCGGCTGCTGCGGCGCGGCGCGGACGCGGGGGAGGACGATGGCCAGGTGCTGGGCACGCTGGCGGCGGCGATCGAGTGCGAGCCGCCCTACCGGCTGGCGCTGGAGACGGCCCTGCGCGCCTGGATGGACGCGGTGCTGGTGCGCGACCCGGCGGTGGGCCGCGAGCTGGCCGAGTGGCTCTGCAACGGCGCCCACGGCTCCGCGCGCCTGTTGGCCCTCAGCCCCGACCGCGCGGCCCCGGAGAGCAACCTCAAGGGCGACCGGCTCATGGACCACGTCAGCTGCCAGGACGCCCTGCGGCCGACGCTGGAGCACCTGATCGGGCGCGTGCTGGTGGCGGACACGGTTGGCGCCATACCCAAGACGGTGGCGGCGGGCGTGGCGTATGTCACGCGCGACGGGGTGCTGGTGGATGCGCGCGGCCTGGTGGAGGTATGGAAGCAGGAGAGCGACAGCAACCCGCTGACGCGCCGCCGGTTCATCGCCGAAGCGCAGGAGAGCGCCGCCCAGCTGGAAACGAGTCTGGCGGCGGGACGGGCCCAGTCTTCCGCCCTGGCCGCCCGGGCCGAGGAGCAGGCGCGCGCGATCCAGGGGCAGCGTGCGGGGCGTGACGAAAGCCGCCGCGCCGCCGCTCAGAAGGAGGGCGAGTCGCAGATTGTCGGCCGCGAAGCGAAGGAGGCCGCCCAGCGCCTCGAAACCGTCACGTTTGAATTGGACGAGCTGGCGCGACAGGATCAGAGCGGCCACCAGGAGCGGCAGTCGATCGCCACCCGGCTGCAGGAGACGCAGGACAAGCGGCGGGGCCTGAGCGAGGAGATCGTCACGCAGGCCCAGTCCTTGCGGGCGCTGGAGGATGCGCAGAGCGCGCTGCAATCCGATGTCACGGACCGCCGCGTGCGGCTGGAGGGGCTGAACCAGCAGGCGTCGCATTTGGTGGCGCAGCACGAATCCACCGCCAGCCGCATCCGCGATCTGGAGAGCGCGCTGGCGGGGCGCACGCGCGGAGTGGAGACGTACGCGCAGAGCATCCATTCGCTGGGGGAGACGGTGGCGAAGGCGGAGGGGCAGATTGCGTCGATGGAAGCGGATGTGGTGAGCAACCGCCGCTCGACGGAAGCCCTGCAGGTGCAGCGCGAGGAGCAGGCGGCCGATATTCGCCGCACGGAGGATTTGCTCGGCAACAAGCGCGCCATCCTGGATGAATTGCGGGAGACGCGCGGGGAGACGGAGATCACGCTGACCGAGTCGCGCATGCGCCGGCAGAACCAGATCGATCGTGTTTCCGCCGAGTACGGGCTGACGTTGGACCAGCTGGTGGCGGAGCCGGAGCCGGAGTGGCCGGAAGGCGCGGCGCCGGTGCTGGATACGCTGGATACCGAAGTGGCCGAGCTGCGCACGAAGCTGGATGCGATGGGCCCCGTGAACCTGGTTGCCATCGACGAGTATAAAGAACTCGAAGAACGGCATGCTTTCCTGACCGCGCAGGAAGACGACCTGGTGAAGGCCAAGCAGCAGCTCATGGACATGATCCGGAAGATCAACAAGACGACCTCGGAGATGTTCAGCTCGACGTTCGAGCAGGTGAACACGAACTTCCAGAACACCTTCCAGAAGCTGTTCAATGGCGGCTCCGCGAAGCTGGTGCTGGTGAACGAGGAAGACGTACTGGAATGCGGCATTGAGATCATCGCGCGCCCGCCGGGCAAGCGGCTGCAGAACGTCTCGCTGCTCTCCGGCGGCGAGCGCACGATGACGGCCGTGGCCCTGCTCTTTGCCATCTACATGATCAAGCCCAGCCCCTTCTGCATGCTGGACGAACTGGACGCCGCCTTGGATGAGGCAAACATCGGCCGGTTTGTGGCCATCCTCCAGAGCTTCCTGGGGCAATCGCAATTCGTGATCGTCACCCACAACCGCCAGACCATCGCCGCGGCGGATATCCTCTATGGCGTCACGATGCCGGAGAAGGGCATTTCGCGGATTGTGTCGATGCGCTTCCATCATCGCGGGGAGAGCCCGCCGGCGGGAACCGCGCCCCTGCCGGACCGCAACACCCCGGCCAGCGTGGCCACCACACCCCCCGAAGCACCCGTGGCACCAACGGCGTGAGCCGGTCGGATGGGTCCGACGAGTCCGACAGGTCCGACAAGGAGAGCGTTTTTCATGAGCACCGACACCCGCGAACGCATGCCGGACTTTCCGGCCGGAGAGACGGCGGCGGACTATCTGGCGACGGCGGTGGAGGCCGCGCGGGCGGCCGGGCGCCATGCGTTGGAGCAGCGCGCGCGGGCCGGCGATGTGCATGAGCACTTCCGGCACGACGTGAAGCTCAAGCTGGACCTGGAGTGCCAGGCCATCGCGCTGGGGCGGATCCATGCACGCTATCCGCACCATGCGGTCCTGGCCGAAGAAGACGCGGCCTGCGTGGCCACACAAGCGGCGTCTTCCGGGGCCGCGTACGCGGCCCCTCAGTTTGCGGCCCGCCCCGGGGCGCAAACTCCGGAGTGGGTGGTGGACCCGATCGATGGCACGGTGAATTTCTTCCATGGGCTGCCGTTTTGGTGCTGCTCGGTGGCGGTGCGGATTGCGGGGCGCTCGGTGGCGGGCGTGGTGTTCGCGCCCGAGGGCGATGAGCTCTACTCGGCCACGTGGGATGGGCCGGCCCTGCTCAATGGCTCACCCATTCGCACCTCCTCCACGGCGGATTTGCGCCGGGCCCTGATGCTGACGGGGTTGAGCCAGAAGAGCGAAGAGGAGTCCACGCGGGTGGAAGTGATTGCGCGCCTGGCGGAGGCGGTGCAGAAGGTGCGCGTGCTGGGGGCGGCGGCGCTGGATATGTGCCGGGTGGCGCGCGGCCAGGCGGATGCCTACTGGGAGCCGGCCATCCATATCTGGGACATGGCCGCGGCCAGCCTGATTGTCGAACGTGCCGGCGGGCGCGGCAACGTGTTGGCCAGCGCGGGCACGCGTGTGAACTTCGTCGCCACCAATGCCCCGCTGCACGACGCCGTCGTCGCCCTCATTCGCGGCGAGACCTCCCACCGAGCCTGAGCGGGCGCGGGGGGATGGGGATGCACGCGCGGACGGTGGAGCGCGTTTGGTGCGAAAGGGGAGCGCGGGAAGGCATCATCCGCGGCGTCGCGTAGGGGCGGCGCATACCGGGAGTATGGCGCC
>CAZWQJ010000287.1:0-5157 GCA_964635825.1 uncultured Victivallales bacterium | reverse complement strand
CTTCTAACTTCTTCCTTCTCCCTTTTCCCTTCCCATGTACCGCTGCCCTTACTGCCACACGGATCTCGGTCCGACGCCCCGCGCGTCCTGCCCGTCCTGTGGCAAGGTGATGGTGTTGCCGTCCGCGTTGCGCCCCGCCTCCTTGCGGGAGCGCCGGCGCGCCAAGGAGAAGATCCAGCGCGAGGCCGACCAAGCCCGGCGCGCCATCGGCGGCATCCGCGTCTCCGCGCCCAAACGCTCGCCCCTCCAACTCGCTGGCGTCGTCGTGGTCCTCCTCCTCGTCGGCGGGCTCGTGCTATCCGCCACCCGCCACCCTCGCAAGCCCACACCCTCCGCCCCACCCCGTGAGCGGGCTCAGTCCGAACTCAACGTCATCCGCGCCGCGCTCGAACTCTTCCGCCTCGACTGCGGCCGCTACCCCGACGCGCGCTACGGCCTCACCACGCTGATCAGCAACCCCGACCTGCCCGGTTGGCTGGGCCCCTATGTCTCCCTCGTCCCCGCCGATCCCTGGGGCCAACCGTACCGCTACACCCGGTCCGACGACGCCATCTCTTTGCACTCCTCCGGCCCCGACACCACCCCCGACACCCCCGACGACCTCGCCCCTCTGAACTGGGAGTCCCTCCTGCCCACGCCAACGCCCCCACCCCCCTGACCTGACCGCGTGCCCCCCGGTGGCCCGGCCGCTCCGCGGGCGGGTAATGCCCTCTCCGACACGGCTCAGCCGGAGGCTTCGCCCTACCCACGCCTCATCCAGCATCGCGTGCGGACTCGAGGTAGGGCGAAGCCTCCGGCTGAGCCGCACCCACAGGAGCGTACCCTTGGGGCGCCTCTCCTCAGCCGCACATTGGGGACCCGCTGCCCCCAGTTGCATTCCCCACCCCCCCGCGCTAAGCTTGCACCCATCGGCGTTGGCCACCCGGCCGGCGCGATAGGGAGTTGCCCATGACGAGCCGGACGTGGATCGCGCAAGCTGCCTGGTGGTTGCTCTTGGCCAGCGGGATCAACCCCACCCTCGCGGGTAGCATCATCCCCGCGGCGGACACCACACCCCCGCCCTACCTCGGCCTGCGCGCCGGCGCACTCCCGCCCCCGCACGACCCCGCCTCCACGCCCGAGCCCGGACTGCGGGTCCTCGAGGTCGACGCCACCGGCCCCGTCGCCGGCCTTGTGGCCCCGCAGGATGTCCTGCACAGCATCAACGGCCAACTGCTCTTCAACGTCGCCCAATGGCGCGCCCTGCTCTCAACGCTCGCACCCGGCGCGAATCTCGAACTGGTCCTCTCCCGCCAGGACCTCACCCAGCGCGTCGCCGTGGTTCTCGGCGCGCGCACGCCCGGCTTGCTCGTCCCCTGGCCCGAATTCGAGGAGACCCCTGCTGCCGAAGCCCCCCCTCCCGAAGGCGACACCCCTGCGCCCGACGCCACCGACACCATGCTCGCACCCGGCGTCGAGCGCGTCGACGCCCTGCTGGACCTCATCCGCAACTCCTACGAAAACTCGCTCCCCACCGAGGGCATCGACCCCGTCCTCGTGCAACAGTTCATGGACGACGTCCGCAAGCACCTCTCCTCCTCCGACTTGAATGCGCCCCTGCACCCCGATGCCTACCGCGTCCGGCCACTCCCCAACCTCACGCCCACGGGCGAAAAGAATCTCGTCACTCAGGGCGGCGCCGAGGCCAACCTCGTCATCTCGATCCGCGATGGGCAGAAGGTCTATACGTACCGCGACGCCGATGGTAACGTCATCGAACAGGGGGCACTGGACACGCGCGAAGATCGTGAACTCATCCCCCTCGAAGTCTGGAAAAAACTGTACGAACTGGAACGTGCGGAACCGGAGTCAACGCCCGGCACCGACGCCACGCGACGTTAATGCGAGGATGACGCCCATGACCTTGATCGAACGCATCCGCTCCGAGAAACCGTTGCTGCTGGATGGCGGCATGGGCACGCAACTGGAGGCCGCCGGCCTCGCCCCCGGCGGACTCTGCAACCTCTCCGCACCCGACGTCGTGCGCGGCGTCCACCGCCGCTATGTCGAGGCCGGCTCCGAGGCCGTCATCACCAACACCCTCACCATGAATCGCATCTCCTCCAGCGCCCACGGGCAGCAGATCGACCTGCGCGCCGTCAACCTCGCCGGCGCCCGCATCGCCCGCGAGGCCGTCGGCGCCCAACGCTTCGTCCTCGGGGATCTCAGCGCCACCGGCCAGATGCTCGAACCCTATGGCGACTACACCGAGGCCCAGTTCGAGCAGGCCTACGAGGAACAGGCCCGCTCCCTCGCCGAAGGCGGAGTCGATGGCTTCATCGTCGAGACCGTCTACGATCTGCGCGAGGCCCTCTGCGCCCTGCGCGCCTGCCAGCGCGTGGGCGGATTGCCCGTGCTGGTGAGCATGACCTTTCAAACCGCCAACCAGGGCGGACGCACCATGATGGGCAACACCGCCGCCGACTGCGCCCGCACCCTCACCACCGCCGGGGCCCACGCCGTTGGCACCAATTGTGGTGAAGTCACCCCGGACCAGATGGCGTCGATCGTGCGCGAATTCCGCGCCGCCAGCACCCTGCCCGTCATGGCCCAGCCCAATGCCGGTCTGCCCGCGCTGGTCGACGGCAAGGCGCTCTTTTCCATGGCCCCCGCCGAGTTTGCGATCGGCGCCGGCGCATGCCGGTTGGCCGGCGCCACCATTCTCGGTGGCTGCTGCGGCACCACGCCCGACCATATCCGCGCTCTGGCCGCCACACTCGCCGCCGGCTAAACCCCCGGTTCAGGCCCAGCCACCGAATGGGGACCCATCCATACGCGACTTCACACGCGCCGCGCGGTCACACCGCCGCGCGCCGCACGTGGATGCTGCTCGCCGCGCTCCTGCTCCTCGCCCGGCCCCCACACGCACCGGCCGAGGAGGACGCCGCACCGGCACCCGAATCGCTCGATCTGCCGGGCGCCATCCAGCGCGCTCTCGAACAGAACCGCACCCTCCTCGGCGTCCAGGTCTCGGCCGAGGCCAGCGAGCTCGGCGTTCAGCGCGAACACACCACCTTCGACTACCGCCTGACCCCATCCAGTTCCGTGGGCGGCGACAGCGATTCGCGCTCCCTCGGCTACGGCCTGAACCTCGCCCGCCGCATCACCTGGGGCACCGACATCAGCGTCGGCGCCGCCGTCACCCGCCTCGATTCCGACGGCCCCGCCGACACCCATGCGGGTCGTGCCATCGTGCGCGTCGATCAGCCCCTCTTTCGCGGCGCCGGCCGCTTCGCCCAGTTGGAGCCCCTGCGCCTCGCCGAGGGGCGCCTCCAGCGCTCGCGCCGCCTCGTCGAAACCACCAAGGCCGATCTCGCCCTGAGCGTCACCGAACGCTATGAAAACCTGCTGCGCCTCCAGCGCCTGATCGCCTCCGACGAACAAACCCTCGCACGCCTCGACCGGCTCACCCGCGTCACCGCCGTGCGCGAGCACCAGGGCCGCGCCACCCGCCTCGATACCTTGCGCGTCGACCTCCAGCGCGGCCAGGTCCAGACGCGCATCGCCGCCAACCGCGAAGACCTGCGCGCCTCTCAACGCGCCTTCGCGGATCTGCTCGGCGACGATCCCGGACAGGCCTACACGCTCATTCCTCCCCCGCAGGTGCGACTGGATCTGCCACCCGAAGAAACCGCCATCGCCACCGCCCTCAGCAACCGCCTCGAATATGCCGACGCCCTCGATACCGTCGAAGATGCGCGCCGCGGCCAAATCCTCGCCCGCCGCAACCTCGCGCCCGACCTGCGCCTGAGCACCCAGGTCGAACGCCGCAGCGATGGCCCCCGCGCCGGCGACGCCTGGGCCCTCGACGACACCGCCTGGCTCGTCGGCCTCAGTTCCGGCAGCGACCTCTTCAATCGCGCCGACCCCATCGCCTTCCGCGAAGCCGCCCTCGATTCCACCAGCACCGCCCTCGACGCCGACTTGGTCCGCTCGCGCATCCAACGCGAAGTCTCCGATGAGTTGGGCGCCTATCGCCGCGCCTGGCAGGAACAGGAAATCGAAGAACGCAATCTGCTCGTGGCCCAGCGCCGCCGACGCCTCGCCGAACGCCTCTACGAACAGGGCCGCGCCGATAACACCGCCGTCGCCGACGCCGAAGAGGCCTTCTTCGCCGCCGACAATTCCCGCAACCGCGCCTCCGCCAACGCCTCCGTCGCCGCCTACCGAGTCCTCCGCGCCCTCGGCACCCTCATCGAATTCCCCGAAGAACTGAAGCCCTGACCCTGGAGGGCCGGGCTCCGCCCCGGCCGCTTCCCTCACCCTGAGCGCCTGTCCCCCTGGCAAGCCGGACTCTGTCCCATATAGGTGTTCTTGTGCGTGCAGTCTGGTGAACCGCAGAATCTCGAACAAGGATCGGCGAAATCAGAAGTCCGGACTATGGATCCGACCTGCTGCGGTTCTGCGGTTCCGTGTTCGTCATTCTGCGGTTTGATGGACTTCATCCCGTCCGCACCTTGATCAGCTTCCTCTCCCCTGGAGGGCCGGGCTCCGCCCCGGCCGCCACCATGGTCGCCCGCCCCCGGTCTTCAGGTTTCAGGTTTCACGATGCGGATATATTCACTACATTAGGCAACCCAGAGCAACGTTGCGCGATGGGCGTTCGGTGAGCAGCCACGACGATGACGACATCTCCTAACAACGACTACCCGTCACCGGCCCCCAAGTCGCCCGTTCTCAGGGAACAGGACATCGAGGACGCCTTCATCGAGAAGCTGCGAAACCTCAAATACACATTCCGCCCCGACATCCGCGACCGCGCCGCCCTTGAGCTCAACTTCCGCCAGAAGTTCGAGTCACTCAACCGGGTCCGCCTCACCGACGGCGAATTTCAGCGCCTCCTCGATGAACTCATCACCCCCGACGTCTTCACCGCCAGCCGCGTCCTCCGCGAGAAGAACGACTTCACCCGCGACGACGGCACCCCGCTTTCCTACACCCTCGTCAACATCCGCGACTGGTGCAAAAACGACTTCGAGGTCGTCCACCAACTCCGCATCAACACCGACTACAGCCACCACCGCTTCGACGTCATCCTCCTCATCAACGGCGTCCCCGTCGTTCAGGTCGAACTCAAGACCCTCGGCGTCAGCCCGCGCCGCGCCATGGAGCAGGTCG
>CAZWQJ010000286.1:0-5247 GCA_964635825.1 uncultured Victivallales bacterium | reverse complement strand
AGAGCCGGTGCGCAGCCCCGGCTCTACCGGGAGCCGTACGGCGCGGGCTGCGCACGCGCCACCCGGGACGGTCCTGCTCAATATGAATGATCGCGAGCGATTTCTGGCGGTGATGCAGTACCAGCCGGTGGACCGGCTGCCGGTGATGCTGTTCGAGCCGTACGAGTCGTTCGGCGTCGAGCAGTGGCGCCGGGAGGGGCTTCCCGCGGACGTGTCGCCGGACGCGCATTTCGGCATCACGCGCATTGTCCACGCTCCGCTTCACCTCTGGCCGCTGCCGCCGTTCGAAGCGACGATCCTGTCCGAGACGGAGACCGACTACGTGCAGCGGGATTGGATGGGGGCAACGGTTCGTCGGCAAAGAAGTGCCCCCGCCATGTACTACGGGTATCTGGATCACCCCGTTAAGAACGTGGACGACTGGCGGGACTATGCGCGCCGTTTTGACGCGTGCGCCGCCGGGCGCATTCCCGCCGATCTCGCGCAGCGCGCAGCGGCGCTGAATGCCGGCGACCTGCCGGTGGGCGTCTGCTGCTTTCCCCACTTCTTCCGGCTCGGCTTCTACGCGATGGGCATGGACCGGTTCATGACCGCTTTCTATGACCAACCGGCATTGATTCACGAGATGTTCGCGTTCTGGAGCGATCTGATCCTGCGTACGCTGCGGCCACTGCTCGCCGCCGGCGCGCGTCTCGATGCGGCCTTCTTCGGCGAGGACCTGGCCTACAAGTCCGCGCCGCATATTTCGCCGAAACTTTATCGGGAATTCTGGCTTCCCTATCAGGACCCGATTGTCGCGGAACTCAAGCGTCATGGAGTCCCGCTGATCGCCATGTGGTCGGCCGGCAACATCGTGCCGTTGCTGCCGATGCTGATGGAGCACGGCTTCAATGCCACGTGGCCGCTGGAGCAGGCGGCGGGCATGGATCCGGCCGCGCTGCGAACACGCTTTGGTCGTGATCTGCGGTTGGCTGGCGGCATCGCCAAGGAAGCGCTGATCGCGGGCCCTTCGGCCATCGATCGTGAAATTGAGCGCCTCATGCCGGTGATCCTCGACGGCGGCTTTATTCCGGCGGTCGACGACTGCCCGCCCCCGGAGGTGCCGCTCGATACGTTTGCCTATTACATCGAGGCGCTGAGAAGCATACGGTGATGGACGATGACACGAAAACAGAATCTGCTTAACCTGCTCGCGGGTCGCAAGCCGGCGTGGGTGCCGTGTTCGCTGAACCTGTGGCAGTGGTACAAGCACCACCAGACCTTCGGGAGTCTGCCTGAGGAACTGCAGGGCACCGAGAGCGATCTCGACGCCATGAAGGTGCTGGGCTGCGACTTCTTCACTCGCAATGTGCCCTGCCAGCGCATGGAGTGCTATGAGGGGCTGCAGGTGGATGTGGAGCGCATCCCGCAGCCGCTGGGGATGCAGACCACCCGGATTCTCCGGACGCCACACGGGGACCTCCGGGCGGTGCACCAGGAGCAGGCCGCCATGACCACCTCGCATGAGATGGTGCACCTCGTGCGTGACTGGGACACTCAGGGCCGGGCGTACCTGTACGCCCTGGAGCGGCTTCGTATGACTTGGGATCCAGAGTTGTTCGCGCGGACTCTGGCGGAAGTGGGCGATCATGGCTTGATCATGATGCCGGTGGGAGAAACCCCGTTGAAGCGCCTGCATATGGATTTTGGGCTGGAATATGCCTCCGTGTTCATGATGCTGCACCCCGAGGAGGCCAAGACCTGCTGCGATGCATACTGGGCGCAGCTGTGGCCCATGCTCTGTGACGTGGTGGAGGCGGACGGTCTGCACGCGGCCATCTTGATGGACAACGTGGATACGCCCTTCTATCCTCCGAACCTGTGTGCGCAATTCTGGACCCCGTACGTGCGGCAGGCGGCGGACTTGTTCGAGCGGAAGGGGAAAGTCCTGCTGGTTCATGCCTGCGGGAAGCTTCGCGGGCTTCGTGAGGTGCTCAACGCATCCGGGGTGCACGGGCTGGAAGGGATCGCGCATTCGCCGCTCGGCGATTTCATTCCGGCCGAGATCAGGGAGTGGGGGGACCGCTTCATCTACAACGGCGGGTTTTCCGCCCACGAGCAGGTTTCCAAAACCGACGATGAGCTGCGCACGTTCTACGATCGCTTGTTTCGCGATTTGGCAGGGTTTCCTCGTTTGATTTTCGCCGCGTCCTGCAACACGGCTGTGGATACGCCCTGGGAGCGGATCAAGCTGGCCGTCGCCCTGTGTCGGGAGCGAGGGGGCTCGCCGCGGTAAGGAATGCAAGGGTAGGCAATGTGAAGTTCGCTAAAACGCCAACAAGGGAATGAAACGCTCCATGAAAGACTCAGGGCCCATCTATGTCGTTCGTGCCAACGGGAAGACCGTGCCGGTCGACGTGTTCTCGGACCAGTTCTTTGCGCGATTCGTTTTTGACGACACGTGCCAGGTTGAGGTCCTGCTGAGGCCCTCCATCGGGCAGGAGAATCGCAAGTTCATCCATCATTGTGAATTTCGGCCCCGCCGTCTGGTGCCGAAGGCCACCGTACATCGTGGCAGCATGAGCTACACCATCGAGAAGAGCTCCTACTTCTGTGTCCGGTTCGACGACTATCCGCCGCTCTACGTGCTTGCCGATCGGAGGACGCCTGAGGCGGGGCGGTCGGCGCCAGGCACGCTGCAGGCCGCCGACTTTGTGACCGACAAGACGGGCAGCAGCCTGCAGACGGAGTTTCTCCAGAAGGCCATCGACGCGGTGCCGGCAGGGGGTGTCCTCCGGGTGGAGGCCGGCACGTACCTGACGGGATCGCTTGCCCTCAAGAGCAACATGACCCTGCATCTGGAGGAAGGGGCCGTGCTGCTTTCATCCCTGTCGCCGAAAGACCTGCGACGGTCCGAGAGAAGTGGCTACGGACCCTTCGCGCTGCTCATGGCGGAGTCCTGTGAGCATGTGACCCTGACGGGCTACGGCACCATTGACGCCCGCGGCGTCGAACTCCGCCCAAAGGGCGTGGATGGTCGCGTGCTCACCATGGCGGATTGCCGCCATGCGGTCGTCGAGAATGTGACGCTGCTGGACTCGCCGGCCTGGAACACGCATCTCACGAACTGCGTGGACACGGTCCTGAAGAACGTCAAAGTTATTTCGCATCTCGACGTGCTCAATACGGATGGCGTTGACCTGGAGAGCTGTACGAACACGGTCATGCAGGACAGCTTCATCTTCTGCGGCGATGATGCGGCCTGCCTGAAGGGCAAAGGCGCGGTGGGATCGACGAGCGTGCACTTCGTCGGCAACACGATCTACTCGCTCAAGTCCGCGCTCAAACTTGGGTCGGAAGTGAACAATTCACGGGACATCAGTTTTGTGAACAACGAGATCCTGGGCTGCGATCGCGGCATGTCGCTCTATATCGAGGACGGTGCGGAAATTGAGGATGTGCGGTTTATCGGTAATCGTTTCGAGAAGGTTGTCCTGGACGCGAAGCAGCGGCTGATTGACTTCTACACGCACGACCGCAAGGGCGATGGCAAGGGCGGCGGACAGATCCGGAAGGTGCTCATCAAGGATACCGAGGTCGATCAGCGCTGGCCGCGTTCGTCCACGATCATGTCCTTCCATGGCAGCTTCGATGGCATTCATTTCGACAACTTCTCCATCGCGGGGAAGGTCTGTGAAACGCTGGGCGAGGCGGATGTGACGGTCGAGAACTATCCGAGCTGGGACGGGCGCAAGCCGAACGTGCGCAACATCACGTTCTCGCCGGGTGGCCAAGCGGACTGGAATCCGGCGATGCCCCAGACGGGGCGGTCAGCATGAGCCGGCCGAGCGAAGGAATCCGCAACCATGAAACTGCCGGTCGTTAACGTTGATCTGGGGGTGAGAATAGGGAAACCGACATGAAACCGACCATTGCGCTTTCGAACCCGAATAGTCAATGCGCCACGCTCTTCTGGGAACATGATCCGGGATACCATGTCGGGTACCGGTTCATGGAGTTTTCGCCCGAAATCACGGACACACCGCTTGCGGGTTTGGACGAGCAGCCCCGCTTCCCGCAGGCTGATGCGCCAAGTTCCACGGCCGATGTTCTGCCCGACTGGGCATTCGATTCGGCGACTTGGGGGAAGTTCTGGACGGCGCGATACGACGAACAGAATCCGGCGGACGCGCGGCAGTTGCGATTCCGGTCGCAGGTCGACGGGATTGCCACGGCCAGGGGGCTCGAGCGGGGAGGCGCGCAGGAGCGTACGTTCGTGTTCCAGGCCGTGGACCATGGGTTACATATGTGGATGACCATGAAGACGAAAGTGTCCGTGACTGGTTCGCTGGCCGTGCAGCAGTGCCTGCGCTTTTCCGGCGCGACCGCGAAGGAATGGCGACAACCCATTGCCGGAATTCCCTTCTTGAGTGAGTTCGATGTGCAGGCGCGCGTGAATCCCCACGAGACGCTCACCTACGCGCGGCGGGACGGTCAATGGATCAAATTCCCCATCCCGCACACCTGCTACCATACGGCTCCCGGTCGGTCCCTCGCCGGAGCGCGCAGTTCCGGCGTTGTCGACCACGGTCTGATCGTGCGCGAGAGCCTCGACCGGCGCTATGCCTCGGGCATGTACTGGGAGCGGACGGCCTACATCAGCAACCGCCACCATGCCGACTGCGTACATGCCGCCTTGGACTTCGGCCCGCTGAAGGAGGGGGAGTCTCGCACGGTGCAGGGGCGCTTCTACTTTGTGAGGGGAAGCCGCGACGACCTGCTCGCGCTGTTCGATCGCGATATGGCTGTGGGCAATAACTAGGGGGTAACCAATGCACGACAAAGACACCAAACCCGACTCGAAGTTCAATGGCGTGCAGATCGGCGCCATCACCTACAGCTACCGTTCGCTGCCCGGGTTCGCGGAGAACCTGTTGCAGTACGCCGTGCAAAGCGGGATCAGTTCGGTCGAGCTGATGGGCGCACCGGCTGGACAATTTGCGGGCGGGCCCGCGGCCAGCGGGGATGTCAACGAGTGGAATGACTGGATGCTCGCAACGTCGCTGGACGGCTTTCGCGCGTTGCGCAAGTTGTACAACGACGCCGGCGTCCAGATCCACATCATCAAGTACCGCGACATTGGCGACCCGTGCATCCCCGATGCGGTCATCGACCGCTACTTCGAGGTGGCCAAGATTCTTGGAGCCCGGGGCATCACCCGCGAGCTGTCCGAGGACGCGGCGCGCCGGCTGGGGCCCTTCGCCGACA
>CAZWQJ010000285.1:0-5251 GCA_964635825.1 uncultured Victivallales bacterium | reverse complement strand
CCGAAGGCGTCGAAGAGATGGAAGCCGTCATCGTCGTCGACGTCCTGCGCCGCGCGAAGTGGCAGGTCGTCATGGCCGCCGTCTCGCCCCAACCCATCCGCGCCTCCCGCGGCGTGCGACTGCTCGCGGACTGCGACTGGCCCGACGTCAACCCCGCCGAATTTGACGTCCTCATTTTACCCGGTGGCGCCGGCGGCACCGCCATCCTCGCCGCCACCCCGTCCGTGCTGGACGCCGTGCGCGCGTTTCACGCCGCCGGCAAACTCATCGCCGCCATCTGCGCCGCGCCGCTCGTTCTCCAGGCCGCCGGCATCCTCGCCGGCAAGCGCGTCACCTGCCACCCCGGCGTCGCCGCCGACCTCTCCGCAACCCCAAGACTCCGCGACCGCGTCGTCGAGGACGGCAACCTCATCACCAGCCAGGGCCCCGGCACCTCCTTCGAGTTCGCCCTCGCCATCCTCTCCCGCCTCGACCCCGCCGCCCTCGCCTCCGTAACCCCCGGCCTCATCCTCCCCGCATTCGGCGCATTCGCGTGACAAACGCAGAGCACCGTCGACTGAAGAGCCAGTCGGCGTGAACGTAGGGAACCGGCGCGCGGCGCCGTGTCGGGGTGGATGATGACGATCAAAGGTCTGCGGCCCATGGGCTGGTCGACATGGCGTCCTCTTGCCGTTCCGGTGGTCGTGTTCCTGCTTGCCGCCCTGACGACCTTTCAAGGATACCGACGTCAGTTTCCTCTCTTCGACATGATGTGGGACACCCTCAATGCCTATGCGCTCATTGACCATCACGCCATTCCATATCACGGAGGTGTGAACAGCCTTTGTGCCTTCAATCCTCCCAGAGTCGCGTTCGGCATGTTGCCCGGCGTGCTGTTGATGCCCGGACATCCCGAACTCGCCGAGAAGGTGGGCAGCTTAATGCTGTTTGCCCTCACCTTGGCGGGCATTCATCTCTTGCTCATTCGTCGGTTCGGCGCGGCAGTCGCCAGCATCGCCGTCCTCTGTTACGGCCTTTCCGGTACTGGACTCTTCTTTGCGGCCTCCCTCTGGCCGCGCGCGCACCCGTGTTTCCTGGTGTGGATTCTGTACCTGCTCACGCTCTGGGCGGAAGGGCGCTCACCACACACGTTCAGTGCCGCGGCACTCCTTTTCGCATTGGCCTGCTATTGGATGCCGGAGGCCTTGCCACTGGGGCTGCTCTTCGTTGTCGTCTTCCTGCTGTATCGTCGCAGGCTAAGCGTGGTGTCCCTGGCCATCGCAGCCTCCCTGAGCGTGCTGCTCTGGTTCCCCTACCTAAAGTTCGAGCACGAGCGGCGCCACGTGGACGCCAAGGCCATCATCCAAAGAAGAGCGCTTCTGACAGACCTGGGGGCGGCCTTCTCCAACTCCCTGTCCGATCGCTCCCTGAGAATCACCGGGAGCCCGCAGTTCGCGTGGCTTCCCAACCACGTTGACTATCCCCCACCGTCAATAGAGCCTCTCTCCGTCACGCCCCCCCCATCCTTTCGGGATCGAAGCCACGCCTGGATGACACGACTTCCGGAGATCGGCCATCGCCTCACGGATCCCCCCGGCCGCGTCTTGATTCCAGGAGGTCGCATCGCCATCGCGCTGCTGTTTGTCCTCGCGCTGGTCTGGCCAAGCATCTTTATCCTTCGAAAGCCGTCCTGCCCATGGTCGGTCAACCGCTCTGACGAACTGCTGCCGAGCGGATCCTCTGACCGCCGTGTGGCCGTGACGGTCATACTCCTCGGCTTCATCGTCCCCTTTGTCGCCGTGATCGTTTGGTCCGGCGCCGACCAGTGGGCGGACTGTGAACGGCGCCTCCTTTGGCTGGTGTTGCCGAAGATGATCCTCGTGGCTCTGACCGTGGACGCTCTCGTCTCGGGATTCACACGGCTGAAATCGGTCCGCCTCTTGGCGAGAATAGCACTGGTGCTGCTCGTGGCTGGTAACGGAACCTTCTATTGGAAGAACTGGTTCATCGTCCATGAGGGGCTCGCGGGGCCCCAAAGCGGACGCAACATGGCCATCGCGTGTATCGCACAACGGGTGACTGCCGACGGAAAGACGGAAGCACGCATTGGGTACGACATCGAATTCCCGCCATGGATGGTGTGGTGGCGGGCGGTGGATGGTGCCTCCAAGGTAGGCTGGGAATACGATCTCCTCCTGGAGAAGCGATTCGGCGTTACCAACTTGACGCGCGCGGCCGAGGGCATCTCTTCCGAGGATCAGTACCGTCTCGTGGAGGCGAAGTCGGACAGCCCATGGCCCAAGGTCCGCATCCATAGGCCTGCCGACTGGCGCCAGGCGGCGTCGACGATCCGTTTCGGAGACTACGTGATCGAGGTCATCCAGTGAAGCGAGGCTCGTGCCCGGGTGCCCGGCCCGCACCTCGTTCCCCCCGCGCCCTGCCGGACGTCCCAAAGCAAGAAGGCGGGCCACTTGCCCGCCTTCTTCTGCATCGTTTTGCGACCACGTCACGTGGCCGCAAAACGGTTAGCCGGTGCGCCGCACCGTCTAGCGCTCGCGCGACTTGGCTTCATTCACCACGAGCGAACGCCCGCGGAAGTCCGTGCCATTCATCGCCCGTATCGCCGTATCGGCCGCCGCGTCGTTCTCCATCTCCACAAAACCAAAGCCCTTGGGCTTGCCATTGCGACGGTTCTCGATCATGCGCACCGACAGCACCTTGCCAAAACGCTCGAAGGCCTGGCCAAGATCCTTGTCCGATGTCTCATAGGGCAGGTTGCCCACGTACAACTCCACGCCCTGCCCCGTGCCGCCCGCCATCGCCGACGAACCGCCGTTGCCACCGTTGCCACCGTTCCCACCGTTCCCACTGCTGCTGCGCTCGCGCTCGCGATCCCGGTCGCCACGCTCACGCCCGTCCGGCCGCCGCTCCCGCTTCTCCGGCGCCTTCGCCGGCACCCGCTTCGGCTGCGCACCCGGCACCGACACCTGACGCCCCACCACCACCCCAACCACAAACCATGCCAGTGACGCCACCGCCACCCAATACAGCGTTTCCAGAACCATAAACTCTGCTCCCTTTTCCTTGCTTGTTCGGTTTCTGCCGCGGACAGCCAATCGGCCGGCGGCGTTGAGACGTGTCTACCGCATCTCCAGGAACCCCTCGAGTTTCCTCAAGCGGGTCGGATGCCGTAGTTTCCGCAGGGCTTTCGCCTCGATCTGCCGAATGCGTTCGCGCGTCACGGAGAATTGCTTCCCCACTTCTTCCAACGTGCGCGAATAGCCATCCGTCAACCCGAAGCGGTAATCGAGAACCGCACGCTCGCGTTCCGTCAGCGTCAGGAGCACATCCTTGAGGCGGTCCTTCAGCATGCTGTACGCGGTCATTTCCGACGGGTTCTCCGCCGATTTGTCCTCGATGAAATCCCCGAAGTGGGCATCGTCTCCATCGCCAACCGGACTTTGCAGGGAGATCGGCTGCTGCGCCATCTTGTAGACGGCCCTCACCCGCTCGACCGGCATGTCCATTTCCTCGGCCGCCTCTTCAGGCGTGGGCTCGCGGCCGAGTTCCTGCACGAGCTTCTTCTGCACGCGCAGCAATTTGTTGATCGTCTCGATCATGTGGACCGGGATGCGAATCGTCCGCGCCTGGTCGGCGATCGCCCGCGTCGCCGCCTGCCGGATCCACCACGTCGCATACGTACTGAACTTGTACCCACGCCGGTACTCGAACTTCTCCACCGCCTTCATCAGGCCGGTGTTCCCTTCCTGAATCAGGTCAAGAAACGACAAACCCCGATTCATGTACTTCTTGACGATGCTGATCACCAACCGCAGGTTGGCTTCCACCATCTCCGTGCGCGCCTGCTGCCCCGACCGCATCGACTCCCGCAGCTTCTCGAAGCGCGCCATCATCTCGACCGACTGCAGGCAGCTGTCCGTTTCCATCTGCCGCAACTGCTTGCGCATCACCAACAGCTCCGCGTCCCGCTTCTTGCCCTTGCGAGCCTTGTCGAGCGAGCCCAGCCGGTCCACCACCACGCGCAGACCGCGGTAGCGCTCCTCCGCATCGCCGGCCATCCCTTCGATCACCTTCTGCTTGAAATGCAGATTCTGAAAGGACTCAGCCAGCTTCGCGTACGCCTTCTCAAAATTCTTGTGCCCAGCCGCCTCGCCTCCCTTGGCGCGCCGCACTTCCTCAAACAGCTCCGTCAACCGCTTGCGGCGCTTGACGATCTCCATCTTGAGCTTCGGCAGCACTTCCAGATACTTGTCGCGGCTGTCCACATACTTGTCGATCACCACGCGGTCAAAGCGCTCGTCGCCCTTCTCCAGCCGTTCCGCCAGATCCAGGAACATCTCCGCCGCGAACCCGAACTGCATGAACAGCTCGCGCACCTCGATCTCCGCCTTCTCAATCCGCTTGCAGATCTCCACTTCCTGCTCGCGCGTCAGCAGCGGCACCTGCCCCATCTGGTGCAGATACATCCGAATCGGATCGTCAAAGAAATCCAGCTTCGGCTCTTTCGCCCCCGCCTTCTTCTCCGAACCCGCCTTCTTGCGGTAACGATCCGCGTCCGAAGCTTCGATGATCTCGACGTCCATCCCACGCAACAAAACCAGGTACGATTCCAGGTCCTCGGGCTTGATCACGTCGTCCGGCAGAATCTCGTTGATGTCGTCGTAGGTGACGTACCCCTGGACTTCCGCCAGCTTCAGCAGGTCCTTGAGCTTGCCATTGCGGTTGTCGCGCGGCGTCGGCTCTTCACCCGGCGCGTCACTCGCCTCATCCGCCGCCATCGGCTCCCGCTCCCCAGCCACCTCGCGCTCTTCACCGTCCTCGTTCGCCGCCATCAGGCTCGGCGCCCCAGACAAGTCCGGCTCAAATTCCGCCCCTTCCGAGGCTGGCATCCGCGGCGCCATCGGCCGATGCGCCACCGGCGGCGCCGGTCGCGCCGACACCACGGCCGCAGCCTTCATAGCAGGTACCGCCTTAGCCGCAGGAAGCACCTTCGCAGCCGGTGCCGCTTTGGCAACGGGAGCCCCCACCGCCGGGCGCTTCGCCGTGGCAGGTTCGGTCGCTTTCGCAGGCTGAGGGACTGTAGGACGTTTCGCGATCGTCTTCTGCTTCTTCGTGTCGGACCTGAGGGCTTTTTTCCCCTTGGGTTTCATCATAGGGCGCAATTCCCTCCCTGAACATCACTTCCGAATCCCCACCCAGCAAATCGAATCGCATAAGGATGCCATTCGCCGCCCCCGCGTTCAAGCACATT
>CAZWQJ010000284.1:0-5262 GCA_964635825.1 uncultured Victivallales bacterium | reverse complement strand
TCGGCCAAGGACACCTCCGTGTCCACATACAGGCCTTCGATCTGGTGGAAGTTGGCGCTGTGCGTGGCGTCCGTCGTATCGCGCCGGTAACAGCGCCCCGGCGTGATGATCCGCACCGGCGGTGGATGCGCCTGCATCACGCGAATCTGCACCGGCGACGTCTGCGTCCGAAGCAACTTACCTGTGTCCAGCCAGAACGTGTCGCGCGCGTCCAAGGACGGATGGTAATCCGGCGTGTTGAGCGCTTCGAAGTTGTTGTAGGGCGTCTCGATATCCGGCCCCTCGGCCACCGCGAACCCAAGCCGCGAAAAGATGCGGCTGGCTTCGGCAATCACCAGGGAGACCGGATGCATGGAGCCGAGGCCCCGCCAGGCGCCCGGCACGCTGAAATCAAAGGCCGGCCCCGTGGCTGCACCGCCTGGTGCCAACGCGGCCAGGCGTTCATCGAGCACGGCGCCAAGCTCATCCCGCAGCGCATTCGCTTCGCGGCCGGCCGCACCACGCTCTTCGGGGGCCACATCCTTGAGGCCCTTCATCAACTGCGGCAGCAACCCCTTGCGCCCCAGATAGCGCACCCGCACCGCTTCCAGTGCGTCCGCACCCACGGCCGCCCGCGCCTCCGCCAGCGCCGCCTCCTTGTGTGTACGGATCTCCGCTGCGTTCATCCAAAAAAATTCGGCCATCCCGAAAGATGGCCGACTCCGCGTGCGACAGTCCCTGTGCTCGTCAACCTCAGGTCAGGCCGGCCTTGGCCTGCGCGACGATCGTCTCGAACCCCTTCGGGTCGTGAATCGCAATTTCCGAAAGCATCTTGCGATTCAGCGCGATGCCCGCCTTGGTCACACCCTCGATCAGGCGGCTGTAGCTCAGCCCCTGCTCGCGTGCCGCCGCCGACAGGCGCACAATCCACAACGCGCGGTAATCCCGCTTCTTCTGCTTGCGGTGAATCGTCGCCAACCGCATGGCGCGATCCACGGCCTCCGTGGCCTGGCGAAACAACTTGCTGCGCGAACCGCGAAAACCCTTCGCCAGTTCCAAACGACGCTTACGCCGCGTGCGCGAGGCCGGGGCATTGGTAGCTCTTGGCATGGTCGATATCTCCTGACGCGTGGCCCGCTGCTAGGCCAGCATTTTCGTGATCCGCTTTTCCTCGACACGGCTCAACACGCCACGCTTCCGCAAGGAGCGCTTGCGCTTCGTGGTCTTGCTGCTCTGCAGGTGGCCCGCTCCGCCGTGACGAAACTTGATCTTACCGGTCGCGGTTTTCGAAAACCGCTTCGCGGCCGCCTTCTTGGTCTTCTTCTTGGGCATGATACGCTCGTTCCATTCCCGCCATCGGGTCGTCTTGCACCGCTGGGCACTGAAAGCCCGCCACGTTAGTGGAACAGACAGGCCTCGTCCAGCATTATTCCATCACTTGCGCGGTTTGGAGCCCAGCATCGCAAACAGGCTTCGCCCCATCATCCGCGGATCCATATCCACCACGGCCACATCCGCACAGTCGCGAATGACCCGGTTCATCACTTCCATGCCCAACTCCTTGTGGGCATTCTCGCGGCCACGATACTGCAGCGTCAGCTTGACCTTGTGCCCCTTGGACAAAAAGTCCCGCACGTGCCCGACCTTGGTGACATAGTCGTGCTCGGCCACGTTGGCGTGGAACTTGATTTCCTTCACCACGCGGCTGTGCTGCATCGACTGTCGGCGGGCCTTCTTCTTCTTGACGCTCTCGTCGTAGCGGTACTTGCCAAAGTCCATGATCCGGCACACGGGCGGATCCGCATTCGGCGAGATCTCGACGAGATCCATGCCCTGCTCCTCGGCCATGCGCATCGCATCCCGGGTGGCAATGATGCCGCCCATGGAGCCGTCCGGCAGGACGCACCGTACCATGGGCACGCGGATCTTGTGGTTAACTCGAATAAACGTACGAATATCGACCTCCTTGTTTCACCGCCAGACGGGCGGCTTTCGTTCATGGCACCGCTGCCGCGTGCGGAGCCCCCTCCTGCGCGATCATGGCGAGGAATGCCTCCAGTGGGATGGCCCCCTGGTCGCCACGTGTACGATGGCGAACGGCCACCAAGCCGGCATCGCTCTCCTTCTGCCCCACCACCAGCATGTAGGGCACCTTCTGTTCCTGCGCCCGCCGAATCTTCGCCCCAATCTTCTCGGAACGCTCGTCCAGCGATGCGCGAACATCCGCCGCCCGCAGCGCGCGCACGATGCCCGCACCGTATTCGACGAAGGTCTCGGAGATCGGCAGCACGCGCACCTGCTCCGGAGCCAGCCAGGTTGGGAACGCGCCACCGTAGTGCTCGATCAGGATGCCAAAGAAGCGCTCCAGGCTGCCCAGCAGCGCGCGGTGCACCATGTACGGCCGGTGCTCCAACCCATCCGAGCCCACATAGTTCAGATCAAATTTCTCGGGCAGGTTGAAGTCGAACTGGATGGTGCCCATCTGCCATTCCCGGTCCAGCGCATCCTTTATCTTAAGATCGATCTTCGGCCCATAGAACGCGCCGCCGCCCTCGTCCAGGGTGAACGGAACCCCCACCCCATTCAGCGCCTGTTCCAGCGAGGCGGTTGCTTGCGCCCAACGCGCATCCTCGCCCACCGCCTTCTGCGGCCGGGTCGCGAGGTAGGCGCTCACCTGCTCGAAGCCGAAGGCCTTCAGCACCCGCAGGGCAAACTGGACGGCCGTCGCCACTTCGCTCTCGATCTGATCGGGCGTGCAGAAGATGTGCGCATCGTCCTGGGTGAAGCCGCGCACGCGCAGCAACCCGTGCAGCACCCCGCTCTTCTCGTAGCGATACACCGTCCCCAACTCGGCCCAGCGCAGCGGCAGGTCGCGGTAGGAGCGCTTGTCCGAGCGGTAGATCTGAATGTGGAACGGGCAATTCATTGGCTTCGTGAAATAGTCGCCCCCGTCCACGTCCATCGGGGAGTACATGTTCTCCTTGTAGAACTGGAGATGCCCCGAAGTTTCCCAGAGATGGGCGCGCCCGATGTGCGGCGTGTACAAGAGCTCGTAGCCGTTGCGGAAATGCTCCTTGCGCCAGAAGTCCTCGATGATCGACCGCACGCGCGCGCCACGCGGGTGCCAGTGGATCAGGCCCGGACCCACGTCGTCCTGGATGCTGAACAGATCCAACTCGCGCCCCAGCTTGCGATGGTCGCGGCGCTTCGCCTCCTCAATCCGTTCCAGCTGAACGCGAATCTCCTTATCCGAGTTCGCGACGATTCCGTACACGCGCTGCAGCATCGGGTTGGTTTCGATGCCGCGGAAGTACGAGCCCGCCACCGAGGTCAATTTGAACGCGCGAATGTCCGCCGTCGTGTTGACATGCGGCCCCCGGCACAAATCCACAAAATCGCCGCAGCGGTAAAAGGAGATTGTCTCGCCCGCCGGTATGTCCGCCAGCCGCTCGACCTTGTAGGGTTGCCCCTTCTGTTGCAGCAGGGCCTGCGCCTCCTCGCGCGTGGCTTCAAAGCGCTCGAAGGGCGCATTCTCTTTGACGATCTTCGCCATCTCCGCCTCGATGGCCTCGAAATCCTCGGGAGCCAGCCGCTTCGATAGATCAAAATCGTAGTAGAACCCGGCATCGGTGGCGGGCCCGATGTCGAGTTTGACGTCGGGGTACAATCTGCACACCGCAGCGGCCATGATGTGAGCCGCGCTATGCCTCATGCGATCGATATCCAACCTGGCCTCCAGTTTTCCTGCAACGGGCGGAAGTCTAGCGCCCATGCCCGAATGCGTCAATGGCTCCCGGGCTCAACGGCGCTCTCAAAATGTGTGTACAACCAACCCCGAACGCAGCTTGGGTTCAAACCATGTGCTCTTGGGGGGCATGATCCGCCCGGCGTCCGCCACCCGCATCACATCGTCCACCGTCACCGGATAGAGCGAGAAGGCCACCGCCGCGCTGCCGGCATCCACCCGCCGCGCCAGGCTGTCGGTCCCCCGAATCCCTCCGATGAATTCGATGCGCGAACTGGTTCTGGGATCCTGAATCCCGAGGATGGGGCTCAACAGGCGGTCCTGCAGCACGCTGACGTCGAGGGCGGCGACGGCATCCGCATCGGCGGGCACGTCCCAGGCCAGTCCGTACCATTGGCCGCCCAGATACATGGCGGCGCGGCGTGGCGCGGGAGGGGTGGCGCCTGCATCGGGCGTCACCACGAACCCTGCCTCCTGAACGCGCTGCATAAACTTGGCGGGCGTCAGCCCATTCAGGTCGCCGATGCAGCGGTTGTACGGCAAAATCCGCAGGTGCGAGGAAGGAAACAGGACCGCCAGAAACCAGTTATACGGCTCGTCGCCCGTGTGGGCCGGGTTGGCGCTCCGAAGCTCAGCCGCCGCCCGCACCGCTGCCGCTGCACGGTGATGGCCATCCGCCACGTAGCAGACCGGGACGCCGCCAAAGGCCATCACCAGCCGCTCCAGGTCCTCCGTGGCCCGCCAGATCGCATGCACGGACCCATCTTCAGCGGTCGCGCACAGCAGCGGTTCCTCGCGCGTCAGGGCCGCCACGAGCCGGTCGATCGCCGTCACATCCCGATACGTCAGAAACACGGGCCCCGAATGCGCACGCAGGGTGAGAATGTGCCGCAGGCGGTCATTCTCCTTGTCCTGACGCGTCTTCTCGTGCCGCAGGATCACATTGCGCTCGTAGTCCTCCACGTGGCAGCAGGCCATCACGCCGGTCTGCACATGGTCGCCCTTGACGATGCGGTAGATAAACAGCGCGTTCTCCGCATCGTGCACGAGGATGCCCTTGCGGACAAAATGCTCCAGCGTGTCCGCCGCTTTCTCGTACACGGCATCGGCATAGGGATCCAAATCCGGCGGCAGATCGATTTCCGCCCGGCTGATGTGCAGGAAACTGCTGGGCTTGTCCGCCGCCAAAGCCGCCGCTTCCGCGCCGTCGACGGTGTCATACGGCGGTGCCGCCACATCCTGAGCGAGGTTGGCGGGCGGGCATAGCGCTTGAAATGGGGAAATGCGCATCGAGAATAATCAAAAAGCGGTGCAGCGGCCACACGCGCTCGGATTGCCGGAACAGGCGGGCCCCGGAGCCCCTCCTGTGGACGCATGGGCCCCCGAGACGGCAAAGACCGACAGCTTCTTGGCCAACCGCGTCGAACCGCACTCCGGGCACCGCGTGCCCTTCCAGTCCACACGGGGCACGAGCAGTTCCGACTCTTTGCCGCATTGCTTGCACGCGAACTCGTAAATTGGCATGCGCGGAGTATGCG
>CAZWQJ010000283.1:3499-5275 GCA_964635825.1 uncultured Victivallales bacterium | reverse complement strand
ATAACCGATAACCGATAACCGATAACCGATAACCGATAACCGATAACCGATAACTTCCCCCTACGGCGTCTCCGGCGTCCAGGTGAAATTCGCGCCGCCCCACTGGTTCGTCACGTGCCTCAGGTAGTACGCGCGCCCTGGCTCCAGCACGATGTCCGCATAGTCGTTCTCAAACTTGTCCCACCACTTGTTGTTCCACGCCGTGCCCACGTTCTTCATCAGCCAGTAGATGTGGCGCGACCATTCGTTGTTTTCCCAGACAAAGAGCACATCGCCGCGCTGCATCACCGGCGTGCTCTGGCCATAGCCAGTGCCGCCGCTCGCGTCCGCCTCGAAACCCAACGCAAACGGTGGCGTTGCCGCCCCCGCGTTCACCTGGCGCCGCGGTGTGGCCAACGGCCATCCCAGGATATTCCACCCGCCGGCGTTCAGGGTCACCGACTGCGCCACGACGGTGCCATCCAGGTAGGAGCGCCCGCCAAAGATCATGTTGCCGCGCGCCGCCGGCTGCGCCCCGCGCACCACCCAGAAGCCCATTCCCGGCGTCACCTGCACATCGGCCGGCGCGTTCACCGAGTCGTCGTACCACCACGCCGCCCCACTGTCGTTCGTGACTAGGTAGTAGGGCTTCAAGGCCTTGGCCCCCGTCAGAAACACCAATCGGTCACCTTGCCTATACAGCGGGTCCGCCGGCCCCGCGCGCAGCCCGCGCATCAACTGGCGACCCAACCGGTCGTTGAGATTGTTCGCCGCGTTGCTGCTGACATCCACCGGCACCGAAACCAGGTACGAGTTCGTGATGGCGCGCGGCTGCACATACATCGCCCACTCTTCCGTGTTCGTGTAGCTGTCGCGCCCCAGCGAAACCGCCAGGTGATAGTAGCGCGCGCGGTACAGATTCACTGCGTTCGCATCCACCCACGCATTGGTGCCCGTCAGCGTGTCGACCACCGTCGCGCGCTGCGCCATCGTATTGGTCGGGGCTTCGTTCGCCGCGCGCAATCCGTAGGTGCGCACGATCGCATCGCCCACCGTCCGGTAGTTCGTCGGGCCCACGCGATCCCCGCCCATCCACGTCAGCGTCACCCCGCTCCCCGTCTCGGTCGCCAGATCCAGGCTGACCAGGCGCAGATACGACGACGCGTCGTCCGGGTCCGTACCGGCCACATACTCGCGGCGGTTGTTGACATTGTCGTTATCCGTGTCCGTACCCGGCAGCGCCGCCGCACTGCCCAGGTACTCCGTCTCCCACGCATCGGACATGCGGTCGTTGTCATCGTCAATGCTCAGCGGCATGGCCGCCCCGATGGACAGGGCATCCACATAGCCCGCCGCCGTCGCGCCATCTTCGACCATCCGCAGGCTCAGCGCCGTCGCCGCCACGTTCGTGTGGAACGGGACGTCGCGGAACACATTCGTCACCAGCGCGTTCGGCGTCGAGTCTGCCGCATAGAGCGACCACGTATCCGCCGCGTAGTCCAGATTCAAGGAGAAGCGCACCCACGCATTCGTGGCCAGGACGACGTTGGTGTAGGTCACCCAGGTCGTGTTGCTCATCGCCACAACGTAGCCGCTCGGATTCACATAGAACGCGCCCGTGCTCTTCAGCGCCACGTCGCGGATGTAGATCGGCGCGGCCGGCTTGGGCTGCGGCTTCGCGTACCAGTCCATCCAGACATCCGTGGCGCCGGCGGCGTTCACGCCATGGAACCCATACCCGTCCACCAGTGCCACCGCGCGCCCGCTGTACGCCTGCGCCGTCTGCACCGCGATGTC
>CAZWQJ010000283.1:0-3399 GCA_964635825.1 uncultured Victivallales bacterium | reverse complement strand
ATATTCGTTCGTGTTAATTTGTAGAACCGAAAAGGCGTTGTGATAGACGGTGGTCACACTGGTGCCGCCGTTGTGGCCGATGAAGCTGCTGAACGGCAGGTCGTATCCGAACGAGTTCGTGACCGTCGTGATGGTATTGGACTTGAACAGGTCCCAGTTCGGGATCACGCGGCCATTCAGATCGAAGATGTTGATGCTGGAGTACGGCGGGCTGTTGGTCATGAAGACGCCGCTCGGATCGGTCCACGCCACCGCGATGTCCACCAGGTCGTTGGTGTTCAGCATGTCGGCGTCGGTCAACGATTGCGAGAAGGCCCCATTGGTGTAACCCGGCCCCACGAATACCAGCGTCGGCTGCGGGCCCACGGTGTCGTCGTCCGCGCCGGCGATCGTGTAGGTTCGCGTGGTCGCGCCCGAAAGCGCCCCCGCCAGGTCGCGCGATCGCACCCGCCAGTAATACGACGTCGGCGTCTGCGCCGGCTCCAGGACGTAGGCTGTATCCGAATGCTTGGTGTTGCCGCGCCGCGTGATGGCCACATTCTCGGCGCCGTTGAACGTCGCATTCGTGCTGAGCTCGAAGAAGTAGCTCGTCAGCGTGTCATCCGTGTCCGCCACCGCCTCCCACTGGAAGGAGAAGGCCCCCGGCTCCACCACCGCGTTGTTGGTCGGATAGACCGCCGCCGGCGTGGGCGGAGACGCGTTCACCACGAGCCCCGATGCGTCAAACTTCACATCCATGAAGGTGTCGACATCGGCATCGTCCAGATCTTCGCCATAGGAACCGTAGGTCCCGGCCGCATCGTCCACGCCGTAGCGCAACACCGTCAGGGAATCCAACGCATCGTTGCCGCTGTAGTCGGCCGTCGTGTCCTCATCGTTGGCCCACAGATTCGCCGCCAGCGACGAGTTGTTGAAGAACGCCGCCACCGTCAGGCGCCCGGTGATGCTCCCCGCCAGCCCCAGATCGGCACGCGCGATCCGGAACTCAATGAAGTTGTCCGCCTGGTTGAAGGAGACCGCCGTGTTGCCGTGGGTCGGCGGCGCATACCACGCCACGCCATCGTCGGCGTGCAGCTCGATGCGGCGCCCGATGCCGTTGACGTTGTGCACGATGAGATTGCGCTCGGAGTAGTGCAACTTCGCGTTGCCGTTCGTGTAGTACCCATCCCCCAGCCCCGTGCCGGAATCGTCCGCGAGCCAGGCCATGCCGGCATCGTTCGGATCGCGATCCGTGTCCACCCCAATCGCCAGATACGGATAGATGACGTCGGTCATGTCCTGCAACTTGACATAGAAGAAGACGTCGCTCGCATCCGCCCGCACCCGGAACTCATGAATATCGTTGTTGCCGGCCAACGGCACGCCCGCGTCGTTGCGCTGCTCGCCCTCTTTGTCGCGCCAGATGAACTCACGGCCGCTGACCGTGGACGCATTGACCACCGTGCCCGGCGTGGCAATCCATTCGTTGGCATTGCCGTCGACCTGCGCCGTCAACGTCGTGGCGCCGGTGTAGGCGCCCGGCGAGTAGTAATGGTTATTGATTCCGAACAGGCCATAGCGGTACGCCGTTTGCGGCAACACACTCGTGTCGGAGTAGGACGGCGCGGATGCGTTCGTCACCACCGTATTGCGATTGTCGGGCCCGTAGCTGTCCCCGGGATTGTACGCGGTGCCGTTTGTGGGGGCATCCGGGTTCGCCCCGCCCTCGCGCCGCACGATCAGCGCCTGGTACCCGCCCAACGTCCAGCCCAGTGTCAGGTACCGAGTCCCGATGCTGGTCACCGACACGCCCTGCGGCGTCGGCACGTTGCTCACCGTCAGCGACACCGCCACCGTCTTCGCCCCGTTAACCTGATTTCCGCTAAGCGTGTTGGTGGCCCAGAAGGTACCGACCGAGCCCACCACGCTCACGGACGCCGTGTGTATGGCATGCGCGGCCGTCGCGAGGGCGCCCGTCGATGGCGTGATCGTCAGCCAACCGGATGCGCCCACCCCGTAGGCCACCGTATTCGTGTAGGCAAGCACATCCTCGCCCACATTGGTAACGCCGAAGGTCTGCGATGCCGGAGCCGACCCCAGCATGGCCGCGTACGTCAATACCCCCGGCCCCACACTCATGGTCGGCTCGCCGGTGGTCGTCGTGCTCGTGGTGGTGCTCGTGGAGGTGGTGGACGTCGTCGAGCTGGTCGTCGTCGTGGTGGTGCTTGTGGTCCCGTAGACATCCAGCGCGTTGAAGTAGACATTGTCGGTCTCGGTATCGCGGTTGAACAGCGCGATACTGTCAATCGAACCCGCGCCGGCCAGCGTCCCCGCCAGCGATGCCGCCCGCACTCCCGTGTCGGCTTCGTAGACGTCCAGCTTGTACGTGTTCGCACCCGTCATCTTGAAGATCAGCCGCACCCCGTCCGAGGTGAACGCCACCCCCGTATCCACCGTCCCCGAGTTGTCGATCAGCTTGTAGTTGGCGTCCCCGCCCAGGAAGTAGAACTGCAGCCGCTGGTTGTCGTCGTAGGAGTCCGCGTCCGTCGCCACGTTCCCGTTGCGCAGCACGATACCCGCCGAGCCGCCGCTCTGAATGCCCCCGTTCTCCATGGAGACCTTCAGCTTGTCGTTCGCCACCGACAGCACCCCCTGGTCCAGCCCCCGGAACGCCACCATCCCCTGGTACCCTCCGCCGTTGGCGTACGTCCCCCATGCCTTTGTGCTCGTCGCCACGTAATTCAGATCCGCGTTCCCTCCCGTCGTCGCCAGGAACACCCCCGCACTGCCACTGTTCGCAAAACTCCACGCGCTGTACCCGCTGCCGGCGTTGCCGGTCCAGGTGCCGTAGTTCGCGGCGTCGTCCGTTGCCACCAGCGTCCCCCCATCCGCCGACGTCGTCGTCGAAGAGGTCGTGCTCGTCGTCGTCGTGGTCGTCGAGGACGTCGTGGTGGTGCTGCTGGTCGTCGTACTGCTCGTGGTCGTTGATGACGTGCTCGTTGTGCTGCTGGTCGTCGTCGAGGACGTGGTGGTCGTGCTGCTCGTCGTGGAACTCGACGTGGTCGTGCTGCTCGTGGTGCTGCTGGTCGTCGTGGTGGAGGTCGTCGATGTCGACGTGGTCGAAGTCGTGCTCGTCGTCGTCGTGGTCGACGTCCCGTAGACTTCCAGCGCGTTGAAGAACACATCGGCCGACTCGACATCGCGGTTGAACAGCGCCACGCTCTCGATCGCCCCGCTGCCCGCCAGTGTTCCCGTCAACGAGGCCGCCTGCGCCCCCGTGTTCGCCCGGTAGATATCCAGCTTGTAGGTGTTCGCCCCCGTCATCTTGAAGATCAGCCGCAACCCGTCCGAGGTGAACGCCACCTCCGTATCCACCGTCCCCGAGTTGTCGATCAGCTTGTAGTTGGCGTCCCCGCCCAG
>CAZWQJ010000282.1:0-5286 GCA_964635825.1 uncultured Victivallales bacterium | reverse complement strand
GGGCACGACGATCCGCGAGGTGGTCTACAACATCGGCGGCGGCGTGGCGAAGGGCAAGACGCTCAAGGGCGTGCAGACCGGCGGCCCCGCGGGCGGCATCATCCCGGTGTCGCTGATTGACACGCCGATCGACTACGACACGCTGGGCAAGATGGGCTCCATCATGGGCAGCGGCGGCATGATCGTCCTGGACGAGGACGACTGCATGGTGGACGTGGCCAAGTTCTTCATCACCTTCTGCCAGGACGAGTCGTGCGGCAAGTGCACGCCGTGCCGCGAGGGCACCAAGCGCATGCTGGAGATCCTGGAGCGCATCACGGCCGGCAAGGGCGAGGCGGGCGACATCGAGAAGCTGGAGCGGCTTGCGATGCTGGTGAAGAACAGCTCGCTGTGCGGGCTGGGCAAGGCCGCGCCGAACCCGGTGCTGAGCACGATCCGCCATTTCCGCGCGGAGTACGAGGCCCACATCCACGACAGGAGCTGCGCGTCGCGCAAGTGCAAGGCGCTGATCAAATACGAGGTCGACGCGGAGAAGTGCGTGGGCTGCACGATGTGCGCCCGCAACTGCCCGTCCGACTGCATCAGCGGCGCGCGCAAGGAACCCCACACGATCGACCAGGCAAAGTGCATCAAGTGCGGCCGCTGCTTCGAGGTGTGCCGCTTTGACGCGGTGAACCGGCTGTAACCCGGAGCGGGACGGCGGCGGACGGCTTGAGAGTGCGGCATACCGGCATAGCCGGAAGACAAAGGTGACTTATGAGCGAGCAGCAAATGGTGAACATGACCATCGACGGCGTGAAGGTGAGCGTGGCGAAGGGCACCACGATCATGGAGGCCGCCGAGCGGTCGCTGGGAATCAAGATCCCGCGGCTGTGCTACCACCCGAAACTGAGCATGCAGGGATCGTGCCGCGTGTGCATCGTGGAGGTGAAGGGCGCGCCCGGCTACCTCACCGCGTGCAGCGCGCAGTGCGCCGAGGGCATGGAGGTGCAGACCAACAGCCCCGACATCCGCCAGGCCCGGCGCGACATCGTGGAGCTGCTGCTGGACAACCACCCGCGCGCCTGCCTGACCTGCGAGCGCGACGCCAACTGCGAGTTGCAGAACCTGGCCTACTCGCTTGGCGTGCGCGACCGGCTGTTCGACGGCGAGCGCAAGCGGTTCCCGATTGAGAACTCGAGCGTGTCCGTGGTGCGCGACGCGGAGAAGTGCATTCTCTGCGGGCGCTGCGTGCGGGTGTGCGCCGAGGTGCAGGGCGTGGAGAACCTGAGCCAGCAGGGCCGCGGGTTCAAGACCTTCGTGTCGCCGGCGTTCGGCGCGGACATGGACGACTCGGTCTGCATCCAGTGCGGCCAGTGCGTCAACGCGTGCCCGACCTCGGCCTTTGTGGAGAAGAGCTACACCGAAAGCGTGTGGAAGGCGCTGGCCGACCCGGCCAAGCATGTGGTCGTCCACACGGCGCCGGCCATCCGCGCCACCGTGGGCGAGGGCTTCGGCATGGAGCCGGGCACGCCGGCCGCGGGCAAGATGGTCACCGCGCTGCGCCGCCTGGGCTTCGACAAGGTGTTCGACACCAACTTCACCGCCGACCTGACGATCATCGAGGAGGCGACGGAGTTCCTGGGCCGCTTCGCGAAGGGCGAGCGCCTGCCGCTGCTGACGAGCTGCTCGCCGGGCTGGGTGAACTTCATGGAGCGGTTCTATCCGGAGCTCATCCCGAACGCGTCCTCGTGCCGCTCCCCCATGTCGATGATGTCCTCGCTGATCAAGACCTACTACGCCGAAAAGGCGGGCATTGACCCGAAGGACATCTTCGTGGTGTCGGTGATGCCCTGCACGGCGAAGAAATTCGAGTCGCGCCGCCCCGAACTGGCCATGCCCGACGGCACGCCCGAGACGGACGCGGTCATCACGACCCGCGAGCTGATCTACATGATCAAGAGCTACGGCATTGACATGGCCGACCTGGACGACGGCGATTTCGACACGCCCATGGGCGAGTCCACCGGCGCGGCCGACATCTTCGGCACGACCGGCGGCGTGCTCGAGGCGGCGCTGCGCATGGCGGTCGAGGTGATCACCGGCGCGCCCCCCGCGCAGATGGAGTTCACCGAGGTGCGCGCCGTCGAGGGCCTGCGCGTGCGCGAGCTCAAGGTCAACGACGAGCTGACGCTGCGCGTCGGCATCTCGAACGGCCTGCACAACGCCAAGACGCTGCTCGACAAGGTTGTCAGCGGCGAGGAAGAGTTCCACATCATCGAGATCATGGCCTGCCCCGGCGGTTGCATCGGCGGCGGCGGCCAGCCCTACCCGCCCAAGGGGTACTCGATTCTTGACCCGAAGCTGCTGGCCAAGCGCGCCAGCGCGCTTTATTCGATTGACGCGCACAAGAAACTGCGCAGTTCCAACCATAGTCCGGCCATCAAGGCCATCTACGCCGACTACCTGGGCGAGGCTGGCGGCGAGAAGGCCCACCACCTGCTGCACACGCATTACGCGCCCAGACTGCCGAGAGGAATCCGCTGATGAGCACAATCACGACCAAGACAGACAACCGTGAGGAGGTGCGCGCAACCGCCAAGGCCGCGCTTACCCCCGAAATCGTCGCGTTCATCGAGGAGTGCGTGAACGACGAGCATGTGCAGAGCCACCTTATCCGCGTGCTGCACAAGGTGCAGAGCCACTACGGCTACCTGGGCCGCGACCAGATGGACGCGGTGGCCCAGCTTTTGCAGGTGCCGTCCTCGCGCGTGACCGGCGTGGCCACCTTCTACCATTTCTTCCGGCTTGAGCCGCGGGGCAAGTACATGCTCAGCGTGTGCCTGGGCACGGCGTGCTACGTCAAGGGCGCCGAGCGCATCGCCGACAAGCTGCAGGAGGAGCTGGGCATCCACTTCGGCGAGACGACCAAGGACAAGCTGTTCTCCCTGGAGGCCACGCGCTGCCTGGGCACCTGCGGCCTTGCGCCGGTCGTCATGATTGAGGACAAGGTCTACGGCGGACTGGAGCCCGACCAGATTCCCGCACTCGTCGGCAAATACGCCAAGATGGCGCAGGAAGAGAAGAAGGCCTGAGCGACCGCCAGGCATTGACCGGATCATTCGCCGCCGTCCACCCCCCGGGTGGGCGGCGGTTCTTCTTGATGCGCCCTGTAACCTGGGACGTATGGGACCTATGCGACTCATGGGACATATGGAGTGGTCTGCATGCGGGGAAAAAAGGGCGCGAGTTGGTTCTTCCGGCTATAATACGGCCAGCGTTTCAATGCAGTGAAAGGAGCCTGGGATGGACATTTCCCGTCGCGGATTTCTGGGGGCCGGCCTTGCGGCCGCCAGCACGGTGGCATTTGCGCAGAGCACCCCGGAGAAGAGGCTCCGCATCTGCATCATCGGCGACACCAAGGCGGGCGGCTTCGGGCATGACCTGCATCTTGCCTGGGCGCTGCGCGACGATGTGGAAATTGTCGGGCTGAGCGACCCGGACGAGGCGGGCCGTGCAAAGCGCGCCGCGGAGTGCGGCGCGCAACGGACCTATGCCGATTACCGCGACATGCTGGAGAAGGAACGTCCCGACCTCGTGACCGTTTGCCCGCGGACCACCGTGAACCACAAGGACTATGTTCTGGCGGCCGCGGCCGTGGGGGCGCACGGGTTCATCGAGAAGCCGCTGGCCATGGAATTGGCAGAGGCCGACGCCATGGCGGCGGCGGTGGAGGCAAAGCGCCTCAGGTGGGCCATTGCCTTCAACTGGCACATGGTGCCCGAAGTGCGGCACGCGCTGGAACTGGTGCGCGGGGGGCTGGTCGGGCAGGTGATGGAAATGCGGGCGCGCGGCAAGGAGGACCCGCGCTCCGGCGGGGAGGACATGGTGGTGCTCGGGGCGCATCTGTTTGACCTGATGCGCCGCTTCGCGGGGGACCCGCGCTGGTGCCAGGCCACGGCACTGGCTAACGGGCGGCCCGCCGGGCGGGAGGACATCCGCGAGGCCACCGAACCCCTCGGCCCGATCATTGGGGACAGCATTCAGGCCGTGTTCGGTTTCGACAACGGCATTACCGGAAGCTTTTCAAGCATCAAGAACAGTGGTGAGAAAGGCGGGCGCTGGGGGATCGATATCTACGGCACCGCCGGCGTTCTCCGCATCCGCATGGAGGGCAAGGCCTTCCTTCCGCTGATCCGCGTGCTGCGCGGTCCGGCGTGGATGGCCGACCCGGAAAAGGGCACCGTCTGGGAACCCCTTCCCGACGCGCCCACCACGACCTACACCCATCCCTCCGCAGACCGCTACGCCCCCATCACAACCGACCTGCTTGCCGCGATCCGCGAGGACCGCGCCCCGGCGGCGAGTTTGCAGGACGGCCGCGCGTCGCTCGAAATGGTGTCCGCCGTATTCGCCTCGCACATCAGCGGAAGGCGGGTTTCATTGCCGCTGGAAGACCGAAAGCATCCGCTGGGCACCTAAGATTCGGCGCCCGGACAGGCGGTGTTCAGGTTTTCAGGCCGGTCAGGTCCACTTCGAGGCGCTTCTGTTCCTTGATCAGTTCCTCCATGGTCATTCGACGCCCGCGCAGGGCGGCCTCGCGGCCGAGGATGGTGACGAGGCATCCGTCCACGGCACGCCGCACGATCGGGTTTTCGAAACGCGCCTGGACGATATCGTCGTGGAAGGTGGCGATGTTTCTCTTGGCGCCGGCCTCGTAAAGATTCTCCACCGCCCCGCCCTCATATTCGCTCGAACCGCCGCGCACGAAGGCCTCGCCCCAGTAGCTTATCTGGGCGTGGCCGGTGGTGCCGTAGACGAGGCAGGAGAGGTTGCCCGGGCACTTGTTGGGCAGCGCGGCCCCGGCATGGTTCAGCACGAGACCGTCCTCGTACTCGTACAGAACGGAGCAGATGTCGCGCGCATCGCCGTGCGGATCGGCGCGGCAGATGCGCGATTCGCCGGTGGCCGCCACGGGGTTTCTGCCGATGGCCCACAGCGCCGCATCAATGGCATGGATGTCGAAGTTCACGATGTAGTCGCCGCCGAGCGCCGCGTCGTTCACCCAAATGAGTTCCCGCAGGCGGCTCTCGAGGTTGGCCGTCTTCGGCGGGTCCTGAAAACCGCCGCCGTAGCCGTAGACCTGCACATAGGCCAGGCTGCCGATGGCGCCGTCGGCAATACGCCGGCGCACCTCGATATTTTTCGGGTCGGTGGGCATCTGGTAATCGACGAAGAAACACCGTTTGTTTTGGCCGGCCCGTTTGGCCGCGTCGTCAATGGCCAGGCAGCCGGGCGCGTCCACGG
>CAZWQJ010000281.1:0-5294 GCA_964635825.1 uncultured Victivallales bacterium | reverse complement strand
GGCGGCGAGTTCGAGCGGCAGGGAATCCGGGAAGCGCGTGATCAGATCGGCCAGGCGCGCGCGGGCGATTTCGGGATCGCCGGCGGCGGCGACCTCGGCCAGGAGGGTGGCGAGGGTCTCATCTGTGGGGGAGGCGGTCAGCAGGTCCGCATAGAGAGGCAGGGCGGCATCGGCTTGCTCGAGGGCGCGGTAGCTGTCCGCCGCGGCCCGGCGCAGGTCCGGTTGCGCTTGCAGGTCTTCCGGAAGGCGCGTATAGGCGTCGGCGGCGAGTTGCGGGTGACCGCTTTGGGCGGCGGCGAGGCAGAAGGGGGCCGCCACGCTGGGGGCGCCGTCGGACAGGGTCATGGCGCGTTCCAGCAGGCGGAAGCGGTCACTCTCGGGGGCTTCGCGCGCCTGTTCGCGCAACAGGAGCGTCAGGATGGCCGCCGCCTGTTCGTCCTGGGGTTCGCGTTCCAGCAGGCGCTCGTAGGTGACGATGGCGTCCGCGTTCGCGCCCTGACGACGCTGGATGGCGCCGCGGGCATGCAGAAGATCCGGGCGGTCCGGCCAGGCATCCAGGGCTTCCGCCACCAGTTTCCAGGCGGCATCGAGGTGACCGCTATCAGTCAGCGCGGCGGCCTCCTGCGCGACATCGCGCTGCACCGTCGGCGGGCTGGGCGTGGGGGTGGGCGTGGTGGCGGCGGGTGGCGGGACCGCGGGCGCGTTCGAGGCGGCGGGCTCGGGGGACTGTGCCCACGTGGGGGTTGGCAGGGCCAAGGCCAGCAGGAGCGCCAGGGCGGCGCGGGACCCGAATACCTGAAGATCGTGTTTCACGCCTGCAATTCTAGGGGGGCGGGGGGGAACATCAAGGCCGATCTCCGGAAAACAGTTGAACTGGCGCCCCCGCACCCGCTACAGTATGTGGCCTTTGTCAGACGGTTCGCGCCGGCCCGATTCGGCGCGCTCCTCCTCGATGGCGGGTGTAGCTCAGTTGGTTAGAGCACCAGATTGTGGATCTGGTCGTCGCGGGTTCGAATCCCGTCACTCGCCCCATTTAAATCAAGCATTTCGACGCAACCCTGCCCGATGGTCATCCCTCGTGATACGACTCTGCTACGACTATTCCTGTTGATTCCGCCCCGCTGCTACGATATGCTACGACTTGTGGCAGTTGGAGAGGGCCAACGCGCCCGCAGGGGAGGGACGAGCCATGGCACAGGTCTTCGAGCGCGCGGGAACGTGGTACGCCCGCTTCATGCATCAAGGGAAGGATTACTTCCGAAGCACGGGCGTGGCCGTAGCAACCGGCAGCAAGAAAGCCGCCGCGGAGGCAAAGGAGTCCGCCGAGGGCGAACTCAGCCGGATGCTGGCTGAAATTCGTGGCCGCGAATCCGTCGATGCCCTATTCGCCAGGCTGATCGACGCGCTGGCCCGGTTGCCTAAGACCGAGCAGGAACCGAAGCGCATTACACTCTCCGAGCGCCTGAGACAGGATGTCTCAATCAGCCTTCCGATCGCGGACGCCTGGCAGCAATGGCTGAACAACCCCAAGAAGCGAAACCCCAGTGCCGACACGATCGAGATGTACCGGGCGTATTGGGGCCGGGACCGTGCCAATAAGCACGGTCACCGGAAGATCAAGAACGGCTTCAAGAATTGGCTGGAGAGAACGCATCCTGAGATCATCAACCTCCACGAAGTGACCCCAACGGTTGCCGAAGAGTACGCCACACACCTTTGGCAAAGCGGCGTGTCCCCACGTACCTACAACGGCGCCGTCCAGTTCCTTCGCTCCATGTTCAAGGTTCTCAAGACGCGTGCCGGCCTGGCTGGCGACGTGTGGGAAGGCATCCCCACCCAGGAGAACGAGACCAAAGGGCGCCGCAATCTGACGCCGAGCGAACTGCGGGCAATCTGTACGAGGGCCGAAGGCACTTTGCGCTACTGGCTCGCGATCGGACTCTACACCGGCTTGCGCTTGGGCGACGTTGTCACGCTCCGATGGTCGGAGGTCGACTTCGACGAGCAGGTGATCAAGCGGGTCCCGAGCAAGACCCGGCGCAAAGGAAAGGTCGTCACCTTCCCCCTGCATCCGGTCCTTGAATCCATGCTGCGCGAGTTACGACAGCGCACGCCCGAGTCCGTGGATCTGCTATTTCCCGAAGAGGCCGAGCTGCACGCCACGAAGGGGGCTTCCGCGCTCACCAAGAGAATTCAGGACCACTTCAAGGCCTGTGGAATTCAGACGACGGAGAAGGCGACCGACGAACACCGTAAGAAGGCGATTGTGCGCGTCGGCTTTCACAGCTTGCGGCACAGCTTCGTTTCTCTTTGCGCCGCGAAGCATGTCCCGCAAGTGGCCATCATGGAACTTGTGGGCCACGGTTCGCCCGCCATGACGGCGCTTTACTCCCATGCCGGCAGCGAACAAAAGGCAAAGGCCATTGCGAAGCTGCCGGCTGTCGGGTTTGATGTCGGCATGGCCGTGACGGCACGCAAAACCAAGAGGTCCCAGCCGGCCGTTGCCAAGTGAGTGGGTCTCACCGCCACTTCAGCCAGCAGTACCACGCCACCGTGACGCCCACCGCCCGGGCGCCGGCGCGCACCGCCGGCATGCCGTAGGCCCGCTGGATGCGGTAGAAGCGCCGGCTCGCCCCAATGCCATTGTGGCCGGTGGCGCAGTCGAAGTCATGGCGCAGGCAGGGCGGGAAGTACTTCGTCGGCCAGTAGACTTCAGATACACAGGTGCAACCATCGCAGTCCCGGTACCAGTCCCACGCCGGGGAGTCCACGGCCTCCAGTATCTCCAACCGCATTTCCGCCGGAACACTGAACACGTCGAACGACTCGACGATGCGGTGGTACTCCACCGCGCGCGGGTCCGGCGTCGGCCGTGTTGCCGCGGCCGCGCTCACAGCGCCGCCTTGATCATCTGTACCCATTCGCCCACCTCGCCGGCCCGCGTCACCAGGAGCGTCACCACGGCCGTCGTCAGCACCGTCCGCCAATGCTCCAGCGCCCGCAGCCGGCCGTTGGTCTTGATGGTCTGCGCGAGGATCAAGTCCAGCTTCTCGCCGTTCTCCTTGCGCCACTCTTCCATGACTCCCCAGTCATGCTCGTGCAAACACGGTTGGCTCACGGCGCTTCCTCCCGCGCGGTCGTCAGCGACCGCACTTCCTTCCGCAGATCGTTGACCGACCGCCGCAGCTCCTGACAAGCCTTGAGCAGATCATCCACCGCCCGCGCCAGATCCTTGTCCGCCGCCCGGTCCCCCTGGGCGAATGCCTTGGTGTTCGCGTCCGCGATGGAGCCCGGACTCAGCGCCGTGTACTGCGCCACCACGTTCGTGGTGACGGCCTCCACGCCGTTCAGCCGGGTCTCGACATCCTGCAGCCGCGCCTTGCACGAGGCCCCGAACCCCGACTTCGCCGTCCGCGCCACGGACGGGTTGTCGAACTCGCGGGTGCCGCCGGCGAGCGCGGCGGTCGCGATCGCGAGCAGGACCACTGCCGCCACAACCCTGATCTTCATCCTACCGCCTCCCATAGGCCCACCCATGCACCGTCAGGCCCTGCATCTCGTTGGTCACCACGATCCGCACCGCCATGCTGGTGCCCGGCGTCCCGTAGACGCCGGCGCCGTCAAGAAGCCGAACCCCGGCGCCGATGCTGCCCTTGTCCTCCATCGCGACCGCCGCCCACGTCGCCCCGGCGTCCGCCGAGATGAACCCCAGCAGGTTTGTGGCCGTCGTCGCGTCCTCCGCCTCAACCTGCACAGCCAGGTAGCCTTCATCGGCGGCCTCCGCGTACGTCCGCTGCACGGACTCCAGCACGGCCACGGCCCCTGCCACAGGCGGACCGCCGCCCGGCACGTCGTCGCCCTCGGTCCCGGCCCCGTCCGCCCAGATCTCCGCCACTTCGTCGGCGGTCAGTGCGCGGTCGTAGAGGCGCACGTCGTCAATGTCGATCCCGTCCGCATCGGCCGACTTCGATCCCTCGCCATCATAGACGCCTATGGACAGGGGGTACGGCTGCGACGACACGTACTGCGGCACGGCCGCCGCGGCGTTCGTCGCCACCCCCACGCCGTCCACGTAGAAGATCCACGTCGTGTTCGTCGGATCATAGGTCGTCGCCACGTGCACCCACTCGCCCACTGGCGGCACGTAGGCCGCTCCTGCCGGCACGCCGCACTCGTCGTAGTACCCATAGGCGTAGTACCCCGCGTACAGCCAGCGCACCGAATCGACTTCGCCCTGGTAGAGCATCATCCACATCGTCGCGTAGTAGGCGCCGCCCCCGTAGTATCCTCCGGCACAGACCAGCGCATTCTGGCTGTAATTGAAGTCCCACGCCCGTGTGCGCCGGAACCAGCACGCCAGCGTGATCCCGCAGTCCCGGTAGGCGGCCCAGTTGAATTCCTCGCCGCTTTGCACATGCGTCGCGTCCGCAGCCGTGAAGTGGAGCGCGCCGCCGATTAGACCCGTCGCGGAGCGGTCCGCTGTGTTTGCCGATCCAGAGCCTGCGAACAACTCCCCGTCCGCGCCTATCGTGTCCACCACATAGGTGGAGGCGTTGCTTTCATTCATGGGGAAGTGCATCGTCAGTGCCGCGCTCGGCTCGCCGGCCTCGAGTTGCAGTCGCACCCTCAGCGCTTCCGCCTCCGCGTCGTAGCGCATGTTCTCCCAGCGCACCGCGTTCGTGGTGGCGAACGTGTCTGCGAACCCCCACGTCAGCGGATACGTCCCCACCACACTCTCCGCCGTGTCGAAGAGGTAGTTGTTCAGCAGATCGATCTCCGCCCGCCCCAGCCGCCCATCTACCGCTGTCAGCCCGGCCCGCAGAGGCCCGGCCACGCTCTCCACATAGCCCGTCACCGCCCCGCTGGTCGGAATGCCGTTCGTCCCCGCGGCGATCGTCTCCACCACCGGCGCCTCGATCGACAGGCTCCAGACCGTGGACTTCTCCTTCACGGCGCCGCGCGCCTCGCCATCGACCACCCACGAGTCGCCATGCGCGGCAAACGCCGCCCCCAGCAGCCCCGCCAATGCCCACGCCCACACACTCGACGGCATGTCAGCCTCCTTTGCGGATCACCTGCACGCTGCCGTTCGTCGCCGTGCTCGTCACCGTCAGCACGTCCCCCAGGGCGAACGGGTAATCCGCCTCCGGGATCCACACCGCACAAGTCCCATTGGTGACGGTGAAGGCCCCCAGCAGATACCAGTTCCCCTGGCTCTCCCGTTCCACCCGGAGCGTCGCATTCGTCGCCCCGTCAAACGCCCACAGCACCGCCACCGGCGACCACACCGTGTT
>CAZWQJ010000280.1:0-5346 GCA_964635825.1 uncultured Victivallales bacterium | reverse complement strand
CATGCGGCGCGGGTGGCACCGCGCCCTCCCCATAGATGATGCATGTATTCGATGGTGGGGAGGGCCGGGTGCCACCCCGGCCGCGTTCTTCAGCCGGTGTCTCGTCCTGGTTTCCGTTTGTCACGGGTTCCGCCCAACTTGCGCGCGCTGGTTCAGGTGCACCCAGCCTGTGCTACATTCGTGAATAGGCAACCGCCCCTTCGTGAATTCGGGATTGGTCTCCGCCCACGCTTTCGCTACGCTGCGGGCCGCACATGCATATCTCCCGCCAATCCCTCCTGCGGCTCCTGCCCCTCGCCCTCGCCGCCCTCCTCCTGGCCCCCGCCTGCTCACGCCGCGAATCGCCCGTCACCATCGGCAACCGCGATCAAATCCTGCACCTCGGCAACCTCTCCGAACCCGCCGACCTCGACCCGCACACCGTCACCGGCGTCCCCGAACGCAATGTCATTTCCGCCATCCTCGAAGGACTCGTCGCCGAAGACCCCCGCACCCTCGCCCCCGTCCCCGGCGTGGCCGCTCGCTGGGACATCTCCCCCGATGGCCTCGTCTATACCTTCCACCTGCGCCCCGATGCCCGCTGGTCCGACAACGCCCCCGTCACCGCCACCGACTTCGTCTTCTCGTTCCAACGCATCCTCTCGCCCCGCCTCGGCGCCCCCTACGCCTACATGCTCTACTGCCTCCGCGGCGCGGAAGATTTCCACAAGGGCCGCCACGGCGATTTCACCCAGGTCGGCGTCCGCGCCCTCGACCCGCTCACCCTCGAGCTCACCCTCACCTACCCCATCCCGCATTTCCTCACGCTCCTCAACCACCACACCTGGCTCCCCGTCCACGCCCCCACCCTCGCCAAATTCGGCCCCCCCGATCAGATCGGCACACCCTGGACGCAGCCCCAGCATTTCATCGGCAATGGCCCCTTCGTTCTCGACTCCTGGGAACCCGGCGAACGCATCATCGTCCGCCGCAGCGACACATACTGGGACCGCGCCTCCGTCCGCCTGCGCGCCATCCAGTTCCACGCCATCGGCGATCACAACATCGAAGAGCGCGCCTTCCGCTCCGGTCAGTTGCACGTCACGGGCACCGTCCCCATCGACCGCATCGACTACTACCGCACCAAGCACCCCGAACTCCTGCACATCGAGCCCTATCTCGGTTGCTACTACTACCTGTTCAACGTGCGCCGCCCACCGCTGGACGATGCCCGCGTCCGGCGCGCCCTCGCCCTCGCCGTCGACCGCGACCAGCTCGTGCGCTTCGTCACCCGCGCCGGCGAAACACCGGCCCTCCATTTCACCCCTCCGGACACCGCCGGCTACACCGCCCGCGCCCGCCTCAAAGCCGATATCGCCGATGCACAGCGCCTGCTCGCCGACGCCGGCTTCCCCGGTGGCCAGGGATTCCCCCGCGTCGAACTCCTCTACAACACCTCCGATGCCCATGCCCGCATCGCTCAGGCCCTCCAGCAAATGTGGAAGACCCGTCTCGGCATCGATATCACCCTGGTCAATATGGAGTGGAAGGTCTACATCAACCAGACCCAGAACGGCCAATACGACATGGCCCGCGCCTCCTGGATCGCCGACTACGAAGACCCCAACACCTTCCTCGATCTCTGGGTCTCCGGCGGGGGCAACAACCGCACCGGCTGGGCCAACACCAACTACGACCGCCTCATCGCCGATGCCGCCCGCACCCGCGACCACGCCGCCCGCCTCGAAAATTTCCAGCAGGCCGAAGAGCTCCTCATCCAGGAGATGCCCATCCTCCCACTCTATTTCTACCGCAGTAAATCGCTCGTGCAACCCTCGGTCCGCGGCTGGCATCCCAACCGCCTCGATCATCACCCATACAAAGCCGTCTACCTCGATAGCGCGCCCTGACCCCCATGCTGCCCGTCCTGCGATTTGTCTTTCGCCGCCTGCTGCACGCCGTGCCCGTCCTCCTGGCGGTCGTCACCCTCACCTTCCTGCTCATCCGCCTCGCACCGGGCGGCCCCTTCACCAACGAACGCGCCTACCCACCCGAGGCCCTCCAACGCCTGAATGCCCACTACGGCCTCGACGCCCCGCTCGTCACCCAGTACGTGCGCTACCTCAAAAACATCGCCCGCGGCGACTTGGGCCCCTCCCTCAAATACACCAACCGCACCGTCAACGGGATCATCGCTCAGGCCTTCCCCGTCTCGCTCGAACTTGGCGCCTGGGCCCTCCTCGTCGCCATCGCCCTCGGGGTCCCCGCCGGCATCCTCGCCGCCCGCCGCCCCAACACCGTCTGCGATTATCTCCCCATGGGCCTGGCCATGACCGGCATCTGCATCCCGTCCTTCGTCCTTGGTCCACTCCTGATCATCGCCTTCTCCCTCGGCCTTGGCTGGTTCAATGCCTCCGGCTGGGCCACACCGCTCGACCGCGTCCTCCCCGCCATCACCCTCGGCGCCGCCTACGCCGCCTACCTCGCCCGCCTCACCCGCGGCAGCATGCTCGAAGTCCTCCCCCAGGATTTCATCCGCAGCGCCCGCGCCAAGGGCCTCCCCGAATTCCAGGTCATCACGCGCCACGCCCTTCGCAATGCCCTCCTGCCCGTCGTCTCGTTCCTCGGCCCCGCCGCCGCCGGCCTCATCACCGGCTCATTCGTCGTCGAAACCGTCTTCCGCATCCCCGGCCTCGGCACCATGTTCGTCACCGGCGCCTTCAACCGCGACTACACCCTCGTCCTCGGCCTCGTCGTCTTCTACGGCACCATCGTCGTCCTCTTTAACGCCCTTGTGGATCTCGCCATCGCTCTCCTCGATCCGCGCACGCGCCGCATGCTCTCATGAACGCCATCGCCACCAACCAGCCCGCTCCGCCGCCGCCCGCGCCGCCGCCCCACGCCAGCGCCTCCGACGCCCCTCCGCCCGCGCCGCCCTTCTGGGTCGCCGCCTGGCATCGCCTGCGCGCCAACCCCCTCGCCATCGGCGGCCTCGCCACCCTCGCCCTGCTCTCTCTCCTCTGCATCGCCGGCCCCTGGCTCTCCCCCTACGGCTACGAAACCCAGCAGCTCGAACAACTCTATGCCGCCCCCAGCGCCGCCCACTGGCTCGGCACCGACGAACTCGGCCGCGACCTCCTCACCCGCCTCCTCTACGGCGGCCGCGTCTCCCTCCTCGTCGGCCTCTGCGCCACCGCCGTCGCCCTCGTCATCGGCCTCACCTATGGCGCCATCTCCGGCTATGCCGGCGGCCGCGTCGACACCGCCCTCATGCGCGTCGTCGACACCCTCTACGCCCTGCCCTTCTCCGTCCTCGTCGTCGTCCTCATGGTCGTCTTCGGCAGCAACATCATCCTCCTCTTCGTCGCCATCGGACTTGTCGAGTGGCTCACCATGGCCCGCATCGTCCGCGCCCAGGTCCTCTCCATCAAAGAGCAACCCTACGTCAAAGCCGCCCGCGTCATGGGCTTCTCCCCCCTGCGCATCGTCGCCCGCCACATCGTCCCCAATGTCATCGGCCCCGTCGTCGTCTACACCACCCTCACCGTCCCCCAGGTCATCCTCCTCGAATCGTTCCTCAGCTTCCTCGGCCTCGGCGTCCAGTCCCCCAAAAGCTCCTGGGGCATCCTCATCCGCAACGGTGCCCAGGTCATGGAGTCCTACCCCTGGCTCCTCATCGCCCCCGCCCTCTGCCTCTCCCTCACCCTCTTCGCCCTCAACTTCCTCGGCGACGGCCTCCGCGATGCCCTCGACCCCCGCTTCGTCGAACGCTCCCCCAAACCCACCACGCCCTGACGTAGCGCGCGGCCCCGTCGCGCGCCCCCCCGACGCCTGCAACAGGTGGCCCGGCCGCTCCGCGGGCGGGCTCCACCCGACCCCGCGCAACCGAGCGTCTCAGCCCGTTTCCGATTTAGCAGAGGAAACGCCTGTATGAGCTTCATCCTGGAGGGCCGACCTCCGTGTCGGCCGGCATGTGCACGCTCACGGCACAAGCTCTCCGTCGGCCTCCGAGCAGGAGGAAGCCCTTGACACCTGATACGTATCGCGTTACAGTCACGGCATGATCAGGGGTTTTCGGCATCGTGGCCTGGAGCGATATTTCACAAAGGGAACGACCGCCGGCATACCGGCGAAGCATGAGAAGAGAATTCGACTGATACTGGCTCGACTGCATGCAGCGATGTCCCCACGGGACATGAACTTGCCTGGGCTGCAATTGCACCCGCTACAGGGAGCAAGAAAGGGCACGTGGGCCGTTTCTGTGAGCGGGAATTGGCGGATCACATTTGCATTTGACGACGCGGACGTGATCTCGGTTGACTACGAAGATTATCATTAAGAGGTGCTAGAGATGAGAATGCACAATCCCCCGCATCCCGGAGAAGTCTTGCGAACGTTGTGTTTGGAGCCGTTGGGGCTTTCCGTAACCGAAGCCTCCAGCGCGCTTGGTGTTTCCAGGAAGACCCTTTCGGCAATTCTGAACGGTCGCTCCGGCATCAGCCCCGAGATGGCCATTCGCCTTGGAAAGGCGTTCGACACCTCGCCGGAGAGCTGGCTCCATCAGCAGGCGCAATATGATCTCTGGCAAGTTGCACAGCGCTCCACGACGCTGCATGTCAAGAGACTGGCCGCATAGCATCCTGTCGCAGCATCGCACCACAACTTGGCATGGGGCCAAGCGGGTCGCCGGGAGTGAGGCGACCAATCGTTCTCAGTGAGCGCAGCGAACGGCCCTCGCCTGCCACTCGGCACAGGGAGAGAGGATGAAACAGCTCGCGCGGATCATGTTGATCGGCAGCGCAACCGGAGTAGCGCTGTTCCTTTGTGCGTGGTTAGCCGCAAGGAGTCTGGGACCGCACGATCCACTTGGCCCGCGCCGATGGCGCTGAGCGATGCGCCCCTCTTCATCCTGCTCCCGCTCCTGCTCCTAATCGTAATCAGTAGCGTCCCATTGGGGATTGGAATGTTGGAAGGATGGAACAATGGGAGTGGGGCTGGGATTTCGATTCTGACAAGCGATGAACTCGGATGCGCACGTGACAGGAAAAATGGGATCTGCTTGTGCAAGTGCTTCATTTCCAACGTTCCAACATTCCATTGTTCCAATTCCTAGGGCGTGATCCGGTAGAACTCCCGGGCGCGGCCATCGAGCAGACGGTGGAACGGCTTCGGGGCATCCTGCTCGGCCACCCACGTGTACGCGTGCCCGCCCGCAGTTTCATCGCCATCGCCATCGTCCTCGTCCGCGGTCCACGCGCTCCCGCCCCCGCGCAGCACCCCTCCCTTGGAGCGCGAGGCTTGCCCGCCGTGGTGGGCGGCGCCGAGCGCAACAGCCCCCCACCCTCGCCCCGCCCGGCGGGGAGAGGG
>CAZWQJ010000279.1:0-5370 GCA_964635825.1 uncultured Victivallales bacterium | reverse complement strand
GGCAGGATGCGGATGTTGAGGTTTTCGGTTTCGGTGGCCCGGGCCGGTTGGACGGCGGCGAGCGCGAGGGCTAGGACTAGGACGATTCCGGTCAGTAGTTTGCTTTTCACACGATCTCCTTCTTGCTGTTCGACTAGGACGATTCCGGTCAGTAGTTTGCTCTTCACACGATCTCCTTCTTGCTGTTCAGTCCGGCCTCTGAGCGGGGCTCAGTTTTTTCGAGGGTATGAAAGAACGGTCAACGAGAACGGCGACGAGAACGGTAGACGAGTGTAACTCGTTTCCTCGTAATCCGTTATCGGCGCCGCTATCGTCAACCGACTTCATGTTGCTCAAACAAGACAACCACATCCCAGGCCGCAACCCGCCTTCGCCAAGGCTTCGGCGGGCAGGCGGACTTTCCGCCAGAGGCGGATCTGCTTTTGCTCAGCCCACCCGCTTGGGAGACGGGCTGGAAGTCCGTCCCACGCTATGCCGATCTCCCGCGAAGGACGGGCATCTTGCCCGTCCTTCGCGGAACACCCTACCGCATCTTGAACACGGTGCCGCGGGTCCATCGCGACTCGTAGGCGCCCATATCGACGCGTCCAGCGCGGCGCGGGGTGCCCGCCAGATCGACCGCCGTATCCATCCAGGGCTGATTAGCACCCCCGTCGATGCAGGGCGAATCGGAGGCGAGCGTGTAATTGTTCGTCGCGGCGCCCATGAACCGCGGGTCGTCCGTGATGTTGCCGTTGGTGCCCGGCGTCAGCTCCCGCGCGCGGCTGTACCCGATCGTCGCCGAGCCGGTCACGAGCACATCGTCGGCCACCGCACCTCCCTGCGCCGCGTTATACGCGAAGATGCAGTTGGTCACCGCCCCGGCCGTGGCGTACAGGCCGCCCGCCGTTCCGGTCGCGTGCGTGGCGCGGTTCGTCACGACCGTACAGTTCTCGATCTGGCCGCCGGTCTGGTAGAGGCCCCCGCCGGCCGGTCCGCCGCTCGCGTGCGCCGCGTTGCCCTTCACCAGCGTGTTGCGCAGCGTGCCGCCCCCGACATAGACACCCCCCCCGCGGCCGCCTTCGGCCCCGAACTGCGTCAGGTTGTTCGTCACGATGCAGCGGTCAACGAGGCCGCCCGCCATGCTCAAGCCCGCGCCGCGGCCGTACCCGAGCGTGTTGCCGTAGAACACGCAGCGCCACACCGTCCCGGACGCCACATGCAGGCCGCCGCCCCAGTTGTTGTCGCTGACGTTCGCACTGATCGTGTTGCCCGAGAACCGGCAGTCCACCACTTCGCCCCCGGCCACGAAGCCGCCGATCCCGCGCACGTCGCCGGCCCCGCCGCCGTTCTGGACGCCGTTGCGCACGATGCAGTTGGTGACGAGCCCCGACGCGAGGTAGAAGCCGGCCCCCTGGGCGGCGGTGCCGAAACAATTGGTGATCGTGCAGTCGGCCAGCGTGCCGGCAATGATGTACGCGCCGCCGCCGCGGCGGACTTCCGTGACCCCGTTTTCCAGTTCATAGGCGGAGCCGTTGTCCAGCGTCAAGCCCCGCACGACCGCGTTCGTGTGGTTCAGCTTCAGAACCCGGTAGGACCGGCTCGCGCACCGCAGCGTGGTGACCGCCGCCCCGTTCAGGCTCTCGAGCGTGATGGGCCGCATGATGGTGACGTATGCCCCCGCAGTGTAGGTTCCGTTGGACACCAGCACCCGCACGCCGTCCCCCGCCACATCCACGGCGCTCTGCACGTTCGTCGCGGCCTTGCCCCACGTGTCATACGGACTCGTCGCCGAGCCGTTCGTCGCCACGTAGACGGTCGCAAGCGTGGCCACCACCGGCACCGTGCTCGTGTAGACGGCCCCCTGGCTCGCGGCATTGCTGACGCTCAGCACGGGCCAGTAGACGCCAAGGGCGTACTGGTTGGAAACCGTCTGCTTGTCGGCGCCGGAATGCTCCCACGTGCCGTTGCCGTCAAGGTCCCAGTAGTACGTCAGGCCGTTCGTGTTGTCGCCGGTCGCGGTGCCGGAGAACACCGCCCAGAAGGGCGCGATGCCCAGCCGCGGGTTCACGGTGTAGGAGCACGTGAACGTGGCAGGCGCCTCGTAGGCGCCGATATCGGACCGGCCGAGCTGCACGCGCGGGTCACCGGCCAGGTCGACGGCGCCCGTCATCCAGGACTGATCCGTGCCGGCATTCACGCCCACAGAAGTCGGCACCAGCCGGAAGTCGCGGTTGGCGGCATCCATGAACGTAGGCGAACCGTCGATGTTGTCGGTCCCCGGCGCGCCGCCCGGCAGCAGACAGGTCACGTAGGTGCCCGCGTTCGTGCGGGCGTTGGCCGAGAGCGGTGAGGTGTTCCCGTAGAAAATGCAGTTGCGGTTCGTGCCGCCGGCGGTGTAGATGCCGCCTGCCTCGGTGAAGGCGTTATTGTTCACCACCGTACAGTTCTCCACCACACTGTTGGCATTGATGAAGAGTCCGCCGCCCCGGGACGTCCAGCCCATCGACCCATCGTGCTTGTTCATCGCCACCAGGCAGTTGCGAACCGTACCGGCACCTGCCATGTAGACACCCACGCCGTCGCCCCCCCAACCGCTCGGCACCACGTTGTTGGTGATCGTACAGTACTCCACGAGGCCCGCGGCGTTATTGGCCACATGAACGCCCACGCCGCCGTTGTCGTTGAACGTGCTGTTGCCGTAGATGTTGCACCAGCGCAACGTGCCGCCATTGACGTAGGCTCCGGCGCCATCGGCGCCGGAGCCGGTGTACCCGCTGTAGCCACGCAGCGTGCAGTGCGTCATCAGTGCCCCGGTGTTGACATACGCGCCGCCGCCCTTCGGTTTGTTTTCACCCACGGAGGAGCCGACGACGCAGTTGCTGGCCATCGCGCCGACGCCGTGGAGGTAGACGCCGATTCCGAGCGTGGTGTTCAAGCTGCCCTTGCTGTTGGAGACGGTGCAATCGAGCAGCCTGCCGGCCAGCACACAGGCCCCGCCGCCGCGGCGGTTCACGGCCACGCCGCCCTCGAGTTCGTAGGCATAGCCGTTGTCCAGCGTCAAGCCCCGCACGACCGCGTTGGTGTGGTCCAGCTTCAGCACCCGGTAGGTCCGGCTCGCACACCGCAAGGTCGTGGAGGTCGCCCCGTTCACGCTCTCGAGCGTGATGGCCTTATCGACCACGATCTGCGCCCCCAGCGTGTACGTGCCGTTGCTGAGCACCACCCGCGCGCCGTCCGCGGCCGCGTCGATGGCGGCCTGCACGTTGGTGGCGGCCTTGCCCCACGTGTCGTAGGGCACGGTGTGCGTACCGTTAGTCGCCACATAGAGCGTCAGAGCCGAGGCGATGACCGCCGTCTGCCCGGTGTAGATGGCCGACTCGCCCACGCCGTTCGTCACCCACAGCACCGGCCGATAACTCCCCAGGGAGTACTCGCGCGAGGTCGCCTGCTTGTCCGAGCCCGAGTCGTCCCACGACCCGTTGCCGTCGAAGTCCCAGAAGTAGGTCAGGTTGTTCGTGTTCGTGCCCACGACCGTGGCCGTGAAGTTGACGGTCAACGGCGCCACGCCGACGGACGGGGTCGCGCTGAAGGCGCAGGTGAAGGCGTTCGTCGTCTCGTAGGCCCCGATGTCCGACTGGCCCAGCAGCTTGCGGGCCCCGCCGCCCAGGTCCGTCGCCGTGTCCATCCATGCCTGGTCCGTGCCGGCGTTCAGCCCCTTGGAGAGCAGCGACAGGTGGTAGTCGCCGGCGGCCGCGTTGACGAAGCCGGCGCTGCCGTCAAAGTTGCCGGTCCCCGGCGCGCCGCCGGGAAGCAGGCAGGTCACATAGGTTCCGGCGTTCGTGCGGGCGTTGGGCGAGAGGGGCGAATAGTTGTCGTCGAAGATGCAGTTGCGGATCGTGCCGCCCGCCGCGTAGATGCCGCCGCCCTGGGTGAAGGAGTAGTTGTTCACCACCGTACAGTTTTCCACCACGCTGTTGGCGCTGATGTAGAGCCCGCCGCCGTAGGACGCCGACCCGGTCACCTCATCGTTCCTGTTCCTCGCGACTAGACAGTTGCGAACCGTGCCGGCGCCCTCCATGTAGACACCTACTCCGCTGCCCCACCAAGTGCTTGGAGTGGTGTTGTCCCTCACCTCGCAGTACTCGACCAGGCTGGCGGCGTTGTTGGCCACATAGACGCCCACGCCGTTGTTGTGCATGATCGAGTTGTTGCGGACGGTGGACCACCGCAGCGTGCCTCCGTTGACATAGGCCCCGCCGCCAATTCCGCGTGCGTTGTAGTTGTTACGCAGGACGCAGTGCGTCACCAGCGCGCCGGCTTCGATGTAGACGCCACCTCCGGTGTCAGTGGGTTGTTCGCCGGAGCACGAGTGCACCACGCAGTTGCTCAGCACGGCGCCCGATCCGGCGAGGTACACGCCGATACCCAAATGGCTGCCGTTGCCGCGGCTGTTGGCGATGTCACAGTCGCGCACCAGCCCCTTGATGAGATAAAACCCGCCGCCGCGGGTAACGGCGTTGTTCGCATGGCCGTCCTGCGCGGTCAGCGTCTCCACCACCGCGGCCGCGTGATCGACGTAGAAGATCCGGTGCAACGGGGCGGCGTCGCCGGTGGTCGCCCGCCGCACCACGGTGTTCGTGCGGCTGGATCCGCGCACGGTCAGGGCATTGGTGACGAAGATCTGCCCCGGGATCACGTAGGTGTGATTGGTGAGTTGCACCACGGGGATCCCGTTCGTGGCGGCGTAGTCCACCGCCGTCTGGATGTTCGTGGCGGCGTTCAGCCACGAGTCGTAAGGCGCGACGCTCAGACCGTTGGTGGCCACATACGCCACCGTATAGGCCCGGTTGACAATGGTGGCGGTGGCTGAATTGGCCGACCCGATCACATAGCCACCGGGCGCGAGCGCCACCGCCACGGTATCCGTCGCAGGCTCCGTGAAGTCCTCATCGTTATACGGCGCCACGGTGATCGCCACATTCGAAACGCCGACAGGAAACGTGAGGCTGCCAGTCAGGTTGCTGCTGCTGTAATCCACGCCGTTGCTGGCCGTGCCGCCGACCGTATAGTAGGCGGTGAGGGCCACTCCGGTGGACCAGTCGGGCCGATAGAACGTGAACGTGCACGGATCCTGCGGCCACTCGGCGGCGGAGGCGTCCGTGGCCTGGACCGTGATCTCGCCGGTGATGAAGGCCACGGGCGAGCCGGCGGCCACGGTGCCCGCCGCGTTTGAGGCGGCATAGGTGTAGTAGTAGAGCGTGTTCGGGTTCAGGCCGCTCGCGACGTTCGTGCTGAACGGCGTGTTGTTGGTCCAAGCCGGGTCGACCGCGCCGCCGTTGAACCAGTTCGTGTTGGCCCAGGCGCTGGCATTCGTGCCCCAGTACACGC
>CAZWQJ010000278.1:0-5390 GCA_964635825.1 uncultured Victivallales bacterium | reverse complement strand
GGGAAGCTCAACATGCAACATTCAACATGCGACATGCAACGCTCAACGCTCAACGCTCAACGTTCAACGTTCAACGTTCAACGTTCAACATCGAACACCGAACACCGAACACCGAACACCGAACACCGAACACCGAAGGGGGGACGGGGAAACTCATAGGGGATGCGTGGCGAGGTGGAGGGCGGTGCGCATTAGGGGGTTGGGTGTTCGTAAGAGATGTTCGATGGACTCGGCGCGTCGGCGGACGCGGGCGAGGCGGGCGCTGCGGCTGATTTGCGGGTGGCCGGCGGCGAAGGCGCGTCGGGTGGCATCGACCGGCATGAATTCGTTCAAGAGGATGAGTGACCACTTCAATACCTGCAAGGGATACACGAGATAGAGGCGCAAGGCGAGTGTTCGATCGTTGCCGAGGGCGGCGTAGAGGCGGCGGAAGAAGGGTGGATGCCAGGCGGGGGGCATAGGGATTTCGGGTTGGAGGCAGGCGTTGGCGGCCATTTGGGCGGGGTCATCCCAGCCGGCGTACTCGAAGTCCAGAAACACGAGTTGGCCGTTGGGGGTGAGGAGCGTGTTGTGGAAGCCGTGGTCGGCGGGGGAGAGGGTGCGGGCGGAGGGGGGCAGGGGTTGATCGATGTCGAGGTGGAGGCGGGCGGCCTCGCGTTCGAGGTGGGTGACGGCATGGGTGAAGGCGGCTCGCAGGCGCGTGTGGGCGAGGGTCCAGACGGCGCCGCTGAAGGGCTGAGTTGGGGAGGCGGGCATGCGCGCGAAGCGGCGATCCAGGTGGGTGACGTAGTCGCGCAGCGAGAAGGCGGCCTCGGCGGCGGGCGGGAGGGCGCGGGCGTCGGGGTGGCGGCGTTCGCGCCAGAGGGCGGCGAGAAAGTCGGCAAGTTGGCAGGCGTGATCCCAGTGGAGTTGGCCGCGCGTGGGTGGGCGTCTGGGGATGAACGTATAGAGGGCGACGTGGCGGACGGGATCGGCGGCGACCGGTGTGGGGACGGCGGTGACGCCGCGGGCGTGCAGGAACGAAAGCATGCCGAACTCGGCGGCGAGGCGGTCGCGGGGGTCGCGCGGGTGGACGAAGTAGAGTTTGGCGAGGTAGGCGGCGTGGGCGACGTCGACCCGGGCGACCACGTTATTTCGGCCGGGCTGGATGGCGCGGATGCGGGTCGGCCGATTGCCGGTGAGGGCGGTGACGGCGTCGCTCAGAGTATGGCGTGTGGACGGATCCATGACGGTTCGCGGGCGAGGGCGCGCAGGATGGCGTCCCACGACGCAAAGACCTGGACGCCGGCTGGGGGGCTGGGTGGCGGATCGGGTGCGTAGAGGATGCGGACGAGGGGGCCCTGTAGGGCGGGCAGGGCGAGGAATTCGGGGAGGTCGTCGATCCAGTGGGTGCAGCCGAGGGCGATGACGCGTTCGGCTTTGAGTTCCTGGGTGGGTTCGAAGTGGATGTCGCGGGCGTGGATGCCGAAATCGTCGACATGGGCGAGCAGATGCTGCTGGAGCCAGGCATGGGCGGCGGCGTGGAGGTCGACGCGCGGGCCCTGAGAGGGGAAGCGGGCCTTGTGGCTGACGATGGAGATGGGGATGCAGGCGTGGTGGGCGGCGCGCAGGAAGGCGTCGAGGCCGGGGGCGGGTTCGGCATCGGTCATGTGCTGGCCGTAGACGACGCCCTGGAGGCGAGTCCACCAGATGTCGCCATCGGCCTGGGCGCGCATGGCATCGCGCACGGCGCGCTTCGAGGGGAGGACGCGTTCATCGATCCAGCCGTTGGCGAGGGCGAGGGCGTGGAAGAGGCGATCGTAGCGGACGATAGTGTTATCGAGGTCGAGGCGGATGTGGAGTGAGGGCTTGGGGGGGCGATGCGGGCCGCGGTTACGTGGTGGGGTTGGGGTTGGCGGCGTGGAAGGCCTGCATGGTGCGGACGTTGTGGTAGCGATCGGCGCTGAGGGGATTTTCGAAGTTCTCGGTTTGGAAGGCCTGGGCGACGGAGCGGACGGCGTCCTCGACGGTGTGGCCGGGGACGAAGCCGAGTTCGCGGCGGATTTTGTCGCCGTTGACGCGGTAGGAGCGGATGTCGGGGTGGGGGTCGTGAATGACTTCGATGGGGCGAGGTTGGAGGCAATCGCGGATGAGGAAAGCGACATCTTCGACGGTGCGATTTTGGAAGCCGACGTTGAAGATCTTGCCGTCGATGCGGGTGCGATCGGCGGTGAGGACGGTGGTGTAGGCGTTGACCATATCGGCGATGTGTAGGTGGGGGCGGAACTGCTGGCCGCCGTAGATGCGGATGCGGTTGTTGACGAGGGCGTGGGCGGTGAGCAGGTTGACGGTGAGGTCGAAGCGCATGCGGGGTGCGTAGCCGCAGACGGTGGCGGGGCGGAGGACGATGCGTTCCATGGGGCTGGCGCCGGCGAGGAGGATCTGTTCGCATTCCAGTTTGCAGGTGGAGTAGCCGGTCATGGGGGCGGTGGGGGTGTCTTCGGTGACATCGCCCTCGCTGCGGGAGCCGTAGACGCTGGAGGAGCTGGCGAAGATGAAGCGGTGGACTCCGGCGCGCTCGGCGGCGCGGACGACGGGGCCGAAGGAGTCGAGGTTGATGGAGCGGGAGAAGGCGGGGTTGAGGTCGTAGCTGGCGTCGTTGGAGATGCAGGCGAGGTGGATGACGACATCGGTTCCGCGCAGGGCGTCGGCGACGCGCGCGGCATCGCGGACGTCGAGGCGGTGGCGGGTGAGGCTGGGGTGATGGGAGTGGGCGCGGAAGATGTCGTCGCCATACCAGAAGAGGTCGAGGACGCGGACGGCGTGCCCGAGATCGAGGAGGCGCGGGACGAGGGCGCTGCCGACATGGCCGGCGCCACCGATCACCGCAACCGACAGCGGCGTTGTATTCATGGTTCTGGACGAAAGCAGTACGTTACGCGGCCTCGATGAGCGACACTCCATGGGATGCCGAAGCGGCGGTGCGAAGTCAATCGGGAAACGGAGTAGTTTGGCGTTGAGTTTTCCGGGTTGGGGGGGTGAGATGGTGGGTATGAGCATGAAGATTGCGATTGCACCGGACTCGTTCAAGGGCTGCATGACGGCAGACGCGGCGGCGCGCTGCATGGAGAGAGGGCTGCGGCGGGCGCTGCCGGGGGCGGCGTTTCGGCGGGTGCCGATGGCGGATGGGGGCGAGGGAACGGTGGCGGCAATTGTGGCGGGGACGGGCGGGCGCTACCGGACGTGCCGGGTGCGGGATCCGCTGGGGCGCGAGCGGCGGGCGCGGTTTGGGCTGACGGGGGATGGCGCGACGGCGGTGATCGAGATGGCGGAGGCGAGCGGGCTGGTGCTGCTGGCGCCGGGGGAGCGTAACCCGCTGCGGACGTCGACGGCGGGCACGGGCGATTTGATTCGGGCGGCGCTGGCGAGCGGGGCGACGCGGATCCTGCTGGGGATTGGCGGGAGTGCGACCACGGATGGCGGTGCGGGCATGGCGATGGCGTTGGGGGCACGACTGCTGGATGCGCGCGGGAAGTCGATCGGCGAGGGGGGCGGCGCGCTGGGGCGGTTGCATCGCATCGAGGTGGCGGGGCTGGATCCGCGGCTGCGGGCGGTGCGGATCGAGGTGGCGTGCGACGTGGACAATCCGCTGGCGGGGGCGCAGGGCGCGGCGTGGGTGTATGGTCCTCAGAAGGGGGCGACGCCGGCGATGGTGCGGGTGCTGGACGCCAACCTGCGGCACCTGGCGGCGGTGTTGAAGCGCGATGCGGGCGTGTCGATTTTGCGGTTGCCGGGCGCGGGTGCGGCGGGTGGGTTGGGAGGAGGCCTGGTGGGATTCTTGGGGGCGCGACTGAGGTCCGGCGTGGAGATGGTGATGGAGGCGGTGGGGTTGGAGAAGCAGTTGCGCGGGTGCGATCTGGTGGTGACGGGTGAAGGGCGCATGGACGGGCAGACGGCGCGCGGCAAGACGCCGGCCGGGGTGGCGCGCATGGCCAAGCGGTTGGGGATTCCGGTGATCGCGATCTGCGGGTGCCTGGGGGATGGGGTGGAGGCGGTGCGGCGGGTGGGGATCGATGCGTATGTGGCGACGTTGTCACGGCCGACGGCGGAGGCGGATTTGGCGAGGGTGGGACCGCGGCGGCTGACGGAGGCGGCGGAGCAGGTGGGGCGCTTGCTGGTGTTGGGGCGCGAGCTTGGGCGTTGATGCGGGGGCGACCGATGGCGAGCGCGGGCTGACTGTGAAGCGTGGCGAGCCCGCCCGCGGAGCGGCCGGGCCACCCGGGAGGGGAAGGGAATGCGGGGCTGCGAACCACAGCGTCATGAGTCCTTGCTGTTGTCGGAGCGGACTCGTTGTTGATACCGGCCGGAACGCTGACGCGTTCCGCTCCCCATGCGCAAGCGAGGCAGGCGCTGTGTTTAGTCGGTGGTGAGGAGTGAGTGATGAGTATCCGGGTGAGGGGAGGGGGCATGTTGACGACTACGCAGGTGCGGCAATTTCGGCGCGACGGCTATCTGAATGGGGGGCGGGCGCTGGACGATGCGGCGGTGGCGACGCTGGCGGATGAGTTGGACCGCGTCATTGCGAAGGGGACGGCGGGATTCAAGGCGGGCGAGCCGCGGCCGGTGTTGTTTCGCGACCTGACGGGAGCGCCGGCGGGCGAGTATGGGAAGGCCAGCGGTTCGCGTCCGGTCTGGCAGGTCGTGAACATCTGGGAAGTGTCGCCGGCATTTCGGCGCTTGCTCTCGCATCCGGCGGTGGTGGGTGGGATTGCGCAACTGACGGGTGCGACGGACTTGCAGGTGTGGCATGACCAGGTGCAGTTCAAGCCGGCGGGTACGGGCGGCGCGACGACTTGGCACCAGGACGCGCCGCTGTGGCCGTCGATCGAGCCGATGACGGAAGTGACGGCGTGGATCCCGATGGACGACGCGGATGTGGAGAACGGGTGCATGTGGATGGTGCCGGGGTCGCAACGCTGGGGCAACCAGATGGCACACCTGGCGCAGCATACGAGTTTGCGGGCGATGCCGGAGTTCGCCACGATTCCGGCGCACGAGCCGGGGCACGCGGTTGAGGCGAAGCCGTGTCCGGTGCGGCGTGGCGAGGTGCACTTTCACCATGCGTTGACGTGGCACGGCTCACCGGAAAATCGGTCGGCCCGGCCGCGGCGGGCGATCGCGATTCATTTCATGACGCCCGAGGCGCACTTCACGGGGCGCGAGCACGTGATGCGGCAATTCATCCGGGTGAAGCCGGGTGGGGCGATGCGGCGGGCGGGGGCGCACTTTCCCTGTGTGTATCGGGATGGGCAGCCGGTGGCGGCGCGGGGGATTCGGCGGACCAAGTAGGGCAAGGGAGTCCGGTTGCCGTGCGTTAAGAAGAGCGGCCGACACGGAGGTCGGCCCTCCAG
>CAZWQJ010000277.1:3899-5427 GCA_964635825.1 uncultured Victivallales bacterium | reverse complement strand
ATCGAGGCGTTCAAGCTGGTGAAGTGGTACGCCCGGGAGCACGTTCTGCTGTGCCTGGTCCCGGCCTTTTTCATCGCCGGCGCCATCGGTGTCTTCATCAGCCAGAACGCGGTGATGAAGTACTTTGGGCCGAAGGCCTCGAAGTGGCTGTCCTACTCGGTGGCCTCCGTCTCCGGCACCATTCTGGCCGTCTGTTCCTGCACGGTTCTGCCGCTCTTCGGCGGCATCTATATGCGCGGTGCCGGCCTGGGCCCGGCCATTGCGTTCCTGTACTCCGGTCCCGCGATCAATGTGCTGGCCATCGTGCTGACGGCACGCGTGCTGGGCTGGCAACTGGGAGTGGCCCGGGCGGTCGGGGCGGTGGTGTTCAGCGTGGTCATCGGCCTGCTCATGCATCTGATCTTCCTGAAAGAGGAGCGGGCCAAGGCGGCGCAACCGCAGCCCGTGTTCATGGGCGAGGACGAGAAGGAGGCTCGGCCGCTGTGGCAGGTGGTGGTCTACTTCTTCTCCATGGTTGGCATCCTGGTATTCGCCAACTGGGGCAAGCCGCTGGAGCAAGCCGGCCTCTGGTTTGCGATCTACCACGCCAAGTGGATGGTGACGGGGATCTTCGCCATCCTGATGGGCGTTTGCCTGTGGCGCTTCTTCCACGTGCGGCTGCTGTGGATTGCCCTGGCGGCCGTCCCGGCGGTGGTTTTGGCCATTGCCTTTCCGGGCTATCCGGTGGCCGCCTTTGCCGCCGGTTCAGCCGGGCTGGCGGGACTGACGTTCGTGGGCGGCGCGGAACTCAAGGACTGGCGCGACCAGACCTGGGGCTTTGCGAAGCAGATCCTGCCCCTGCTGTTGGGCGGCGTGCTCGCGGCCGGCTTCTTCCTGGGCAGCCCCTCGGGGAAAGATGCGGGCATCGTGCCAAACGTCTGGATCCAGGCGCTGGTCGGCGACTCACCCGCCGCCCTCCTGTCGCTGACCTCGGGCGCAGACACCCCGGCGCCTGCCTGGCTGGCCCTCCTCTGGCCCGTCTGGACCAACTTCTTTGCGTCGCTGACGGGCGCATTGATGTACTTCGCCACCCTGACGGAAGTGCCAATCCTGCGTGGCCTGATCGACAGCGGCATGGGCCAGGGCCCGGCGCTGGCGCTGCTCCTGGCGGGGCCGGCGCTCTCCCTGCCGAGCATGCTGGTGATCAACGCCATCCTGGGCCCGAAGAAGACGCTGACCTTCGTCGGGCTCGTCGTGGTGATGGCGACGATTACGGGTATCCTCTTCGGGGCGATTGTGAAGTAGCGCACGGCTAAGAGGAAGGGAACGCACCATGAAGAAGATCCAGATTCTGGGAACCGGATGTCCGAAGTGCAAGGCGCTGACGGTCAACGCGGAGGCGGCGGTGAAGGCGCTGGGCCTCGACGCCACGATCGAGAAGGTGGAGAAGATCACCGACATCATGGCGTTCGGCGTCATGGGGACGCCGGCGCTGGTGGTGGATGGCCAGGTGAAGAGCGTGGGCAAGGTGTTGAGTGCGGAGGAGATC
>CAZWQJ010000277.1:0-3799 GCA_964635825.1 uncultured Victivallales bacterium | reverse complement strand
ATGAACGGCAAGAAGGCCTGGATCTGGATTGTTCTGGTCGCGGCGGTGGTGGGCGTGCTGGTCGCCAAGAATGCCGGGCGGCATCGCCCAGTTCCAGCGCCGGCGAGCCCAGCCGTGTCGGAGCCGGCCACCGGTGAAAGCACGAACACGGTGGCCGCGGCGATTGAGCCCGCGGGCATGGTCGCCATCCCGCGCCTGGTGGACCTTGGCGCGGGGAAATGCATTCCCTGCAAGATGATGGCCCCCATCCTGGCGGAGCTGAAACAAACCTACGCCGGGAGGATGGACGTCACCTTCATCGACGTGTGGGAGCAGCCGGATGAAGCCAAGAAGTACGGGATCAACCTCATCCCGACGCAGATCTTCTACGACGCGCAGGGCCAGGAACGATTCCGGCACGAGGGGTTCTACGGCAGGGAGGACATCCTCGCGAAGTGGAAGGAGTTCGGGGTGGAGCTGGAGGGAGTCGTGGAATGATGGAATAGTGGAATACGGGGACGGTGCGCAGGGGCCCCCACCATTCCAACATCTCTGTTTGCCATGGAACAGCTCTTCACAACACTGTCACGCGCCGTCGAGGGCTCGGCTGGCCTCGCGTTGAGCGCCGCGTTGGTGTGGGGTATTCTCAGCATCCTGCTGAGTCCGTGCCATCTGGCGAGCATTCCCCTGATCGTGGGGTTCATCGACCAGCAAGGGCGCATCCGCACGCGGCGGGCGTTCGCAATTTCGCTGCTGTTTGCGGTGGGCATCCTGATCACGATTGCGGCCATCGGCGCGATCACCGCGGCGGCGGGGCGCATGCTGGGCGACGTAGGCCGCTGGGGCAACTACGCGGTGGCCATCATCTTCTTTGTGATCGGTCTGTATCTGCTCGAGGCGATCCGGTTGCCGATGCCGGGGGCGGCCCAACCGGGGATGAAGCGCAAGGGCCTGCTCGCGGCGTTCATCCTGGGTCTGGTCTTCGGCGTGGCGCTTGGCCCCTGCACGTTCGCGTATATGGCGCCCATGCTGGCCGTCACGTTCAAGCTGGCGACCACCAACCTCTCCTACGGAATCCTCCTCCTGGTGCTCTACGGCCTGGGCCATTGCGGGGTGATCGTGCTGGCCGGAACATTCACCGAAGTCGTGCAGCACTATCTGAACTGGCATGAAAACTCCAAGGGTGCGGTGATCCTCAAGAAGATCTGCGGCGTACTCGTGCTCCTGGGCGGGCTGTACCTGCTCTACACGGCGCATTGACGGGTGGCGCGGGGCTCCTGTCCCGCGCCGGAAGACGCACGCGACAGAGCCGCGTGCCACAGCCGGGCCCACGACCGTCACGGCGCGGGTCGAGTTCAGGCCGACAGCCCTGCGCGCACCAGCCGGTTGACTCCACCGCCCTGCCGATGCTACATTTCGCCATATAACGAATTACGCCAAGGAGTGCTCGCGATGACGCTGGACGTATTTGATCCGCCGATGTGTTGCTCGAGCGGGGTTTGTGGCCCGAAGGTGGATCCCGTGTTGCCGCGCTTCGCGGCCGATCTGGATTGGCTGCGGGGGCAAGGCGTGGCGGTGACCCGGTACAACCTGGCGCAGCAGCCGATGGCGTTTGCGGAGAACGCGGCGGTGAAGGCGGCGCTGACGGAGGACGAGAACTGCCTGCCGCTGACGCTCGTCGAAGGAGCGATTGTCTGCCGGGGCCGTTACCCGGCGCGGCGAGAACTGGCGGGATTCGCCGGTGTGAAGATGGTCGAGATCCCGGCATGCTGACGTTTCTGCAGCAAACGACGCGGTATTTGTTTTTTACCGGCAAGGGTGGTGTCGGCAAGACCTCGTTGGCATGCGCGACCGCGTTGGCATTGGCCGAACAAGGCATGCAGGTTCTGCTGGTCAGCACCGATCCCGCCTCGAACCTCGATGAGGTCCTGGGGCAACTGCTGACGTCCACCCCCCGCGCGATCCCGGGGGCTCCCGGGCTCTTTGCGCTCAATATCGATCCCGAAGAAGCGGCTCGGCTTTACCGCGAGAATGTGGTCGGGCCCTACCGCGGCAAGCTGCCGGCCGCGGCGCTGCGCAGCATGGAAGAGCAATTGTCGGGCGCCTGCACGACAGAGATTGCCGCCTTCGACGAGTTTTCCCGGCTGTTGGGCGACCCCCGGGCGACGGCAGCCTTCGATCGCGTGATTTTCGACACGGCGCCTACGGGGCACACCTTGCGCCTGCTGACGTTGCCGAAGGCGTGGACCGGCTTCCTCAATGCGAATACCAGCGGCACGTCGTGCCTGGGGCCACTGGCGGGACTGGAAAAGCAACGCGGCATGTATGAGGCCACGCTGGCCGCGCTGGCGGATGCGACGCGGACGACGCTGGTGCTGGTGAGCCGGGCGCAAACATCCACGCTCAAGGAGGCCAAGCGCACGAGCGAGGAGCTGGGGCGGCTGGGCATCACCAACCAACGATTGATCCTGAACGGCCTTTTCCGGGCGCGGCATGGGGAGGATCGGCTGGCGCAGGCGATGGAAGGGCGCGATCATGCGGCATTGGCGGAATTTGCCGACTGGCTGGCCGGCATGCCTCTGACCCGCGTCCCCCTTCGGGCGCAGAACGTGATTGGCATCGAACGCTTGCGCGGGCTTCTACGCGTGGCGGACGACCACCTGCCCGCCGAGCAGGTGGACCACACGGCGACCGACGCGGGTCTGCCCGCCGGAAGGTTGACGGGGCTGGTGGACGATCTGGTCAAGGCCGGGCGCGGGGTCATCATGACCATGGGCAAAGGCGGCGTAGGTAAGACGACGATTGCCGCCGCGATTGCCGGCGAACTGGCGCAGCGCGGTTTCCCCGTACACCTCAGCACCACGGACCCGGCGGCGCATGTGCATGCGGTGGCCGCCACGAACCTGAAGAACTTGCAGGTCAGCCGCATCGACCCGGCGGCGGAGACGCTCGCCTATACCGCAGAGGTCATCGCCACGGCCGGCAAGGACCTTGATGCCGAGGGACGGGCACTGTTGAAGGAAGACTTGCGCTCGCCCTGTACCGAGGAGATTGCCGTGTTTCGGGCGTTTGCCCGCACGGTCGCGCATGGCGAAGCGGGGTTTGTGGTGCTGGACACGGCCCCCACCGGGCACACGCTGCTGCTGCTGGACGCCACCGAGGCGTACCATCGCGAGGTGCTGCGGCACGCCAGCGACATGCCGGCGGAAGTCCGCGAACTGCTGCCCCGGCTGCGGAACGCGGATTTCACAAAGGTGTTGATCGTGACGCTGCCGGAAGCGACGCCGGTGCACGAGGCGGCCTATCTCCAGGCGGATCTGCGGCGGGCGCAGATTGAGCCGTACGCCTGGGTGGTGAACCAAACGTTCGCGGAGAGCGGATCCCGCGATCCGTTGCTGGCCGCGCGCGGCCGAAATGAGCGTCCGCATATCCGCGAGGTCGCGGAGCAGCATGCGCGCCAGCTGGTGCTCGTGCCGTGGGTGCCAGAGGAGCCCGTCGGGTTCGAGCGGCTCGGGCAGCTGTTTGCAGGCGTCGACACGCATCCGCGCGAGGGTGCATGGGTATCGTCAAAAAAACGCGGTGTCGGGTTTCAGGTTTCAGTCACGCCCCGCGCCCCGGAGGGAAGAGAGCCATGAGACTTGGCAATCGTACTCGTCCTCAGCGAAGCGGTCCTCGTCCTCGCGATTCCCTATCGAGGACGAGAACGAGGACGATGCATCCAATCTTGTTAACCTATGCGTGTTTATCATGTTAAAACTACAATCGGCCATGCGAGCGACCCTGCGGGTGACGAAAGCGCTGTCGGATCCGCAGCGGGTAC
>CAZWQJ010000276.1:0-5446 GCA_964635825.1 uncultured Victivallales bacterium | reverse complement strand
GGCTCCGAGATCATTGTAGAGGAATACGAGTTGATTCTCGAAGAATGTGCTTTCTCGGACTGATGGGTTGGCCTCACGCCAAAGGGCAAGGCGCTCTGTGCAACGAGGGCAGCGACACGAGCGGTAATTCCGGTAGCCGATCAGATCCCAGCAGACGCCGTCGTAGCCAATCTCCTGCGCCTCCCGAACCATGGCCATGGTATGGGCGGGCACCTCCGGGTCGATCGGGCAGGCCAGGGGCTCTTCGTGGATCTCGCGGTTTCCTGCAACCGGCTCCCCGCCCCACTGGTAGGGATAGCCGTGGGGGATCTGCGCGGCACCAGGCAATTGCGTTGAATCCGAGCGACTTTGCCCCCTCCACGATCTTCGGAATGTTCTCCGGCGTCGGCGGGATATTCCAACAGCAGGTCACCTTGAGTTCGAGACGACCCGGCCGATGGACGGGATTGTCGCACCCCTTCTCCCCCGCCGGGAAGAAACGGCAGCCCGCCGCAACTAGCACGGCCAAGGATATCGTTGCGGTTAGAGAAATCCTCTGAGGCATGCCGGCATGCTAATCGAGTCGATCCAACGTGGCAACATCGTCCAAGTCACGGTTCAGGAAATGCCCTATGTTGTCACGCATGAATACAGCCCTTACCGCCGCGCAGATCGCGTTCTACAAGACCAATCGATTCGTCGCTCACCGGCAGTTTCTGTCGCCGGACGAGGTGGCCGAATTAAAGCAGGCCGTTCTCGAATGCGTTGTAAAGATGGGCAAGCGCAAGGTTGCCGGCGGCGGCGCGGAGATGACGGAGGGGGAGAGCTACTACGACAAGGTCTTCACGCAGCGGCTCAACCTCTGGCGTATCAGCCCGACCGTGAGGCGCTACATGCTCAACCCCGAGCTCGGACGGATGATGTGCGCGCTTGAAGACGTCAGGGGCTACCGGGTCTGGCATGACCAGACGCTCATCAAGGAGCCGTTCGGCAACCCGACGGCCTGGCATCTCGATAATCCCTACTGGTCGTTCTCCTCGCGGCAGTCCATCTCGGTATGGATCGCGCTCGAGGACGCCACGCTGGAAAACGGCTGCATGTGGTTCGTTCCTGGCAGCCTCCAGCACGCGACCTACGAGAACGCCGGCATCGGCGCGAACATGGCCGACCTGTTCAAGATCTATCCGAAGATGGCGGAGATCGACCCGGTGTCCGTGCCGATGAAGGCCGGCGACTGCAGTTTCCACAACGGTCTCGTCGCCCACGGCGCAGGCGCGAACATGACCCGCGGCCGCCGCATCGCGATGACCTGCGCCTACATGCCGGTCGGCAGTACGTTCAACTGCCAGCGCAACGTGCTCCCGAGTCCCTACTTCGAGTCGCTCAAGCAGGGCGACGTTCTCGAAAACGACGACTGGAACCCGGTCGTCTACCCGCGCTGACCATGCCCGCGCGCGAACGCGTCCTGAAGGTCTTCAACGTCGAACTGCCGGAGGGCCGGCTGACCCTGGACTTCGTGTACATCAGCATCGTCTCGGTGTTGTAGTCGGGGAACGGGGCAAGCTCCTGTTCGGAGACGTCGATGATCTGCACACCTTGGTGCGCGGCCGCGGTCTCTTCGCATGGCTGCGCCAAAATCGCGCTACGGGCAGAAGACCGGCTAAAGCCGGGACACCAACGAGGCAAATGGCCATTTCTGGGCTGTTGGTGTACCGCCTTCAGGCGGCATTCGCGATTTTGGCGCAGCGCGCCCGCTTGTGCTTGACGGGTGCGGCCGGGTGGGGCAACCTGCGTCTGTTAGGTGTATCATATTCTGGGCGGCAACGGGGATCAGGAGGCGTCATGCGTAAGCTCGCGTTCATTGCGGCGGTCGTGGCAGCGTGTGGCTGGTGTGCAGCGATGGCGGAGCCGGTCCGGCTGCCGTGCACGCGCGACACGTGGATCATGAACGTCGGCGAAGAGGCGGGCCAGAACGCCGGCCGCGCGGAGCGCATCAAGCTCAAGTACGTCGAGGAATTCGGGCTGCTGGATTTCGATGTGTCGGCGCTGAAGGGGCAGGTGGTTGGCGAGGCCTGGCTCTACCTGAAACCCGCGTATGGCGCGAAGTGGGGCCTGAATCACGGCTCGGATCTGAACTGGTTGACCGTGGCGACCGTGGCGCACGCGTGGGAAGAGGGCAGCCGGGCTGAGCCGGGCCGTGACGAAGAGGGCCATGGCGCCACCTTCAACGAATCCGCCACCGGGCGCGACAACTGGGGCTGGCCCGGCGCGACGCTCGCGGATGTGTCCATGGGCAACCACAATTCGTTGCGTGACGACACGCGCCTGGAGTTTGTGGGCGAGGGCTGCTTCCGCGCGCGGATTGATGCACGCCTGGTGCAGGCCCTCGTGGCGGGCGCGGCGCACGGGCTGGTGATCCTGGACGGCAGCGGGGACCACATGCTCAACGAGTCCATCTGGGCCCGCGAGAGCGGCAAGGGGCCCTACCTAATGGTCACCACCTCCGGGGCTGACACCAGCGCGCCGGCCGCCGTGACGAACTTGACCGTGCGGCCGGCCTCGCTCGCGGCCACGACCTCGCGCGGCGCCGCGGAGGTGGCATTCACCGTTCCCGAGGGCGCGTTTTCGTACGACATCTTGCTGAACGACGAACCGCTCGCACGCTGGCAGATACCCTTCCCCGCCCAGGCGGGCCGCCACCAGCGCTTTGTCATCGAGGATGTGCCGGCCGGTGAGGACGTGACACTGTCGATTCAAGCCGTCGATGCCGCCGGCAATGCGTCCCCCCGCATTGCCGCGCTCGGACGGACGGGCAGTGTCTTTTTTGTGCCCACCGTGCCGGCCTCTATGTTCACGCCGCAGCCCGGCGAACCCCGGGCCGTGGGCGCCGCGGCGCGGGTCTGGGCGGCGCCGGAGCTGACCGAGATCGACCCGGTCGATGGCCGCGTGCTGTTCGAGAAGGACGGCGCGGCCTTCCGCACCGCGAACCCGGTCTGGGATGGCGCCTCGGGTACGATCCGGCTAGCCGCGGCGCGCGGCGAAATCGTGTCGTTCCAGCTCGTGGTGGAAGGTGCAGTGACGGGACTCACGGTAGCGGTCTCGGATTTGGCGGGGCCCGCGACGGTGTCCAACTCGGTCGTGCACCTGTGGCGCAATTGGTATGTGGGGAACCAGCCGGAGTACGCCGTGCCGCTCACGGGACCGCTCAGCGTGCCGGCGCCGGACAACGCCGTGAAGGGACAGCGCAACCAGACGGTGACCGTAGACCTCGCGCTGCCGGCAGACGTGTTGCCCGGGGATTATCTTGGCACGGTGGCGCTGAGAGCGCCGGACGGCGTTCATGCGCTCATGCTGCAGGTGCAGGTCTACGACGTGACCATCCCGGCGACGGTCTTCTTCAATCCGGAACTCAACTGTTACAGTGGCCCGTACCAGGCCGGCAGCGAGGGCTTCAAGGCCAGCCACCAACTCGCGCACTACCACCGCTGCGCGATCAACCGCGTGCCCTACTCGCAGTCCGGCAACACGCATGCCGACATGGCGCCGGTCGCGGACGAGACCGGCCGCGTGACCGACTGGACCGCCTACGACCGCAACGTGGGCGGCCTGCTGGACGGCTCGTGGTTCGCGGACAACCCGCGCGCAGGCGTGCCGGTGGCGACGTTCTACCTGCCGCTGTACGAGGGCTGGCCGCTTGACTATCGCAAGTTCTACCAGCCCGGCTGCCCCATGCCGACCAAAGGCGAACGCGAAGATCTGGCCAAGCACCACGTCCTCGCCAAGCCGCCGGAGCAGGCCCTGGCGCCGGTCTATCAGAAGGCCTTTGTGAACACCGTCCGCGATTTCCGCACACACGCGCAGGAGCGCGGGTGGACGCGCACGCTGATGCAGATGTACCTGAACAACAAGGGCTGGAAGTCCTCCAACGCCTACTGCGTCTGGACGTTGGACGAGCCGTTCAAGTATGCCGACTGGCATGCGCTCAACTTCTGGGGGCGGCTGTTCAACCGCGGCGTGGACGATCCGGAGTTCTTCACTCCCGCGTGGCACGAGCGCTACTTCCGCGACGGCGGCGTGGCGGCCATGGAGCGCGACCGCCCCACCCTGGTCTACCGCGGCGACATCTCGCGCGCGGTCTGGCAGGGCAACGTGTCCGACGGCATCATGGGCATCCTGTACGGCACGCTGCCCCGCGGCTGGCGCGAGCGCGCACCCATGATCACCTACACCTACGGCGCCTGCCCGCACAACAAGTTCGACAACTGGGCCAGCGCGGCCTGGTGCCTGAAGGCCTACGCCATGGGCCAGGATGGCGTGCTGCCGTGGCAGTCGCTCGGGGATGCGGACGCGCTGCAACGCGGCGATGACTCGCTCAGCGGCGAGGGCGGCAACGCCCTGATCGTCAGCGGCAGCCCCTTCGGGCTGGCGGTGGCCTCGCTGCGCGTGCACGGCCTGCGGCGCGGCGCCCAGGACGCCGAGCTCCTGCGGCTGCTGCAGATCCGCAAGGGCTGGAGCCGCGCGCAGATCCAGTCCTTCGTGCAGCAACGCGTGCCCGTCGGCGGCGGCCACGAGGTGACCGATGCGGCCGCCGCCATGAAGTTCAGCGCCCTCTCCGCGGCCGGCTTCGTCGAACTCAAGGAAGGCATCCTGCAGATGCTCGCCCCACCCCCGCCCGCTGCGCCGGCCGGGTCAACGCCCTGAACGCAACGGCCCGCGAAGGGAAACGGCTCGGCACCGCCACGCCCTCCAATTGCGTTGATAGGTTGCAGATCCCACCCCGTGGAACTCATGCAGCAACTCGCGGGGTAAGGTCACGCGTCGCACCCGGACTCCCACTTGACCGCGCGTGCGGTCAAGTGCACTATTGAACTCTTGCATGAGTATCACAATTGGGGTCCGACCCCCGTCAACGTGGAGCGACCGTCACGCATGAACGCGATTGCCCGTGGACCGTACGGCCATTTCGATCCTGACAACCGCGAGTACGTGATCACGCGGCCGGACACGCCGCGGCCGTGGTTCAACTACCTGATGAACCGCACCTACGTGGCCATGATTTCCAACACGGGTGGCGGCGTGAGCTACGACAAGGACCCACGCGTCTACCGCCTGCTGCGCTACCGCTACCAGAACGTGCCCTACGACCGGCCGGGGCGCTATGTGTATGTGCGCGACCGCGATTCCGGCACGTACTGGTCCAGCACCTGGGCGCCCGTGCACATGCCGGTCGAGGACTGCCGCTACATCTGCCGCGTGGGGACCGGTTACTCCGTCATCACGCTGGAATACGAGGGCATCCGCACGGAGATCACCTACTTCGTCCCGCCCGAGGGTCGGCTGGAAATCTGGGACCTGACGGTGACGAACGTCTCGCGCAAGACGCGCCGGCTCTCGACCTTCAGTTATGCCGAATTCGCCTTCTGGGGCGCCATGCGCGACCTGATGAACATCGACAACTGCCCGAACG
>CAZWQJ010000275.1:0-5464 GCA_964635825.1 uncultured Victivallales bacterium | reverse complement strand
CTGCCTGTCGTCCCGGTATCCCCTGAAACAGGCTAATGACCGCTGCCAGAACCTGCTGACGCTGTGGGCCGAGCCCATGGCGGCATTCCGTCTCCTGGCGGGCCAGGCGTTGCCGGCGGGGTATCTGAGGACGGCGTGGAAGTTCTTGATTCAGAATCAGCCGCACGACTCCATCTGCGGCTGTTCCGTCGACGAGACCCACGCCGACATGCCGTTCCGCTATCATCAGGCGGAGTTGATCGCGGACGGCGTGCGTCGCCAGGCGATGGCAAGCCTGGCGACCGCCTCGGCTGACCTGGCCAAGGCGTTCTCGAACGTGGTGGTCTGGAACCCGCTGCCGTGGGAGCGCAGGGAGGTTGCCGAACTGGACCTGCTTTTCCCGGCAGGATTCCAGCCGAAGGTCAGTCGCAGCGGCCTCGCGGGACCACTCCAGAATTCGTTCGAACTGACAGGACCGGATGGGATGTCCGTGCCTTACCAGGTGTTGGCCGTTGAGCCTGCCCGCAAGGTCAAGATCCCCGACGATACAGGCAAGCGGACCGTGGCTGCGCCGGAGGCTGATGTTTACCGCGTGGCGGTGTCGCTCGCACTGCCGTCCGCCGGGTTCACCACGCTGACCGTGCGACCGTTAGAAGACCGTGTTCATCGCAACGGATCCAGCCTGCTCACGGGGCCATTGGAGGCGGAGAACGAACATCTGCGCGTGCGGCTTACGCCTCAGGGGCTTGTCGAGGTCGAGCATCGCGCCACCGGCCAGGTCTATCGCGATTGGTTCTGTTACGAGGACAGCGGTGAAGTGGGCGACGGGTGGACCTTTGTCCCGCCGGCGGCCAACAGCGTGGTGGTCTCCTCCGGTATGGCGACCCAGTGCGGCATCGAGAGCGAGGGGCCCCTGCAGGTGACGTTCCGTGTGGACCGGGTGCTGCGCGTTCCGGCGGGGTTGGACCCGCGCAACGGCGAGCGCCGGGCGGGAGAGCGGGTAGATCTGGCCGTGACCGACTTCCTCACCTTGCGTGCCGGCGACCCCTGCCTGCACGTCCGGACGGTCGTCCAGAATAACGCCTGCGATCACCGGTTGCGGGTGCTGTTCCCCACCGATCTCAAGGCCGATACCTATGAATGCGATCAGCCGTTTGCGTGGGTACAGCGTCCAGTGGCCACGGCGGACGGCGGGCATGCGTTCAAGGAACCGGACCCGGTCGAGCGGCCGCATCACAGTGTAGTGGCCCTGACGGACGGCACCGCCGGATTGGCGCTGCTGTGCCCCGAAGGGCTGCATGAACACAGCATCGGTGACGATCGTCGTCGTTCCCTGGTGCTCACCCTGTTCCGCGCGATCGGGCAGACGCCCCAGACCAATGGCGAGCCGGGTGGTCAGGTTCAGGGCCCGCTGGAGTTCCGGTACGCGTTGATGCCGTTCGCCGGGAAGGCGTCACCCGGAGGGCTGCTGCGGCAGGTCATGGCGCTTCAGGCGGGGGTGCAGCGGCACTTTGCCGCGCCGCCGCCGACCCCCGCCAGCCTGTTGCGTGTGGAGGCGCCAGAGGAGGTGGTGGTGACGGCGATCAAACCGGGCAGGGATGACCGGTCGGTGGTCGTCCGGCTGTGGAATACCGGGGCGACGGCGGCGACGGCAGTCATCCGCCCTGCGGTTCCGGTCACAGCAGCGTGGTTGTGCGATTTGAAGGAGGATGCCGTCCGCGAACTCCCGGTGAAGGCGAACGGGGTGCGGGTTGGCGTGCCAGCGCGAGGGCTGGTCACGGTGCGGATGGAGATTGTGTGAAGAACGAAGAAGACAGATATGGAGCCGGCCGTCCCCGGCCGGTAGCAACAGAGAGAGGCCATTGCGAAATGAAAAGAACATGGATTGGATTGTTGGTGACGAGTGCGATGTTGATTCCAGGGTTCACCCAGGCGGGCGTGCCGATCGCCGAGAAGGGCGAAGCGCGGGCGGTGATCGTCCATAGCGGACACACGAACGTCGCCTCGCAGATTCCGGCGGCGCCGCTCGGCGTGTCCAAAGGTGCGATCAAGCCGGCGGTCGAGGAGTTGCGCGACTACCTGCGGCAGATCACCGGCGCCGAACTGCCGCTGGTCGCCACGATCGAGGAGGCCGGCGACCGGCCGGCCATTGTCTTCGAGGTCGTCGACAAGGTCCCCGGCGCGAGCGATCGCGAGACGGGCGTCCAGGCCTATCGCCTCAAGACCGACGGCAACCGCCTGATCGTAACCGCCGCCGAAGCGCTAGGTCTGCATAACGCGGTCTACGGGCTGCTGGAGGATCATTTCGGCTGCCGCTTCTATACGTGCAAGCGGCGCTTTGGCGGTTCCGGCACGGTCTTTTACGAGGGGCCGGGTTTCGAGGTGGTGCCGGAACGTCCGACGCTGACGCTCGCGGACATCGACGAGCTGCAGGAGCCCTCCTTCGCCAGCCGTGGCCTGATCTTTGCCATGGGTTCGTATCCCTGGATTCTTAAGAACCGTGCCATTGGTCGCGGCGACCACGTCAGCGGCGCGCGGGCCTCCGGCCACACCATGTACCACATCCTCAACCCGGAAGACCGCAAGCGCGGCGATACGATCCTGGCCAAGGGCCTTTTTGCCGAACACCCGGAAATCTACCCGCTGACCAAGGACGGCGAGCGCCAGCCCGACAGTTACAACATGGGGATCTGCGGCACCGCCGAAACGTTGCCGCGAATCCTGGCCGAGCGCATCCAGCACGCGCCGACCGGCGACGGTTTCGCCGCGGTTGGTCAGGGCGACGGCTTTGTCGCGTGCTGGTGTCCCGACTGCCGCAAGCTGGTGCAGGAGCAGCAGAGCGAAGCGGCCCCGACCATTCTGGCGCTGAACCGCGCCCTGGAGATCATCGGTAAGACCGATCCGAACCTGAAGATCATCACTTTCTGCTACTTCGACACGCTCGACGCCCCGAAGACCCTCAAGCCCCACTCCAACCTGTGGATCAACCTGGTCTCCAGCGACGTCAGCAAGAACGCCGCGGGCGACCAGATGGGGCCGATCCTCAACAACCCGGCCAACGAGAAATACGCCAGCGCCCTGCGCGAGTGGCCGAAGATTGCCCCCGGCCGCGTCACGGTCTGGCACTGGGACACCTACTCGATGGGCGCCGAGTGGCCCTCGATGTTCTACGTCGCCGAGAACCTGCGATACATGAACGCGTGTCAGATCTACGGGGTCAACCCGCAGACCTGCGGCGGGGCCTGGAACGAGATGCTCGACTGGCTCTACATGAAACTGGCCTGGAACGTGAATGCCGACGCGGATGCCCTGATCCGGCAGTACCTCGCGGACAACTTCAGCGCGGCGGCCGCACCGCATCTGTGGGCGTACATGAAACGCGGGCAGGCGGCGTACGAGGACACCTGCTATGTTCCCAGTGCCGTGCGCTGGACCGGCTGGGCGCGATTGACCAACGAGAAGATCTTCCATGCCGCCGTGCGCGAAACGATGGTCGCGGCCATGGACCGGGCGGAGGCGGCCGTCCGCAAGCACGGCACGCCGGCGCAGCTTGCAAACCTGTTGCGCGAACGCAACCAGGCCACGGACCGCATGGTGCAGCAGGCCGCGGCCTACGCGCCCTGGGGGCGGGTCAAGTCGGCCGCCGGCGCGCCCTGGTATGTGCCGGGCGCCTGTCCGCACATGCCGGGCGTCATCGACCGCCGCAAGCGCCAGCAGGCCGATCTGCCGGCCATCGCGCGCTTCGCGCGCGATCAGGGCGGTCCGCTGGTCGAGCTTGTCGGCGGTGGCCTGACTGCCGCGGTGTGCCCCGATCTGTCCGGGCAGATCGTGAGCCTCACCGACCGCGCGGGCCGCACGCTGCTGCACACCGCTGGCGCCGAGGGCGGGTACCGCGATTTGCTGGGCGCCAGCCACGCGCAGATCTGGCTGCCGCTCGATGCGCCGGACGCCCGCGCCAACCTGGAGCGGACGCTCGCGGAGTGGGTCAATTTGTGGAGCGATTTCCGCAATCGGCGTTCATTCGCGCGGCGCCTGACCGGGCGGCCGGGCAACCACCTGCTGACCGAGACTCTTCTGACGCCCGCCGCATTCAGCGCCTCGAACTGCCTGCACCGCGCGGTCACGCTGACCGACGCCGGGCTGAAGATCGAACGGACATACAACGGCGTTCTGCCGGGCACGAACGGCTTCGGCGCCCGCTGGCGGCTGGCGCTGCCCGCGCCGGAGAAGTCGCGGATGAGCGTCCGTGGCGGCGGGATCAGCCAGTTCATGGACCTGCGCTATGCCGAACCGGGCGGCATCCGCTTCGTCAAGGCCGGTCAGCGCCCGCCGGGCTACGAAGGGCTTGACGCCATGGACGAGGCTTGGGACAGCATCATCGCCGTCAGCGACGTCGCGGTAACCGAGTTGCCGGTGACAGCGGCCGAGGGCGATGTGGTGATCGAACTGGATCGTGGCGACGGCGTCGCCGTGGCGATCGCGACTCCGGCCTCCGGCTGGCGGGCGGTGCAGATCAAACCTGCGGTGGGCGAGCGCTATCTCGACGTGACGCTGCTGGGCACAGCGGCAACGACCGGCACCGGTACCGTGCAGGCGCTGGCGCTGGTGCCGCAGACCCTCGCCGCGCACCCGGTTGCGCCGGGAGTCGCGGTCGCCAAGGCCGACGATCGCGCGCAGCCGCGCCTCCGTGTCACCGGCACGAACACCGCCATGAACGAGATCGACGGAGCCGAACTGGTCTGGATTCCGGCCGGAAGATTCCTGCGAGGCAGCCAGGACGGCAAGGGCGGCGGCGATGAGCGGCCCCAGAAGCAGGTCGAGTTGGACGGCTACTGGATGTACAAACACCCGGTGACGTTCGGGCAGTTCCTGAAATACCGCGAGGCCGCCGGCAAACCGTTCACCCCACCCTGGGGGCAGGCCATGCATGCCGAGCCAGCCGGCGACCCCAACGCCTATGCCGCCCAGGCCAACTGGTACCAGTGCCGCGAATACGCTCTCTGGGCCGGTGGCGATCTGCCGACGGAGGCCCAGTGGGAAAAGGCCGCGCGCGGCACCGACGGGCGCGAGTACCCTTGGGGCAACGACTGGGATCCGGAAAAGTGCGTCAGCATGGAGACCACCCTGCACCGCTTCAACGAAGGGTTTCGTCCGGTCGGCACGGCGCCGCAGGGGGCCAGCCCCCACGGCGTCGAGGACATGGCCGGCAACGTCTGGGAATGGGTGCGCGACTGGTACGACTACGAATACTACCGAATCGCCCCGGAGAGCAATCCGGCCGGCCCCGAAGCCGGCGACCTGAAGGTCATGCGCGGCGGCAGCGCCATGTATGACCACCGTTTCTGCCGCGCCGCCGCCCGCATGGCCCAGCCGCCCGAGGTGAGCGACTGGACGCCCACCGGCTTCCGTTGCGTGGTGAATGCCCCAGGACCGGAGGCGGGGAAGTAGAGGGCGGATGGTTGATGGTGAATGGTTGATGGGAATT
>CAZWQJ010000274.1:5104-5465 GCA_964635825.1 uncultured Victivallales bacterium | reverse complement strand
CCCGACATATCCGTGCGATCCGTGACATCCGTGGTGAAGTCTTCGCCGGAAACGACGAATCAGAAGGTTTCTGCGTTGCACGGCTAACGCGCCAATTCCTCGTTTCCTTGGAGGATTCTCACCACGAAGAGCACGAAGAACACGAAGGGGGAGCTACGCCGAACTCTTCGTGAACTTCGCGCTCTTCGTGGTGCAACGGCCGGTTGGTTGCGGCCGCAGGGCGCGTTGAGTTCTTTTGCGGCCAAGATTCATTTTGGGAAACGAGGGTGGCGGGGGAGGGGGCGGGGGAGGGGGAGGGGGAGGGGGAGGGGGAAGGTAGAAGGTAGAAGGTAGAATTTAGAATGTAGAATGTAGAATGAAA
>CAZWQJ010000274.1:0-5094 GCA_964635825.1 uncultured Victivallales bacterium | reverse complement strand
GGAAAGGGGGGGGGGGGGGGGGGGGGGGGGGGGGGAGAGCAACATCCAACATCCAACGTCCAACATCCAACGTTCAACGTTTAACGTTTAACGTTTAACAGAACCGCAGAATGTCGAGCAAGGAACGGCGAATGGGGAAGTTAGGAGGGGGGAGGGAGGGTGCCGTCGTCGGGGGTTAGGGTGAAGCGGAAGGTGCTGCCGTGGCCGAGTTGGGAGTCGAACCAGATGCGGCCGCCGTGGCGTTCGATGATGCGTTTGCAGACGGCGAGGCCGATGCCGGTGCCGGGGTAGGCCTTGGGGGTGTGGAGGCGGCGGAAGAGGACGAAGATGCGGTCGGCATGTTCGGGGTCGATGCCGATGCCGTTGTCCTGGACGGCCAATTCGCAGGTGGCGTCGCGGCGGGTGGCGGAGATGTGGATGCGTGGGGGCTGGTCGCCTTTGAATTTGATGGCGTTGGCGATGAGGTTCTGGAGGACGAGGACGAGTTGGGAGTGGTCGCCGCGCACGGTGGGGAGAGGGTCGACGGTGATGGTGGCGGCGCTATCGCCGATGGCGACTTCGAGGTTGGCGAGGGCGGCGCGGACGACGGCGTTGGTGTCGACCTGTTGGAAGGGTTTTCCCTGAGAGCCGAGGCGCGCATAGGCGAGCAGGTCGTGGATCTGCTGTTTCATGCGATCGGCGCCATTGACAGCGAAGCCGATGAATTCGTCGGCATCGGCGTCGAGTTTGCCGCGGTAGCGTTTGGCGAGGAGCTGGACATAGCGGCTGACCATGCGCAGGGGTTCCTGCAGATCGTGTGAAGCGACGTAGGCGAACTGTTCGAGGTCCTGGTTGGAGCGTTCGAGGTCCTGGAGGGCGCGGGTGAGTTCGGCGGTGCGGGCCTGGACGCGGTGTTCGAGTTCCTGATTGAGGGCATGGACTTCGCGTGCGCGCCAGAGGGTGGATTGGGCGAGGAAGACGACCATGCCGGCGAGTGCGGAGAGGATCAAGCCGACGACGAGGGTGACTTCGGGGAGGTGGGAGCGTGCGAGGGCGAGGTGCTCGGGGTCGGCGAAGACCTGAAGGCGCCAGGAGATGCCGCTGATGTCGAGGGCGATATCGCGGGCGGAGGCGCGGCTGGCGGCGAATTCGTCGTTGTAGGCGGGTCCGTAGAGGGCGCGGTTGCCCTCCCAGATGACGACTTCGAAGCTGGATTGTGCGGATTCGCTGAGGATGTTGTCGAGGAACTCCTGAAGTTGGATGGCGATGATCATGAGGCCGCCGAATCCGTCGGAGGTGAAGACGGGGGCGCAGATGAGGATGGCGGGTCGGTTGCGTTCGAGGGGGACGGCGCGGGAGATGACGACCTGGCGGCTATCGCGGGCGGCTTCCATGGCGGGGCGCAAGTAGCGATCGAGGTGCATGGTGGTGAGGCGCGGGTTCTCCATGGCGGCGCCGGGGATACCCCAGCGTGGGGCGAGGTCGGGGGTGGTGCGGATGATGGTGAGCAAGCCGGGGATTTCGGCGAAGAGGGATTGGGCATCGGCCTCCCAGACGGCGCGGGTGGTGCCGCCGGCCTCGCGGATGCGGGCCATGCGGCGGGCGGCGTAGGAGGCGGCGAGCACGCGCGTGCGGATGTGAGAGCGGACGGTGGCGGCGTTGGAGAGGGTGACCTGGTCGAGGTGGGCCTGTTCATCGACGGTGAGGACGCGCCAGACGAGGAGGGCGAAGGCGGCGAGTCCGAGGGTGACGGAGAGTGGGATCCAGAGTGGGCGTGGGTATTGCTGGCGCGGGGTCTGTTGGGCGGCGATGGCCATGGCGCCGGCGCCGAGCCCGAGGATGCCGAGGGCGACGAGGGGGTTGACGCGGTTGTGGAGGAGGTTGAGGCCCCAGCCGGCGGCAATTTCGAAGATATGGAGGATGAAGCCCATGATGGCGAAGGCGACGACGGAGGAGCCGATCATGGCGATGACGGCGGAGCGCCAGAGGTGGGTGGTTGGGTGGGCGCCGATGGCGATGGCGAGGCCGGTGAGGGTGAGGCAGAGGGCGGAGGTGGGGAGCGAGCGGACGCCGGGGACGTAGTCGAAGAGGGTGGGCAGGGCGTGGGGGGCGATCCAGCCGCGATTTTGGAGGAGGTGGAGGATCAGCATGGCGGCGGACATGGCGGCGAGGGTCCAACCGCAGAGGGCGGCGGGGAGGCGGCGGCGGTCCCCGCTGAGGAGGAGTCCGAGGCTGCCGAGGGCGAAGCCGACGGTGGTGCCGAGGGCGGGGATGGGGATCTGGGCGGGCATGTCGATGCCACTGCCGGCGAGTGCGATGAGGACGAGGGTGACGAGGAGCACGAGGGTGCCGGCGGCGATCACCAGGTTGAGGGCAAGCCGTGGGGTGGGATCAGCGTCGGAGGTCATCGTGCAGCGAATTCCGCGGCGAACGTTTGTTCGGTGCTGCCTGATGGTCGAGCGCATCGCGGATGCGACGGGCGAGATCGTCGGGGGTGAAGGGTTTGCTGATGAAGAGGCTATCGGGCGGGAGGATGCCGCGGGCGGTGATGGTATCGCCCTGGTAGGCGGACATAAAGAGGGCGAGCAGGTCGGGTTTGACGGCGCGGAGGCCCTCGAAGAGTTCGGGGCCGGAGAGGTCGGGGAGGACGATATCCATGATGGCGAGGTCGGGGCTATCGGTGGCGGCGTTCATGAGGCGCATGGCCTCGCGGCCGCTGCGGGCGACACGGATGTGGTAGCCGAGGCGTTCGAGGGAGGTGCGGAGGAGGTCGAGGATTTCCTGTTCGTCTTCGACGAGGAGGATGGATTCGTGGCCGCCGGTGACGGGGGAGTTGTTGGGGATGGATGGGGAGACGGTGATGCGATCGACGCGTGGCAGGAGGATGAAGATGGAGGTGCCGTGGTCCGGTTTGCTTTCGGCCCAGACATGGCCGCGGCTTTGTTTGACGATGCCGTAGACGATGGAGAGGCCGAGGCCGGTGCCCTTGCCGAAGGGTTTGGTGGTGAAGAAGGGGTCAAAGATGTGGTTGAGGACGGACTCCTCCATGCCGGTTCCGGTATCGGCGACTTCGAGGCGGATGTAGTCGCCGGGGCGAACTTCGGGGTGCTGGCGGACGTCGGGTTCGGCGAGGGTGACGGCGCGGCACTCGAGGCGAAGTTGGCCGCCGCGGGGCATGGCGTCGCGGGAGTTGACGGCGAGGTTGAGGATGACCTGCTCAAATTGTCTGGGGTCGATTTCGACGAGGCCGGGGGTTTCATCGCGGCGGAAGAGGAGGGTGACATCCTCGCCGAGGGTGCGGCGGAGGAGATCTTCCATGCTTTGGACGATGGTGGCGAGGTCGACGACGCGCATCTGCATGACCTGCTTGCGGCTGTAGGCGAGGAGCTGCTTGGTGAGGGTGGTGGCGCGGTCGGCGGCGGCGATGATGGCGTTGAGGTCCTGGGTGTGGGGGTGATCGGCAGGGGTGGTTTCCTGCATGAGGCGGGCGTAGCCCTGGACGATGGTGAGGAGGTTATTGAAATCGTGGGCGATGCCGCCGGCGAGGCGACCGATGGCCTCCATGCGTTGGGCCTGGAGGAGTTGTTCCTGGACATCGCGGAGGCGGGACTCGTTTTCTTTGCGTTCCATGGCGTAGCGGATGGCGCGCATGAGGATGGGGGTGTCGAACTCGTCCTTGAGGAGGAAGTCCTGAGCGCCCTCGCGGAGGGCGAGGCTGGCGGTGGCGCCGTCGTCGACCTGGCCGGTGAGGATGAGGACGGGGGTGTGTGGGGCGAGGCGATTGACGGCGCAGAGGAGGGGGAGGCCGTCGCCGTCGGGGAGGTGGAGGTCGAGCAGGATGGCGTCGGGGGCGAAACTTTGGAGATAGTCGGTGCAGGCGGCGAGGGAGGTGCGGCGGTCGAGATCGACGGCGGGGGCGCGGGCATCGCGCAAGGCTTCGGCGATGAGGCGGGCATCGCCGTCGTTGTCTTCCACGACCAGAACCCTGACCCGCGCTTGCATGGTGCACACCCCCTGCGGTGCCGGAGGCAAGCCGATCCGGTGGTCCGGCATCTTGCAGGGGCCCGCTCGGGAGAGTAAACTCGACGGCATGACATCGCGCAAGAGCAATTCGACATGCGTTTGGGTGCTGGTGAACCCGCGATCGGGGCTGCGCTGGTCGTTCGATCGGATGCGGGTGGCGATGGACACGTACTGGGAGCGGCCGGGGACGGAGGTGGTGTACCAGTTCTGTCAGAATCCTGGGGATGGGGTGGAGAAAGCGCGGCGGGCGGTGGCGGCGGGGGCGGACACGATCCTGGTGGCGGGTGGTGATGGGACGGTGAACAGCATCGGGCGGGCGCTGATAGGGACGCCGGTGGCGCTGGGGATTATCCCGGTGGGAAGTGGGAATGGGTTTGCGCGGCACTTTGCGATTCCGTTGGATCCGGCGCGGGCGGTGGAGGCGTTGTCGCAGGGGCGGGTGCAGTGCGTGGATGTGGGGGTGGTGGGGCAGCATCCGTTTCTGGTGACGTGCAGCATGGCGTGGGAGGCGGCGGTGGCGCGTACGTTTGCGGCGATGCCGGTGCGGGGGATTTTGCCGTACGTGTTTGCGGGGATGCAGGAGCTATTCGATTACGCGCCGCAGGATTTGACGATTGAGTTGGATGGGGGTCGGGAGCTGACGTTTCGGGAGCCGATGATCTTCACGGTGGCGAATCTTTCGCAGTACGGGGGCGGTGCGCGGATTGCGCCGGACGCGCGCTCGGATGATGGCATGTTGGAATTGGTGGTGGCGCTGCGGCAGGACATTGCGGTGCTGATCGCGAACATTGGGCGCCTGTTTGACGGGACGCTGGCGTCGATGCCGGAGGTGGCCACGCATCGGTTTCGGACGCTGGTGGTGAAGCGTTCGCATGCGTCGCCGATCCAGGTGGACGGCGAGTTGGTGGATGCGGAGCGGACGGTGACGGTGGGGCTGCACGCGTCGACGCTGAATGTGCTGGTGCCGGTGAAAGAAGCCGCGGCGGGCTGAGGTGCGGCGCCAGACCAACCGGCCTCCTGCGCGGCTAACGCGCTCGTTTCCTTCGAAGATTCTCACCACGAAGATCCCAGCGCGGCGCAGCCGCAACCGAA
>CAZWQJ010000273.1:0-5484 GCA_964635825.1 uncultured Victivallales bacterium | reverse complement strand
GCGGCATAGTAGCCGGCCTGCACCGTGTCGTTCGCCGCCGACAGCGTTCGGGTCGCCAGGCTGCCCGTCACTTCCGCCCCGTCCACCCAGGCCTTCTTGCTGGCCAGAAGGTCCGCCGCCGTCGCATCGCCGCTGCTGGTGTTGACGACGTTCGGGTCGCCCGCCACGCCGAAGACGGTGACGCCCGCCTTGATGTTGCCGCTGACGAGATCCGCATCCCCATCCACGCTGCCCGAACCGTTATGGTAGCCGGCCGGGATGGTCTGTGCCGTTGCAGTTGGGGTGATCGTCACCGCGCCGTTGTTCGCCATCGTTCCCGTCCGCGGGCCCCAGCCGCCGCTGAGCAGTCCCCAGAAGGTCGTGCCACTGAGCACCTGCGCCGCGGTGGCCCCATTCGCCGCATCGAGCAACGGCGCCTTCGCCATCACCTCGTCCAGGGTATGCATCGTCCCCGCCGTCGGCCCCGATGCCGGGTCCGTGAACACCTGCGTCGCGCCGGCCGCGCCGGTATCGAGGCGATTGTACACCGCCTCGATCGTGTACATCGCGCTTGCCGGCGCCGTCGGCGCCCCCGGCGAATCCAGATTCCCCGCCCACGCCTGCACCGTGCCCAGCAACACGGCGCCCAGCACCAGACCCTGCCTGTATGCGCTCATTCCGCCCTCCTCATGCTTCCCGATGCGCAGCGTGACGATGACCGTTTGGGCATCCGCTACACATAACAGACAGATACACATAACAGAGATAAGAGCCAAGCCAATTCTTGCGGAACGTTTTCAGGCGGTCACCTTGCTCCTCTGCGGGGATAGCGCGTCCATCATGCGCATGGCGGCGATTCCAGGGTTGTGGGGGCAATCCTCACCGGGTACAATGATAAGTGAATCACATGCGCGTGACTTTTCCAACAAACGGCGAATCGTGGCGTGCTGCTGGGGGTGCGTGCCGTCGAGAACCGCGCCGGCGTCCCGCTCAGACTTCGGTGCGCGTGCGGTAGCGGCCGGGCGGCATGCCGATCAGCCGCCGGAAGGTGTGGGCGAAAAACGCGGTCTCCGCGTAGCCCACGGCGGCGGCGATCGCGTCCACGGTCAGGCTGGTGTCGCGCAGCAGGGCACAAGCGCGTTCGATCCGGACCTGGCGCTGATACTGCACCGGCGTGACCCCGAGCGCCTGCCGGAACCGGCGCCGGAACTGCGATTCCGAATATGCGCAGCGTTGCGCCAGCGCGCCGATCGACGGGGACGGTGCGAGGTTGCCGCGCATGGCTTCAAGCGCCGGCAGCAACCGCTGGAACGTCCCGAGTGGCAGCGTCAGCGGGGCTGGCCGTCGGGCCTGCGTCCATTCGCTGGTCACATGGAACAGCAGCCGCGTGGCCAGGGCTTCGAGCGCGCACCGGTGGCCGGCCGGGCGCCGCGCGTGGATGCGGCACGCGTCGGCCAGCAACCGCTCGATTTGCGGCGCGTCGTGCAGGTCCAGTTCGTCCGGGAAGTCCAGTAGCGCCGCCAGGGTCAACGAGTCGAAGACCGTCGCCGAGTAGTGGAGGGAGATGAACTCCAACGGTCGTCCGGCGGGCACGGCGGCAGCCTGGTGCCGCCCGGCCCGGCGAAAATGCGCGCAGGCTCCGCGGGACACGCGGGCCGCGCGACCGTCCACCACCATATCCAGGGCGCCGCGCACGATGTACAAGAACATGTCGTCGGGGATCGTCCGCGGGGCCAGTGTCCAGCCCGGTAGGCATCGGAACCAGACGGCCGTGACCCCCCGCACAGTCAGGTGCTCCATCAGCCGGTCCAGCGTGGTGTCTGAAGCCTGGGGCGGATAGGGGGCATAGTCGCCGCGCGGCGCTTCGCGGCGGAGGACGGCAGCGGGCAGGGGGCGTCTCGCGTTCACATCTCGCAGCCTACCACGGATGACCGAAAAAGACAGGAGAATGCGGGACTGCAATCTGGTCACGCGCGGCGGCGCGACCTAGGCTTTCGGTAATACCTGCGGAGGATGCCATGTGTCAGCAACGGCGAGATGTTCACGCGGGTCTTCGGGGAAGGGGCGTTAACGCCGGCCGCTTGCGCCGGGTCCCCGGTCGCCGGCGGCAAGGAGCATAAGGAGGGACGGGGATGATGACGGAGCGCGAACGCTACTTGGCTGTGATGCACCACGAGCGGCCGGATCGGATTCCCTTCACGCCCGGGCACGGACGCAAGTCCACCCGCGCGCGCTGGCATCGCGAGGGACTGCCCGCCGACGTGACGGATCCGGTGGCCTATCTTCGCGACCAACTGGGCCTTCCGCCCTATTCCCGGCAGCCGGTGATCGATCCTGGCGTGGATTTTCTGATGATCCCGCAGTTCGAGGAAAAGGTGCTCGAGCACCGGCCGTCCGCTCCCGGAGCGGACGCGGGATCTCTGGTGGTTCAGGATTGGAAGGGCAACGTCTGTCTGATCTCCGATGCGTTCGACGTGACCTACCTGCGGCAGGCCATTGACTTCGTGACGCGCTCTTGGCTGAAGTGCCCCGTCGCCACGCGCGCCGATTGGCCGGACATGGCCCGCCGCTACGCGGCGGATGATCCGAACCGCTTCCCCGCCGACTGGGAGGCGCGGGCGCGCCAGCTCGGTCAGCGTGACTACCCCAGCGGGCTGGTCGTGTCCGGTCCATTCTGGCAGTTGCGCGAGTGGTGTGGCTTTGAAGGCCTGTGCATGCTCATGCTGGATGATCCCGATTTCGTGCGCGAGATGATCCGAGTCTGGCAGGCGTTTGTGACGCGCCTGCTCGCGAAGGTGTTCACTTCCTTCGTGCCGGATTACGTGTTGATCAACGAGGATATGGCCTACAAGGTCAAACCGATGATCGGGCCGGAGATGAGTCGCGCGTTCCTGTTGCCGTGCTGGCGCGAGTGGGCGGATCTGTGCCATGGCGCGGGTGTGTCGGTTTATGAAGTCGATTCGGACGGGCACGTGGGGTCGTTGATTCCGGTTTGGATCGAGGCCGGCTTTATCTGCAATTCGCCGCAGGAGGTCGCGGCTGGAAATGATCTGCCGGCCTACGTGCGCCAGTTCGGCCGGAAGATGGCCTACCGCGGCGGGGTCGACAAGCGCGCCATCGCCGCAGGCGGCGCCGCCATTCACGCGGAAATGGCTCGCCTCGCGCCCGCCATCGCCGCCGGTGGATTCATTCCTGGTTGCGATCACGGCGTCCCCGCGGACGTCTCCTGGGCGGATTTTCAGACCTACGGTGAAATCCTGGCCCGCGCCACGGGCTGGCGGGTTTGAAGCGGTGCGACCGGGGAATGCATGAGCGCGACGATCGACTTCAGCGGGTTGCACTACTTTGAGCCGGGCTGGATTGTGGACACCGCGGAGGCGCTCCGCGTCGACGTGTGTGTGTATGGGGCGTCGGCGGGTGGCGTGGTGGCGGCGGTGAAGGCGGCGCGGATGGGTAAGCGTGTGGTGTTGCTGCAGCCGGGCAAGCACCTGGGGGGGCTGACCAGCGGCGGACTGGGTTGGACGGACTACGGCAAGCAGCACGTCATCGGCGGCATGGCGCGGCAGTTTTATCGCGATGCGGGGCGCGCCTACGGGAAGCCGGAGGAGTGGCGGTTTGAACCGCATGTGGCGGAGGCGGTCATGAACGCGCTGGTGGCGGAGGCGCGCGTGCCGGTGCGGTTATGCCAGTACCTGGATCGCGTCACGCGGAACGGCCGGCGGATCGCGGCGATCACGCTGCTGGGCGGCTTACAGGTCGAGGCCGCGATGTTCATCGACGCGTCGTATGAAGGCGACTTGATGGCGAAGGCGGGCGTGAGTTTCACCGTGGGGCGGGAAGGCAACGCGCAATACGATGAGACCATCAACGGCATCCAGGTGCATGGCCAGCATCAGTTTTCGGGCGCTGTCGACCCCTACGTGATTGCGGGTGATCCGGGCAGCGGCCTGTTGCCGCAGATCGAGCCCGAGAATCTGTCGCGGCGCCGCGGGGAAGGCGACCGCCGGGTGCAAGCCTATTGCTTCCGCCTGTGCATGACGGATGATCCGGCGCTGAAGATCGACTGGCCGCGGCCGGCGACGTTTGACGCGCAACCGTACGAGTTGGCCACGCGCTGGTTCCAATCGGAAAAGGACCGCGACAACGACCAACTGCCCGGGAATTGCGCGACCCGGCCGGACGTTCCCAAGAAGTTCGACATCCTTCCCAACCCGACGCCGGGGGGCCACTGGAAGACCGACACCAACAATCACGGCGCGGTTTCGAGCGATCTCATTGGGGGCAGTTGGGACTGGGCCGAAGCCGACTACGTGACGCGCGAGCGGATCTTCCAGCGGCATTTCCACTATCAGCTTGGGTACTACTGGCACGTGGCGAACGCACCGTCGATCCCGGAACGTTACCGACGTGCCTACGCCCGTTGGGGGCTGCCGAAGGATGAGTTCCTCGACACGGGGCACTGGCCGCATCAGCTGTACATCCGCGAGGCGCGCCGCATGGTTGGCGACTACGTGCTCACCGAGCGGGATTGCCGGGGTCTGCGCCAGCCCCCGGACCCGGTGGGCATGGGCAGTTACGTGTTGGATTCGCACAACTGCACGCGCTTCGTGCGGGTCGAGCATGGCCGTGCGCGGGTCATGAACGAGGGTGATGTGCAGATCGATCCCGGCGGGCCCTATGGGATTCCGTACGCGTGCATCGTGCCCCGGCGCGGCGAGTGCGAGAACCTGCTGGTGCCGGTGTGCCTGTCGACGTCCCACATCGCCTACGGTTCGGCACGCATGGAGCCGGTCTTCATGGTGCTGGGGGAATCGGCGGCCACGGCGGCGTGCCAGGCGATCGACGCGGGCTGCCCGGTGCAGGCGGTCGACCGCGCAAAACTGCGCGCGCGGTTGCTGGCCGACGGCCAGATCCTGCACCATTCAGGTCAGCCCTGAAACTTAGCGCCATTCCGGTCTGCCCCTGCGGGGTGTCCGGGACAAGCGCAACAGATTCTCACGTCGTGGCATCCTGGGCTTCCCTTCCGGGACTGTTATGTGTATCTTTTCTCGGGTGGGACAAAGCTCGCGACAACGCTCGCGACAAAGTTTTTCGGAGCAGTGACAAGGAGACTCTGGAAATGAAAGTATCCGCACGGCAAGCACCACTGTTTGTGGCCGGAATCATGGTTCTGGCGGCGGCTTGGGCTGGTTTTGCCGAGGAGGGCGTGGGGCACTTCCGGGGCTTCGGCACTGCGGATGCCCGCATCCAACTCTCCGCCGGCGCCTTTGAACGCGGCACACCCGTCAGCGGTACGCTGCTGCTGCCGCGGGCCGTCAACCCGGCTGACGCCAGAATGGCCATCCGCGTAACGGACTCGTTCGGCCGGTTACTGGTGGACGAGGTGATGGCCGTCCGGGATGTCTACGAACCGTCTTCTAACGCCCCGGCCGACGCGGTCGTGACCAGCATCCCCTTCACGATTGCCGTCCCGGCCGTGCAGGTCATGCGGCACTCCCTGAATCT
>CAZWQJ010000272.1:0-5547 GCA_964635825.1 uncultured Victivallales bacterium | reverse complement strand
CTGACACCTCAAAGCGCACGTCGTGTGACGCATCGGGTACGACGCGGCCCGCTGCATCAACCACGGCGACTTCGATGACGGCAATATCTGCGCCATCGGTTCTCAGATTCACCCGGTCGGGGGTCACCCGGAGCGACTGCGGTGCGCCCGTGGTTTCCACCACGTTTGACAGCCGGCGCACTCCGCGCGCATCGTAGCCGATGGCCTCCAGTTTGCCGGGCACATAGGCGACGCGCCATTCGAGGTGCCCGTTCGGCGGCAACTTCAGCGTGAGTGACCGCCTGAACCCCCCGACTGAAGCGGCCAGGGTGACCCTGCGGCAGTATGTGGACCTCTTTGCCCGCACCCGATCCTGTTTTGGCGGCGACGTCTACCCGTTAGGGGGCCAACTCGACACGCTCCACGGGCCGGCGGGCCTGGCAGCCGTCGATCCCGCGACGGGGCGTCGGGCCGTTGTGTTCTTTGGCGCGACACCGCAAGCGGCACGATCTTTGGTGCCGGACGACTTCAAGGCGCTTGTCGCGCAGAACCCGCTGACCGGTGACGAAGGAACCGACCAGTTCACGAGCGCCTACCTCTGGCACGGATGACGCAGGCATCGGGGGGCGCGCGAAGGGACAGACCCGAATGGCGTTGTGCGATTTGACGTTTGACTTCCGCATCATGTTCCCCGATTATGTGGTACATGAAGACAGCGACGATCCGGCAGATCCACAACGAGTTCGGCCAAGTACTGGAGTGGGTCCAGAGGGGAGAGGAAGTTCTCGTGAAACGACGCCGGAACGTCGTAGCCCGCATCCTGCCGCCTCCCGGCCCGGCCGAGAGCGTTCTGCCCGACTTCAGGGCGCGCCTCCGGAAGCAGTTCGGAACAAAGATCACGCCCGATTCCTCCACGCTCTTCGATGAAATGCGAGGGGACCGGTGATCGCCTATTTCGATTCCGGCGTGCTCATCAAGCTCTACGTGCCTGAACCCAACTCGTCTGACGCCGCGGCCTGGGTGAGCCAGTACGCCGGCCTCATCGTCTTCACACACCTTCAGGAGAACGAAGTTCGCAACGCGATCCGGTTGAAGGCCGCCCGAAAGGAGATCTCTGACTCCCAACTCCGGGTTGTGTTGGCCAGTATCAAGGCCGATGTCGATCAGGGAACCTTGCACCGACCTGCCATCGATTGGATGAGCGCATGGCAGACGGCGGAGCGGCTCTCCCATCGCTACGCCCACGAGACTCTATGCCGCACGCTGGACACTCTGCATGTCGCCGTAGCGCAAGTCCTGAAGATCACCGACTTCGTCTCCCTTGACCAAAGGCAGCGCAAGCTGGCGGCAAAGGCCGGCCTGCGCGTCATGCCAGAAGGGGACTGACGTCAACCAGCACCGGAGATCACGAACGCCTGCGCGCGCGGTTAAGCAATCCGGAGGTGAAATATGAACGGAAGCAATGACCCTACAGGTGTCAAGAAGCTGACGTTGTCCTGGCGCATCGGCCTGCCGCAGTGGGAAACCGATGAAGCCTTCGCTCAACTGCTGACGCTGTTGCGCGAACATCGGACGGTGGTTGACGAAGTGGCGTTGTTCGAGACGATCACGCACCACCTTTTCATCCCGCTCGACGAGTACGTCCCGCGCATGGAGCTGGCCGCGCGTCGCTTGGATGCCCTGCGCGCGGACGGCATCCGTTCCGTCGGGATCAATGTCCTGTGCACCATCGGCCACATCAACGAAGCCTGGGACTACATGCCGCCGCTGCCTTTCCAGCCCATGGTCGGACTCGACGGTCGCCTCTCCACTGGCTGCGCCTGCCCGAATACGCCGGAAATGCGGGCCTATGTGCGGGCCAAGTACGGGCTGGTCGCGAAGGCGCGCCCCGACTTCATCTGGGTGGATGACGACATCCGCATGCACCATCACGGCGTGGCCTGGGGCTGTTTCTGCCCGACCTGTCTCGCGCTGTTCGCCAGGCGCACCGGCCGCGATTTTACGCGCGAAGCCTTGGGCGCGGCCTTTGACGCGCCAGACCAGGGGCGCGTGCGAGAGGCATGGGTCGACCAGAACATCGAATCCATCGCCTCGCTGCTGGCCGACGTGAAAGACGCCGTGCGCCAGGTCAGTCCGGCCATCGTCCTCGGCAAGATGACGGCCGGCGCCGGGTGGACCACCTACTCCGGGCAGGCTTTCGACCGCTGGTTCACCGCCCTCGGCGCCACCAAGGGCCGCCCCGGCGGCGGCTTTTATGCCGACGCCACGCCGATCGAGATGTTCGACAAAGCCCTCGAGTGCGGCCGGCAGCGCGCCATCCTGCCCGCGGCGGTGACCGATGTGCAATACGAGCTAGAGAACTTCCCTTATCAGCGGCTCAGGAAGTCGGCGACAGCCGTCGTCAACGAATGCAGCCTGGCGCTGGCCTACGGCCTGAATGGCATCGCCTTCAACATGCTGGGCATGTCAACATCCCGCTTTGAGGATAGCCTGCCGTGGGTGGCGGCGATTCCGCCCGTCCGCCCGCTTTGGGAGGCGTGGACGGCGCATGCCGTCGGGCTGCCGACCGCCGGCCTCTGGCCGGCCTGGAGCCCGCGCCTGCTGGCCCGGCGCTCCGTGCGCCCGGGCGAACAGTGGCTCGGCTGGCAGCCGCACTACAACATCGGCGCGCCGCGCATCCTGGGCGAGATCGGGCTGCCGCTGGCCGCCGACGCCCCGGGCTGCTGCACGGTTCTCAGCGGCCGGTTGGCCGAGGCCTTCACCGACGACGAACTCCGGGCCATGCTCGCCGGCGGTGTGCTCATGGATGGCATCGCCCTCGAACTTCTGCACGCGCGCAACCTTGGGCATCTGACCGGCGTCCGGCTGGCCCAACGGCTGGACAACGGTCTGAGGGAGCGGTTCACCGACGACCCGCTCAACGGTCACGCGGCCGGCGAACTCCGCGACGCCCGTATCGAGTTCTGGGGTGATGCGAAGGGCTTGGGCGACGTGCTCGAGCCGCTCGCCGCCGGCGTCCGCGTTCTCACCACAATCGAGGATTACTTCAACCGGCCACGCGGTTCCGGCATGACCGTGTTCGAGAACGAACTTGGCGGCCGCGTGGCGGTCATGGGCTACGCGCCGTGGATGTTTCTGCAGTCGGTCGGGAAGCGATTGCAGCTCCAGAACGTGGCCGACTGGCTCAGTTGTGACGCTGTTCCCGTGCGCGTGGAGGAGCCCGTGCGGCTGGTTGCTGTGGCGCGCCTGTCCGCCGACCGCACGCGGGGCGCGGTGATGCTCCTCAACGCCGGTATGGACGAGGTCGGCGAAGCGACGGTCCATATCCGCATGGCCGCGCGAAACGCGCGCGAGCTGGCGATCGGGCGGTCAGAGCGTACGTTGGCGTTGAGCTTCGGGACGGGCGGCATCCGAGTGTCCTTGCGGAACATCCCGTCCTGGGGCCTGCGCATCATTCTGCTCCGAGAATAGGGATTTTCCACAATTGGAATTGTTTCCAAGTCAGGCCCACCAGATGCGGGGCATGCGCATGGGCTCGGTCTCCAGCGTCGCCTGCATGAAGCGCAACAGCAGTTCGCTCTTCAGAGCGGCAGCCTCCGGCGCGTGCCACAAATTGCGCCGCTCCTCCGGATCCGCCTGCAGGTCGAACAGTTCGCCGTGGTCCATGGCGCGATAAACGGTGATTTTGTACCGATCCGTCACGAATGAACGCAGGTGACACGTATGCGTGCCGTGGTGGTTCTCCGTGATCGAATAGCGCCGCACCGGGTGACCTTCGCACCAGGCCGGCAGCTGACTGACGCCGGTCATGGCGCCGGGGATCTCCTGGCCCGCCGCCGTCAGAAAGGTCGGCGTCAGATCGACCAGGTTCTGCAGCGCCGTGCTGGTCGCGCCGGCCGGCACGCGGCCGGGCCAGCGTACGAGGAACGGCACGCGGATCATGTCCTCGTAGTGATGCAGCGGCTTCTCGGTCAAGCCGTGCTGCCCGAGAAAGTGGCCGTGGTCGGTGGAGAAGACGATCAGCGTGGTGTCGGCCAGGCCCATGTCGTCCAGACGTCCCAGAATTCGCCCGATCTCCCGGTCCATAAAGCTGACCATGCCGTAGTAGCACGCCTGGTCCTTCTTCAGTTCGTCCGGCGTACGCAGATGTGAGCCGGCGCCGTGCAGCCAGGTGTCGCCGGGGAAGACCCTGGAGAAGTCCGGCTGGCTTTCCTGCGTCAGCCCGAAGTGCGGCGGGTTGCCGGCGTGCTCGCCGGGATCGAGCGTGCCGGGAATCATGGCCTCTGGATCGTACATACTGGCCCATGGCTCGGAAACCACATAGGGTGGATGGGGGTCGTGGAAACTCGACCAGCAGAAGAAAGGCTGGCCGTCCCGCTGTGCCCGCTCGATCTGCGCAATCGTTCGCTCACCGGTCCAGTGGGTATAGTGGAACTCCTCCGGCAAAGCCCAATGACGATCGCTGCGCAGGCGTTGGGCCTTCTCCTCGTTGGGCGGGTAGTCCTCGAAGTAGTCGCGCCACTGCTTGAAACCCTGTTCCTCCAGCCATACGGCGTAGTGCCCGCCGGCGTGGGCCTCGGTCCCGTGCATGCGCGCCGTTTCCACGTGTTGAAATCCGTACCACGGACCGTGAAACCGGCGCCAAAAATCCAGATCGCGCAGCGTCGGTTGGCATTCGATGGATTCCAGGCCGGGCCTGGAAGCCAGCGGCTGGAAGTGGGCCTTGCCGACCAGTGACGTCTGATAACCCAGGCGGGCCAGCATGTCGCCAAGGGTCGGTACATCCTCAAAGAGCTTGGTGCCAAGGCTCCAGGCCCCGTGCTGCGAAGGGTACACTCCCGTGATGATGCTGGCCCGCGTAGGGGTACAGGTCGGGTTGGGGCAATACGCGCGCGTGAACCGCGTCCCTTCGCGGCACAGCCGGTCCAGGGCCGGCGTGCGGATCCGGGGATTGGCGACGCCCAGCGTAGCGTAGTGTTGCTGGTCGGAGGTGATGAGCAGAATGTTGGGGAGCGATCGGTTCATGGGTGTGAGACCTCAGCACACAGCGCACTTATACCGCATGCCGTTGGTGAGGGTCGAGCCGCAAGTGGGGGTGCCGACCGCGGCCGCTGAGGATGTCGCTCCTAGTCACAGGGTGGTCAATTGCGCTGTCGGCGGTACGACAACCCAGTACGTGAAGGACCACTTGGCAGACGTGATGGCGGCTGAATCGCCCCATTTGCTCCGTCCTCTTGCCTCATTCTTCCGGGAACGTGTTGGAACAAAGAAGCCATCGACTTCTCTGAAACGACGTGCAACGATTTGTTTGTTGCAAGAACTTGATTGAGCAGTTCCTCATTATGACGATCGTGGGCGAAGAGCGGGTGGAGCGGAGTGCGGAACATTACCACGCCGCGGGCATGTATCACTGGGACACCTGGTTTCTCCCTGTAGGGGACGAGGTCCACATGTTTCATCTCCAGGTGCGCCGGCCCGGCAGCGCCCGGCCCGAGGCGGACAACGAATCCATCGGCCACGCCGTCTCGCGCGACCTCATTCACTGGCGGGAATTGCCGGTCGCGCTGC
>CAZWQJ010000271.1:0-5567 GCA_964635825.1 uncultured Victivallales bacterium | reverse complement strand
GGACTTCGATGTTCGGCGTTCGATGTTGGATGTTCGACGTTCATTGGGTTGCGGGTGATAGCCCGCCTTAGGAACGGAGGCGATGATCATGGATGCGCCCTTGCGCGGAGCGCCCGGGGCAACTTTCGGAACGGAGTTGGCGGCGCTTGAGTGAGGGGGGGGGGTGGTATGCTGGGCCGTGGCGGTGAAATTTCCGAAGCCGCCGGGTTGGTCATCCTCAGGAGAACCGCAGATTGACGAATGATGATTGGCGAGTATTGAAGGTTGGGATGGGGGTGTTGGCGGTGATGGGGATGGGGGAGGTGGGTATGGCGGATCCTAGGCCGGTTAATTATGACGAAGCGAAGGTGGGCGCCTACACGCTGCCGGATCCGCTGGTGTTTGCGGATGGGAGCCCGGTGCGGACGGCGGCGGACTGGGGTCGGCGTCGGGCGGAGTTGCTGGCGTTGTTTGAAGAGCACGTCTATGGGCGCATGCCGGGGCGACCGCAGCAGGTGGCTTATCGGGTGACGGGAGTCGAGACGGGGGCGCTGGGCGGACTGGCCACGCGCAAGCAGTTGACGCTGGCGCTGGGGAACGCGGGGGCGCAGGTCGATGTGCATGCGCTGCTGTACGTGCCGAACGCGGTGCCGCATCCGGTGCCGGCGTTTCTGTCGTTGAACTTCCGCGGCAATCATTCCATGCATGCCGACTCGGGTATAGATATCCCGTGCGGCTGGATGGGGGAGTGGGGGGATGGGGCGACGAACGACCACCGGGCGACGGAAGCGGGGCGGGGGATCAAAGCGGAGCAAGGCGGTGTGGAGCGGGTGCTGGGTCGCGGGTACGCGGTGGTGACGGCCTACTATGGCGATTTGGATCCGGATGTGGACGACCGGTTTCGCAACGGGGTGCACCCGCTCTTCGATGCTGTCGGAAGCGGGCGACGCGGGGATTCATGGGGCGCGATCGGGGCCTGGGCGTGGGGCATGAGCCGGATCCTGGACTACCTGGAGACCGATGGGGACATCGATGCGACGCGGGTGGCGGCGATGGGGCACTCGCGCCTGGGCAAGACGGCGCTGTGGGCGGGGGCGCAGGATACGCGCTTCGCGATGGTGATCGCCAACAACTCCGGCTGTGGTGGCGCGGCCTTGAGTCGACGCGACTATGGCGAGACGGTGGCGCGGATCAACGCGCAATTTCCACATTGGTTCTGTGCGAATTTCCGGCGCTACGACGATCGGGAGGAGGGGCTGCCGGTGGATCAGCACGAGTTGCTGGCGCTGATCGCGCCGCGCCCGTTGTATGTGGCCAGCGCGACGGCGGACACGTGGGCGGACCCGCGTGGCGAGTTCCTGGCGTTGCGGCATGCGGATCCGGTCTACCGGTTGTTGGGGACGGATGGGCTGGGGGTGCGCGAACAACCGGTTCCCGAGACGCCCAGCCTGGGCACGTTGGCCTATCATCTACGCACGGGTGCGCATGGGGTCACGGACTACGATTGGGAGCGCTACTGCGATTTTGCCGACCGGCACTGGCGGCGGTGAAGCGGCGGCGGGCGTGTGGCGGGCATGGCTGAAAAGAGCGGCTCACCCGGAGGGTTCGCCCTACCCTGGCCGCCTGTTGAAAATCGCGGCCGGGGTGGCACCCGGCCCTCCCAGCCGTAAAATTCATGCCATTTTGGGAGGGCGCGGTGCCACCCGCGCCGCTCCGCAATGCGTTTTCAACGGGCAGCTGGCAGCCTGTCGAGAAATGCGGCTCGCCGGAGTCTCGCCCTCCATCGGATCGGAAAGGTTCCGCAATTGGGGAGGGTGGGCGGCTCGGGTAGGAGCAGGAAACCGCTGGCAAGGACGAGGCTGACGGCGCCGCAGAGCAGGAGTACGGGGCGGATTCCCCAGACGCGTTCGAGCCCGGCGAACGCAAGTGCGGCGATGGCGAGTGCGCTGGTTCCCACCATTTTGTGTACGGCGAAGGCCCCGGCGCGCGCGTGGGCACCGGCGGTGCGACTGAGCCACATGCTGAGCGGGGAGAAGAGCATCGTCACCAAGGCCGTGTTGGCGGCGAAGGCGGCGGCGGAGAGCCAGACGCGATCGGTGAGGCCGAGGATCAATCCGCAGAGTGCGGCGGTGATGCTGCCGGCGGCGGTGACGAGGCGCAGCGGGACGCGGTCGAGCCAGAGGCCGGAGGTGGCGGTGGCGGCGAAGGCGCAGAGGGCGGCGATGGAGCAGAGGGCGCCAATCTGTTGATCGTTCTGTCCGAGCTGCAGGCTGAAGCGCACGACCATGAAGGTGGCGGGGGCGGAGAGGAAGGCGTGCAGGACGAGGGAGAGGACGATCATGCGCATGAGGTCGCGGTTGTGGAGGGGCGCGTGGTAGACCCTTCGGAGTGAGCGCCATTCCTGGCGCCAGCCGGCGAAGGGAGCGGGTGCGACGGCGACGGGGTAGGCGCGCATGCAGAGGGCGGCCACGGCGACGCAGGAGGCGATGACGAGGAAGGCGCCGGCGTAGCCTGCGGGACTGCGGCCGATCCACGTGACCAGGGCGGGGGCTGGGGCGGCGATGCCGGCGCCGACGCTGCGGTAGAGTGCGTTCGCCAGGCCTTGGCGTGTGGTGGACACATCCTGCGTCAGGGTGTTCAAGGAGACGAACGACGTGCTGATGAGCGCACCGAGCACGGGCATGAGCATCCAGAGCAAGGCGGCGTGCGGCAGGCACAGGAGGGCGGTGGTGACGGCGGCGGCCAGCATGACGACGATGGCGACGATGCGCTGGCCGAAGCGGTCGGCGCCGGCGCCGAGGAGAATGGTGCCGATGAGGGCGCCGACGAAGCGCAGGGAGCGCAGGTTGGCCCAATCGCCGGCGGTCAGGCCCAGTCGTCCGGTGGCCCAGAGCGGGAGGAGCACGTCGAGTCCGGCGGCAAAGAAGTAGAACGCGATGCTGGTGGCGATGATGACGGCCATGCGGCGGCGCGCGGGGGAGCCCACGGTAAGAGCGGGGGGAAAGAGGTTCACCACGAAGGACCCAGCGCGGCGCAGCCGCAACCGAAGAGGATTTGAACAGAAGGAAGCAAAGGAAGCGAAGGGGCTTCCTTTGCGCGTGTGGGTGCTAGTCCTTGGCGGGATCGGTCGAGTGGATGGTTTCGAGCGGCTTGGAGTTCGGGCATTTGTCCGCGATGCGGACGGTGGGGCGAGCCCAGCGGACGGCGTTGGTGATCACCTTGAGCACGTTGGTATCGTAGTAGATGGGGTAGGTTTCGTGGCCGGGGCGGAAGTAGAAGACGCGTCCGTTGCCGCGCTGCCAGCAGGCGCCGCTGCGGAAGACCTCGCCGCCCTCGAACCAGGAGATGAAGATCAGCTCGTCGGGCGTGGGGATGCCGAAGGGTTCGCCGTACATTTCGGTGTGGGGGAGTTCGAAGTATTCGCCGAGGCCTTCGGTGATCGGGTGGTGCGGGGCGACGTTCCAGAGGCGTTCCCGTTCGCCGGCCTCGCGCCACTTCAGCGAGCAGGTGGTGCCCATGAGGCGCTTGAAGATCTTCGAGTAGTGGCCGGAGTGAAGCACGATGATGCCCATGCCCTCGAGTACGCGCTTGTGGACGCGCTCGGCGATGGCGTCGTCGACCTTGCCATGGGCCATGTGCCCCCACCAGATGAGCACGTCGGTGTTGTCGACGACTTCCTGCGTGAGGCCATGCTCGGGTTGGTCGAGGGTGGCGGTGCGGATGGCGAGATCGGCGGCGGGGGCGAGGCCCTTGGCGATGGCCTGGTGAATGCCGTCGGGATAGACGCGGCGCACGCGCTCGTGCTTCTTCTCGTGCTCGAACTCATTCCAGACGGTGACGCGGATGGGCGTGGACATGGGGCGCTCCTTCGTTGTTGCGGTGGCGAAAGCAGGGATACTAGGCGGTCCGAGGGCGAATGCAAGTGTCGCCTGAGGCGTTGTCACGCGCGGGCCATACCAGAATGGTGCTTGGTTAAGGGCGTACTTCCATCCTGATCTTAATCTTAATCCTAATCGTACTCGTAATCTCTTCGTATGGAATGGATTACGATTATGATGACGATTAGGATTAGGATTGGATTCGGCGCTTTAGTACGCGCCGATTGGGATGATCAACCCTTGGATAATTCCGGCCAGACGCGTTGGGCCATGCGGCTGCCGGCGTCGAAGAAGTACTGGAGGGTATCGTGGTCGACTTCGGGTGGGATGGAGTGGTCGGAGTGGACGATGAAGCCGCTGCCCATCTGGAGGACGGGTAGGATTTTGCGTTCGAGTTCGGCGTCGATGGCCTGGCGGTCGTTGGAGCCGACGATGCGGATATCGAGGTTGCCGCAGAAGGTGATGCGGTCGCCGTGGAGTTTGGCGAGGCGGGGCATGTCCATACCGGCCTTGACCTCCATGGCCTGGAGGCAGTCCATGCCGGCTTCGATGAGGCCGGGGACGAGTTTTTCGACGCAGCCGCAGGAGTGGACGATGACTTTGCGTCCCTTGGCGTGGGCGTAGTCGAAGAGCAGGGCATGGCCGGGCTGGACGAGCTCGGCGTACATGCCGGGCGACATGAATGGGCGTTGCTTGAAGCCCATGTCCTCATAGAACCAGAAGGCATCGGGGAGGCCTTCCTCGGCGAAGAGGGCCTCGAGGTGCATGATGGTGAAGCGGGCGTAGGTCATGACCATATCGAGGACCCACTCGGGATCTTCGGCCATGCCCATGAGCATGTACTCGTGGCCGCAGACGGGGTGCATCTGTTCGAAGGGGGCGACGCCGGCCCAGACGAATGCGCGTTTTTCGACGTGGGCGCGGGCGCGGGCGTCGCGGTAGCTCTCGAAGGGGATGCGGCGGCGGTCGACCTGCAGCAGGTGCGGCTTGATGAGGGCTTCCCAGGCCTTACGCTCCTTGACCTTGAAGTCGACGTGCTCGGGCGTGCCGGAGTGGGTCTTCCACCACTTCAGGGAGGAGCCATTGCCATTCAGGACGAGCTTCCACTCGGTGGTTTCTTCGAGGATCTGGTCCTTGAATGCGAGGTCGGCGAGGCTGTTGAGCCAGCCGCCGCTGCGCCAGCTCATGTCGAAGTGCTGGACGTGGTCTTCGCCCTCCTTGAGGAGGCCCTGGGCGATGTACTTGCGGGTGGTCTCGCCCCAGAGACCATCGCCGCGGGGCAGCAGGTCGACAGGCTGGCGGTTGAGTGCATTCAGAAAGCGCTGCTTGTGCGTCATGGGCATGATGGCGAATCTCCTCCTGTTAAGAGGGGATTGACTTTAGCGCAGTGCGGGCGAGGTGCAAGAGATTTAGTGATCGGGGGATTGAGTGATTTTGTGATTGGGGAGAGTACGTTGGCGGACTCGTGGGTGGGGCGGCGGTGGCGGATGCGGAGTGACCACGGATGAGACGGATGGCACGGATGGTGTCGAGGAATCGGGCATTCATGGGGTCACGTCTGGATTATTGGCATGTCGCCGCCCGCGCGAACCAATAGTTCAATGTTCAGGCGTGACCCTCTGTCGGCACAACCACGCCGGAATAGGGTTTGAACAGAAGGTAACGAAGGCAGGGATGTCGCGGTCCTGCCGGACCCGCGTGAGCGGGCCA
>CAZWQJ010000270.1:3949-5579 GCA_964635825.1 uncultured Victivallales bacterium | reverse complement strand
TTCGTGGTGTAAGACCTTGCTATCCAATGTGTTGGCGTGTCGAATGCACGGACGCAATGCACGGACGCAATGCACGGACGCGGATAACGCTCAACGCTCAAGTTCGGAGAATTCGGAGCTGGGTGTTGAGCGGTGAGCGATCATGGGTTTTCGAGGACGAGGACGAGGATGAGGGGGTGGTCTCGTGGAGTCAGCCCGCCCGCGGAGCGGCCGGGGCACCACTGATCACCTGTGGCGGAGAAAGCGGCTGTGATTTTGGGAGGGGGGCGGTAGAATGGGGGATGCAACGCCACGGGAAGCCGGTTCGGAAGTGTCATGCGTGTGCGCTGAATCTGGGGGCGAGCTGCTGGGAATATGCGTCGCCGCGGGATCAGTGGCGCGGGGGGCGGCGGTGTGCGGGGCATGGGAATGAGGCGCTGCTGGCGGAGTACCGGCAGTGGCAGAAGGGGCCGACGGTGAAGACGCGCAAGGAGCTGCGGCGCGAGAGTGTGGGCGTACGCAAGCCGAAGATGCTGCTGAGTGCGCGCCGGCCGAAGCGGGCGGATCGACATTAGGCAAAGAGAAGAAGTGGAACCGCTGATGAACGCCGATAGACGCAGATTTCGGATGAAATGGAGCGCAAGGGGCTCTTCGATCTGCGTTCATCTGCGTGCATCTGCGGTTCCATTGCTGCCATGAAACGTCGGTTGTCATCTAGTGTGGTGGCGGAGCGGGCGCTGCTGGTGCAGGTCGTGCTGGGGCGGCGCGACCGGGCGGAGGCGGCGGACTCGCTGGCGGAGCTGGAGCGGTTGGCGGATACGGCGGGGGCGCAGGTGGTCGGGAGCATCATGCAGCGTCGGCCGCAGCCGGCGCCGGGGTTGCTGATCGGCGAAGGCAAGCTGGCGGATGTGCAACTGGCCTGCCGCGAAGCGCGCGCGAATGTGGTGATCTTCGACAACGATCTGACGCCGCTGCAAGTGAACAATCTGGATCTGGCGCTGGGGATCAAGGTCATCGACCGGACCGAGTTGATTCTTCAGATCTTTGCGAGTCGGGCGAAGTCGGCGGAGGCGCAGATCCAGGTGGAGTTGGCGCAGCTGCAGTATTTGATTTCGCGGCTGCCGGTTTCGGAGAAGCAGAGCCGGTTCAAGGGCGGGATCGGCATGAAGGGTCCCGGCGAGAGCCCGCTGCAACTGCGCAACGAGCCGATGCGGCAGCGGATCCGCGAACTCAAGCGCAAGATCGATGCGATCACGGCGCGGCGCCAGCGCACGCGGGTGCGGCGGCCGTGGCCGATGGTGTCGCTGGTGGGGTACACAAACGCGGGCAAGTCCACGCTGCTGAATGCATTTACGCACGCGGATGCGTACGTGGATGACCGGCTCTTTGCGACTCTCGACACGAAGACGCGGCTGGTCTACCTGGCGCCGGAGCGGCCGGCGCTGCTGGCGGACACGGTGGGTTTCATCCGTCACCTGCCGCACGGGCTGGTGGCGTCGTTCCGGTCCACGCTGGAGGTGGCGGCGCAATCCGATCTGCTGCTGATCGTGGCGGAGACGTCGCATCCGCACGTGGAGGATCATCTGCGGGTCGTGCAGGAGACGCTGTTGGAGATGAAGGCGGATCAAGTGCCGAGCGTGCTGGTGTGGAA
>CAZWQJ010000270.1:0-3849 GCA_964635825.1 uncultured Victivallales bacterium | reverse complement strand
GCGCGCTTGCAGGGGGCGCGGGGGTGGGGGTATGCTGTCACGCTCAAATCCAGAGAGGGAGAGCGGGGCTGGTGGTGCGGGTGGGTGATTTCAAACCTCGAACGGACGGGGAGTGACATGGCGACAGTGAATCTGGCGGGCAAGACGGCGGTGATCACGGGTGGCGGCGGCGTGCTGTGCAGCACGATGGCGAAGGCGATGGCCGGCTGCGGGGCGCGGGTGGCGGTGTGCGATCTGCGGCAGGAAGCGGCGGACAAGGTGGCGGCGGAGGTGCGCGCGGGCGGCGGCACGGCCATCGGCGTGGCGTGCAACGTGCTGGAGAAGCCGAGCCTGGAGGAGGCGCTGGCACGCATTGAGCGCGAGCTGGGGCCGGTGGACATTCTCGTCAATGGCGCGGGCGGCAACCACCCCAAGGGGACCACGAGCAAAGAATATTTCGATCCGGCGGACCTGACGGCGCCGGCCGGCAGCACGACGACGTTTTTCGATCTCGATCCGGCGGGCATCGGGTTTGTGTTCAACCTCAACTTTTTGGGGACGTTGCTGCCCTGCCAGGTGTTCACGAAGGGCATGGCCGCGCGCAAGCAGGGCGTTGTCGTGAACATCTCGTCGATGAACGCTTTCAAGCCGCTGACGAAGATTCCGGCGTACAGCGGAGCGAAGGCGGCGGTCAGCAATTTCACGCAGTGGCTGGCGGTGCACCTGTCGCAGGTGAACATTCGCGTCAACGCGCTGGCACCCGGATTTTTCATAACGGACCAGAATCGCGCCCTGCTGACGGACGGCAAGGGTGGGCTCACGCCGCGCGGGGATCGCATCATCACGCACACGCCGCTGCGTCGGTTTGGCGAGCCGGAAGACCTGACGGGGACGCTGCTGTGGCTGGTTTCGGAAGGGTCGGCGTTTGTGACCGGCGTGGTGGTGCCGGTGGATGGCGGGTTCTCGGCGTTTAGCGGGATCTAGAGGAAGAGGGCATTGGGAACTTGGGCCCTTATCGATCGCATGAGTACGAAGCTCTGACCGTGGAAATGAATCAAACGTTCGCAGCCTTGGTTGGGCTGCAAGAAGCAGGCGAAACGAGATCAATGAGTCCTAGGGTCGTAGCCGCCCATTGAAAAACCGGCCGACACGGAGGTCGGCCCTCCATGGATGAAGCCGATACTGGGCTTTGCGGTGGAGGGGCCGGCTCCGTCCGGTCCGCCGGGAGTTCTGTACACAGCGAGAGAAGTCCACGACGACCTCGGAGCGGCGCCGGCCGGAACGGCGCAGCCGTTCCGCTCCAGGAGGACATGACGTCTGTCGCGAGTATAGAAAGAACGGCTACGGTCCTACGGTCCTCTTAAAGGAGACATGGCTATGCAACAGGCAGACATTGGGGTGGTGGGGTTGGCGGTGATGGGGGAGAACCTCATTCTGAACATGGAGAGCAAGGGTTTCACGGTGGCGTGCTTCAACCGCACGGTGAGCAAGGTTGACGATTTTGTGGGTGGCCGCGCCAAGGGCAAGCGGATCGTGGGAGCGAAGAGTGTGGAGGAGTTGGTGGCGTCGTTGAAAGCGCCGCGGCGGGTGATGTTGATGGTGAAGGCGGGCAAGGCGGTGGATGAGTTCATCGCGCTGATCGCGCCGCATCTGAGTGCGGGCGACATCATCATCGACGGTGGCAACAGCCATTTCCCGGACACGGTTCGGCGGACGCGGGAATTGCAGGCGAAGGGGTTGCTGTTTGTGGGGACGGGGGTATCGGGCGGCGAGGAGGGTGCGCTCAACGGCCCGTCGATCATGCCGGGTGGGAATCCGGCGGCGTGGCCGCACGTGAAGCCGATTTTCCAGGCGATTGCGGCGAAGGTTTCGGATGGATCGCCGTGCTGCGAGTGGGTGGGGTCGGATGGGGCCGGGCACTTCGTGAAGATGGTGCACAACGGGATTGAGTACGGCGACATGCAGTTGATCTGCGAGGCCTACCATCTGATGGCGCAGGGGCTGGGCATGAGCGCGGCCGAGATGCATACGGTGTTTGCGGAGTGGAATGCGGGCGTGCTGGATTCGTACCTGATTGAGATCACGCGCGACATTCTGGCGAAGCAGGATCCGGAGACGGGCCGCCCGATGGTGGATCTGATTCTCGACACGGCGGGCCAGAAGGGCACGGGCAAGTGGACTTCGGTGGCGGCGCTGGACCTGGGCATCGGCACGCCTCAGATTACGGAGGCCGTGTTTGCGCGCTGCCTCTCGGCGATCAAGGATGAGCGCGTGGCGGCGGCGAAGGTGCTCAAGGGGCCGCGCGCGCGTTTCAGCGGTGACCGCGCCCGCTTCCTGAAGCAGTTGTGCGAGGCGGTGTATGCGTCGAAGATCTGCTCGTACGCGCAGGGGTTCCAACTGCTGCGGGCGGCGTCGGTGGAATACAAGTGGGAGCTGAAGTTTGGCGAGATTGCGCTGATGTGGCGCGGCGGCTGCATCATTCGGGCGCAGTTCCTGGGCGAGATCAAGAAGGCGTTCGACAAGCGTCCGGAGCTGGCGAATCTGCTGTTGGATCCGTACTTCCGCAAGGTGGTGGCGAAGGCGCAGTCGGCCTGGCGCAACGTGATTCGCACGGCGGTGAAGTTGGGGATTCCGGTGCCGGCGATGGGGACGGCGCTGAACTACTACGATTCGTACCGGTGCGAGCGGTTGCCGGCGAACCTGCTGCAGGCGCAGCGCGACTACTTTGGTGCGCACACGTACGAGCGCACGGACAAGCCGCGCGGCGAGTTCTTCCACACGGACTGGACGGGCCAGGGCGGAAAGACGGCGGCCTCGACGTATACGGTTTGATGGTGGCGGCATGCGGTTGCGGCGCGGACGGTGGAGCGCGTCCGTTTTCCCATCCCCTCGCGAACTCGGGGCGTCCAAACGCGCTCCACGGTTGCCCTCGCCAATCGACCCGCCGGGGGAGCGGGTCGATGGCGAGATCGTGGGCGAGAGTTGGTTTCGGATGCGAGGGGTTTGTCGTAAGTTTGGCCCTCTATATATCCGTGCAATCCATCCAATCCGTGGTCCAGGCGTCGGCGGTCACGATGGCCGCGATGGCTTCCTCTTCGGCAGTGATTGCAGGGAGGCGAGCGTATCGTCGGCTGTTACATTGCCGGGGATTCCGAGACGCTGCATCAGATCGAGGGCATCGCCAATGGACAATTCCTGACAGCGAGCGACGGTGCGGATGGTGATGGCGCCAGCGCGGTAGCGGTCAGCGAGGTGGCGCTCGTAGCCGAGTTGAAGCAATTTGCGCATGGCGGTGGCGTCATCCAGGTGTTCGTCCATCCCGAGATCGCGCACGGCGGCCATTAGCTTGTCGGGTAGCCGAATTGTCTTCGTTGTCATGGGGTCTCTCCGGTGCTCAGCATGAGCAAGGCCACTGCATATTCATCGGCGGCGATGTGCGGACGCAGGGCGTTAAGCGCATCAGCAGCCGCTTGCGCGGACACGATCCCATCCAGCCGCATTCGCACGACGATGACGGCGGGGACCATGTAAGGGATGCCAAGGCCCCGCAGCTGGCGGATGAATCGGCGGTCGTCAGTGGCGATGGCGTCAAACCCACCGGATTGAAAAAGGGCGAGTACGGCATCTTCCCCGCGGCGCGCGGACAGGCCCCTGGCGCGGACCAGGACGCGGCCGGCTTCGATGTTTGCACGGATGCGGACCGCGTCAGGCCGATGGGGTGCCGCGAGAATCGTCTCGCGGCGCACGGTGGGTGGAATAGACACACGCCACTCGGCGCAAACGGTTTCCTTGAGCCCAGCCTTCGTGAGCTTGATCAGGCAGTCCGCATCCATGGCCAGCTTCATCATGTACGACATTGTAATAAAGCGA